>CALMGC010000126.1:3442-6741 GCA_937863505.1 uncultured Sphingomonadales bacterium | reverse complement strand
GCGATGATCGACTTCACCTCCAGATGCGCCGAGCGGACGCACAGGTCGAGGTTCCTGACCGGCGACCCGTCCGCCGCGACGACATGGATGTGGACGCCCAACCGGTCGGCATGGAGCCCCAACGGTTTCTTTACCCCGGTCAGCCCGTCGAGCGTGTAGAGCGCGGGCTGCGCGTGGAGCACCATCCGCCCCTGCGGGTCGATCGAGTCGCGCCCGGCGGACAGCAGCGCGTCGATATCGCCCTGCTCGATCCGGTGCCCGCCCAGCTCGAACTCGATCGAGGCGACATCGCTGACCAGCCCACCCGCGGAGAAGCCGACCCAGACATCCTCGATCGACACGCCCGCGATCCGCTCCGCCTGCTCCACCGCCTCGCGCACCGCCGCCTCGGTCGCGGCCATGTCGGCGATGTAGCCGCGCTTGACGCCGCGGCTCTCGCGCTGCCCGGTGCCGAGCACGATCAGCTCGCCCCCGTCCCCCGCGCGCGCGATCATGGCCGAAACCTTCGACGACCCGATATCGAGCGCTGTGATCAATCCCTCCGGTGCCGCCTTTGCCATATTCCCCGCCCCCAACTTTCAGCCGTTCGTCTTTGCGTTCGCGGCGGTGTCCGCCTTCACCGCCCCGCCCTCATCCAGCGTCCGAGCCGCCGCGTTGGGCGGGCGCGCCACCAGCTTGCTCGGGTCGCGCAGGTCGAAGCGCACCCACCCCTTGCCGAGCAGCGGGCGCCGCCGGTTCATTTCCGCGAACCCCGCCAGCGCTCCCGCCGACTCGCGCTCGCCCTCCGGCAGCATCAGCATCTCGCCGCTGTCGAAGCGCAGGTCCCAGCGCCGGTTGCCGACCCACGTCGCCGCGCGCACATGTCGTCGCAGGGCGGGCGCGGCGGCGAGCAGCGTCTGATACGCCGCCTCCTGCAGATGCGCGCCCGGCCCGATCACGAACGGCAGGTCGGGCACATGCGCCGCGTCGACGGGCTCGAGCACCGTGCCGCCCGCGTCGATCAGCATCAGATGCTCCTCGTCCTGCCACACCGCCGCGGGCTCGCGCTCGTCGACATGGATCAGCAACGTGTCGGGCAGCCGCCGCGAGACATGCGCGTCCTTGATCCAGCCATAGGCGAGCAGCCGCTGGCGCACCGCGTCGAGGTCAACCGACGGCATCGCCAGCGAGCGCTGGTCGAGCGCCACCGCGTTCACCGTCATGAAGTCCATATGATGAAGCCCGGTCACCTCCACCTGCTCGACGCGTAGCCCCGCGCGCCCGGCCGCGTCGGACAGCGTCTGCCCGGCCATCCCCGGCACCCCCGCCCAGGTCGCGCCCGCGATCAGCACCCCCGCGCCGACAAGGAGCAGCGCGCCGGTCGTGGCGCGGCGCACCGCCTGTTCGGTGATGGGCAGCCGGGCGAGCAGCCGGTTGATCGCCGATTGCTTCTGCACCTTGCGCTTGGGCATGGGCCGCCGGGCGGGCGCGCCGCGCTTGATCGTGGCGGTCATGGTATCGGATCTTTCATTGCGTCGTCGACGATGGTCTGGACCAGCTCGGCATAGCTAATCCCGTTGTGCCGCGCCTGTTCGGGGACGAGGCTGAGCGGCGTCATCCCCGGTTGCGTGTTTACCTCCAGCAGGAACAAGCCGTCGACCCCCGCCTCGTCATCCCAGCGGAAATCCGCGCGGCTCGTTCCCCGGCAGCCGAGCAGGCGGTGCGCCGCCAGCGCGATCGCGTTGCAGGCGGCGGCGATCTCGTCGGACACCGCGGCGGGATAGACATGTTCGGTCATGCCGTCAGTGTATTTCGCGTCATAATCGTAGAAGCTCGAGCGCGGCTTGAGCTCGGTCACACCCAGCGCGCGATCCACAAGCACGGCGGTGGTCAGCTCGCGCCCGCGGAGGAACGGTTCGGCGAGCAACTCGTCGAAATCCTGCCACGGACCCGCAGCATCCTTCGCTATTGGCCTGCCGTAATTACCTTCTTCGGTGACGATCGTAACGCCGACCGACGAGCCTTCGTTGACGGGCTTGAGCACATAAGGCCGAGGCAGCGGATCGCTCTCGAACAGTTCCGCGCTTTTCACCACTCGTCCCCCGGGCATCGGGATGCCGTGCGGGACCAGCACCTGCTTGGTTAGCTGCTTGTCGATCGCGATCACGGATGTCGCCATCCCGCTATGCGTGTAGCGCAACCCCATCAGGTCGAGCATGCCCTGCACGCTGCCGTCCTCTCCCGGCGTGCCGTGGAGCGCGTTGAACACGAGGTCGGGCCGCGCCTCCGCCAGCCTCGCGGCGACATCGCGCGCCATGTCGATGCGCGTAACCCGGTGGCCGAGCTGCTCCAGCGCCGCCGCTACCCCTGCGCCGGATGTGAGCGATACCTCACGCTCGGCGGACCAGCCGCCCATGAGCACGGCGATGTCGAGCGGGGTCATGCCGCCACCCCCACCCGCTGTATCTCCCACTCCAGCGCCACCCCGCTATGCGCCAGCACCCGCGCACGCACCTCCTCGCCCAGCGCCTCGATGTCCGCGCTCGTCGCCTGCCCGAGGTTGAGCAGGAAGTTGCAATGCTTCTCGGACACTTGCGCGTCGTTTCTGCGAAGACCTCTGCACCCCGCCGCGTCGATCAGCGCCCATGCCTTGTGGCCGGGCGGGTTCTTGAATGTCGAGCCGCCCGTGCGCGAACGCAGTGGCTGCGTCGCCTCGCGCTCGGCGGCGATGCGGTCCATCTCCGCGCCGATCGCTTGCGGATTGTCAGGGACGCCGGAGAACACCGCCTCCACCACTACCGCGCCTTCGGGCAGTTCGGAGTGGCGGTAGCTATAGTCAAGCCGCTCGGCGGGCCAGGTTTTGACATCGCCCGAACGGGTTACGACCGTGACCTCGCGCAGGATGTCAGACGTATCGCGCCCATACGCGCCCGCGTTCATCTTTACCGCGCCGCCCACTGTGCCGGGGATACCGCGCAGGAACTCCAGCCCCCCGACGCCCGCATCACGCGCCGCGCTCGCGACGGTGATCCCCATCGCCGCGCCGCCAGCGCGAATCAGGCCGCCCTCCACCGACACCCGCGCCATCGCCTTGGGCAACCGCACGACCACGCCCGGCACGCCGCCATCGCGCACGATCAGGTTGGAGCCGACCCCGATCGGCATCACCGGCGTGCTCGGGTCGAGCGAGCGCATCAGCGCCGCGAGGTCGTCCACGTCCGCCGGTCGCGCCAGCCACTCCGCCGCGCCGCCGGTGCGAAACCAGATAAAGTCGGCGAGGGAGGCGTTGGCGGTGAGCGTTCCCCTAAGCTCCTCCCCCG
>CALMGC010000126.1:0-3342 GCA_937863505.1 uncultured Sphingomonadales bacterium | reverse complement strand
CCTCCCCCGGTCCCCGGGGGAGGAGCTGAGTTGCTCCGCCGCTCACGACCGCTTCCCGATCGCGTCAGCGAGCCCGGCAGCCCACTTCGTGATGTCTCCCGCTCCCAGGCACACCACCTGATCGCCCTCGCGCAACCCCGGTGCGAGTGCCGCAGCCAGCGCGTCCGCGTCCGCGATCGTCGCCGCTTGCCGGTGCCCGCGCCGCTTGAGCCCTTCGACCAGCGCCTCCGCATCGACGCCGGGCACCGCCACCTCACCCGCCGGGTAGACGGGGGTCACCCACACCGCGTCCGCGTCGTTGAACGCGGTCTGGAACTCGGGCATCAGGCTCTGGAGACGGGTATAACGATGCGGCTGCACCACCGCGATCACCCGGCCCGCGCTGCTCTCACGCGCGGCGGAGAGGACCGCGCGGATCTCGACCGGGTGATGCGCATAGTCGTCGATCACGGTCGCGCCGCGTACCTCCCCCACCTTGGTGAAGCGCCGCTTGACCCCGCCGAACGCATGGAACCCGCGCTGGATCGTCGCGTCGTCGATGCCAAGCTCCAGCGCCACCCCGATCGCCGCCAGCGCGTTCTGCACGTTGTGTCGCCCCGCCATCGGCAGCTCGATCCCCTCGATCGAGCGCGTCGCTCCGCCGCGCGCGCGCACGATCGCCTCGAAGCGGTTGCCGCCCGGAAAGGGCTGCACATTCACCCCGCGTACGTCCGCCTGCGCGGAAAAGCCGTACGTTACCACCCGCCGGTCGCGCAGCCGGGGCAGGATGTTCTGCACCTCCGGATGGTCGAGGCACATCAGCGCAGCGCCGTAGAAGGGCACGTTCTCGACGAACTCGACGAACGCGTCCTTGACCGCGTCGAACGACCCGTAATGGTCGAGATGCTCCGGGTCGATGTTGGTCACCACCGCGACCGTGCCGTCGAGCCGCAGGAACGAGCCGTCGCTCTCGTCCGCCTCCACCACCATCCAGTCGCTCGCGCCGAGCCGGGCGTTCGAGCCATAGCTGTTGATGATCCCGCCGTTGATGACGGTCGGGTCCACCCCGCCCGCGTCGAGCAGTGCCGCCACCATGCTGGTCGTCGTCGTCTTGCCGTGCGTCCCCGCCACCGCGACGGTGGATTTCAGCCGCATCAGCTCCGCCAGCATCTCCGCGCGGCGCACCACGGGCACGCGCCGTTCGAGCGCCGCCTCCACCTCCGGGTTGCCGCGGTGAATCGCGGTGGAGACGACCACCACCGCCGCGTCGCCGATATTCTCCGCCCGGTGCCCGATCGCAACCGCGATGCCCTTGGCGCGCAGGCCCTGGACGACATAGCCCTCGGCGACATCGGACCCCTGCACGCGATAGCCAAGGTTCGCCATCACCTCCGCGATGCCGGACATGCCGATGCCGCCGATGCCGACGAAGTGGATCGTGCCAATGTCGGTGTGGACACCGCGCATCTACGCGAACGCCTCCTTGCGCGCCGGCTGCACCACCGGCAGTCGCGCGAGCGGGGCGTCGAAGCTCTCGACCAGATCGGCTAGGTCCCTTGCCGCGTTCGGCTTGCCGATCGCCCGCGCGCGCCCGGCCGCGTTCTCCAGCGCGGCGGGGTCGAGCCCCAGCTTCTGCATCTGTTTGGCGAGTTCGACCGGGGTGAACAGGCTCTGCGGAATTACCCGCGCGCCGCCCGCCGTCGCCATCTCCTTCGCGTTGGCGGTCTGATGGTCGTCGGTCGCGCCGGGCAGCGGCACTAGGATCGCGGGCCGCCCCGCCGCGGTCAGCTCGGCGATCGTAGATGCGCCCGCGCGCGCGATGACGAGGTGCGCCCAGGCGAGCTCAGCCGCCATGTCGTCGATATAGGTCGCGAGGTCGGCGGCGATGTCGAGCTCGGCGTACTTCGCGCGGGCCGCGTCGATGTCCTCGATCCGCGCCTGATGCGTCACCTGCAGCCGCCGCCGGAACGCGGGCGGAAGCATCGACAGGCCATCGGGCACGACCTGGCTCAGTACGCTCGCGCCTTGGCTGCCCCCGGTGACGAGCACGCGGAAGATGCCGTCCTCTTCCAGCAGCGGATAGGGCCGCGAGCGCAAGGCCAGCACCGCCTCGCGCACCGGGTTGCCGACATGCAGCGCCTTGCTCGCGAGCTTGGGCGCGAGCCGCTCGGTCTTCGCATAGGACGTCGCGATCGCGTCGACCCGGCTCGCGACCAGCCGGTTGACGCGCCCCAGCACCGCGTTCTGCTCATGGATCGCGGTCGGGATCTTGTCCGCGAACGCCGCGGTCAGTGCCGGGAACGCCGGATAGCCGCCGAAGCCGATCACCGCGGCGGGCTTGAACGTCCGGTACAGCTCGCGCGCCATCGCCCGCCCGCGCCACATCTCGCGCGCCGCGCTCGCCCAGCCCTGCGGCCGCTTGAGCTGAAACCGCCCAGCGGGGAGCACGTGCGTCTGCACCCCCTCGAACAGGCCCGGGAAGCGCACCCCCCGCGCGTCGCTCACCAGCGCGACACGATGCCCGCGCCGCGTCAGCTCGGCGGCGAGCGCGGCCGCGGGGACCATGTGCCCGCCGGTGCCCCCCGCGGCGAGAACGAAATGACGCTTGTCAGTCATGCTACACCTGCCAGCGCAGCACATAGGGGCTGCGCGTCAGGAACGGATTGCGCCGGGTAAAGGCGAGCAGCAACCCCATGCCGATCGACAGCGCGATCATCGACGACCCGCCATAGGAGATGAACGGCAGCGTCATGCCCTTCGACGGCGCGAGCCCGGTGTTGACCGCCATCGACACCAGCCCCTGCGCGCCGAACTGCACCGCGAGGCCGGAGGCGGCGAGCAGGCGAAACTCGTCCTGCTCGTCGAGCAGCTTGACGAACACCCGCACCACGATGGCGAGGAACACCGCCGCGATCACGCAACAGGCGATCAGGCCGAACTCCTCGCCGATGACGGAGAAGATGTAATCGGTATGCGCCTCGGGCAGCCCGAACTTGACGCGCCCCCCGCCGGGGCCGGTGCCGGTCCAGCCACCCGCGGTCAGCGTCGCGCGCGCGGCGTTGGTCTGGAAATGGTCGGCCGCGCCGGTCCCGTCCGCGTCGGGAAAGATGAACGCGTCGATCCGCGCCCGCGCGGTGCCGTAGAACAGATACGCCGCGACCAGCCCGGCGGGCACGCACGCGATCAGCCCGACCAGCACCCGCGTCGGCGTCCCCGCGATCATCAGCAGCGCCATCGCGACGGTGCAGAAGATAATCGTCTGCCCGAAGTCGGGCTGAAGCATCAGCATCCCGCCGACCAGCCCGGTCGCGCCGAGCGTGATCGGCACCACGGGCAGGTCGGGCTCCTTCGCCTTCATCGACA
>CALMGC010000125.1 GCA_937863505.1 uncultured Sphingomonadales bacterium | reverse complement strand
TCGAACAGCTTGACGCCGAGTTCGTCCTCCAGCTCCCGGATGCTGCGGCTCAGCGCGGGCTGGGACAGGCCGAGACGGCGGGCGGCGCGGCGCAACCCGCCCGTTTCCGCGATGGAGGCGAGATCGCGAAGCTGCGTCAATTTCATCGCCGCGACGTGGGCGATCGCGTCGCCGTTGTCACCCGCCGCGCGTTCCCATCTCGACCCGCAAGCCCGATCCCACATGCTTCGTCAGAGAAAGGTTCCTCACCATGTCCACCGTCCAGTCCGAGTCCGGCGATTTCCTGTTTGACCCCGACGCGGTCACGCCGTCCGCGGGCAGCCTGATCGGCAACGCCTATGTCCCGGGCGAGGGCGAGGAATATGACATCGTGCGCCCCTCCGACGGCAAGGTCGTTCGGAGCGAGCGCGGTGCCACGGCCGATCAGGTCGACCGGGCGGTGCGCGCCGCGCGCCGGTCGCACGCCACCGGCGTGTGGGCGGACGCCACGGCGCGGCAGCGCGCGCAGGTCTTCCGCCGCTGGGCCGACTTGGTCGAAGCCAACGCGCAGGAGATC
This sequence comes from uncultured Sphingomonadales bacterium, assembly GCA_937863505.1. Taxonomy (GTDB): domain Bacteria; phylum Pseudomonadota; class Alphaproteobacteria; order Sphingomonadales; family Sphingomonadaceae; genus Sphingomonas. Next base: position 10,054 of record CALMGC010000125.1, on the reverse strand, counting down.
GTCGGCATTGAATCGCTGGTGTCGACGCGCTTGGCGACGGAGGTCGCGACCCGCGACATCCCCGTCACCGTCGCGCTGATCCGCTATTATGGCGAGATGATCGACAAGGTGGAGGGCGAGATCTACTCGTCCGCGCACGACGTCTGGAGCCTGGGCGTGCGCGAGCCCTATGGCGTCGTCGCCTGCATCTCGCCGTGGAACGTGCCGCTGCTGCTCGCGACGACGAAGATCGCGCCGGCGCTGGCGGCGGGCAACGCGGTGATCCTCAAGCCATCCGAGTTCACCGCCTATTCGATCAAGCGCGTCGCGCAGCTCGCGATCGAGGCCGGCCTGCCCGCCGACCACCTCGCGGTCATCGCCGGGACAGGCCCGGAGGCGGGTCACGCCTTGGTGACGCACCCCGACGTCGATTACGTCGCCTTCACCGGCTCCACGGCGACGGGCCGGCAGGTCATGTCGGACGCCGCGCTGTCCGGGCCCAAGCCGGTCTCGCTCGAGATGGGCGGCAAGGGGCCGCAGATCGTCTTCGCCGATGCCGATCTCGACGCGGCGGCGCGCATCATCGCGAGCTCGGTTGTGCGCAACGCGGGCCAGATCTGCTACGCTGGCACGCGGCTGGTCGTCGACCGGGGCGTGGCTGAGGCGATGATCGACAAGGTCGGCAAGCTGGTCGGCGGGACGGTCGCGGGGCCGACCTGGTCCAAGGCGACGACACTCGCCCCGATCGTGTCGCAGAGGCAGCGCGACCGGGTCACCGCCCTATTGGGGGAGGGCGTGGCCCGGGGCGCCGAGGTGCTGACCGGCGGCGTTGCGATCGAGCGCGACGGTTTCTTCTTCGAGCCGACGCTGGTCGACAGGCTGACCGTGGACAACCCGGTCGTCGAGCAGGAGGTGTTCGGCCCCGTCCTGGCCATCCAGCCGTTCGACAGCGTGGACGAGGCGCTGGAGCTGGCGGAGCACGCCGATTACGGGCTGGGGGCGGCCCTCTACACGCGCGACCTGGCGACGGCGATGCGGGCCAGCCGCTCGATCAAGGCGGGCACGGTCTGGGTCAACCAGTTCGGCGTCAACGACATCATCGCACCGGTCGGCGGGTACAAGAAGTCCGGCTTCGGCAAGGATTTCGGCATGGAAGGGCTGCTGAAATACACCCACTCCAAGAGCATCTCGGTCAAGGCGACGGTTTGAGGCTATCCGGCAGAGGGGTGCGAGCGGCGGCGGTCGGGTAGGCACGGGAGTGGGCGATGACGGCTGAGGTTCTGAACGGACGGCTGCTCGCCAAGGCCGTCGTGGACGGCGTGCGGCGCGGCTGCCGGAACTGCCGCGCCTGCCGGGCCTGGCGGTGATCCTCGCCGGCGACGATCCGGCGAGCCGCATCTACGTCAACGGCAAGGCCAGGCTCGCCCACGAACTCGGCTTCCTGGTCGAGGTCAGGACGCTTCCGGCGGACGTGACCGAGGAGCGGATCCTGGCCGAGGTGGCCGACCTGAACGCACGGGACGGGATCGACGGCATCCTGGTCCAGCTGCCGCTGCCGGACGGGGTGAACGCGCTCCGCGTCATGGCCGCGATCGATCCCGGCAAGGACGTCGACGGCCTCCACGCGCTCAACGCGGGCCGCCTCTCCCAAGGCGCGGACGGCCTGATCCCGTGCACGCCGCTAGGATGCCTGCGGATCATCAAGTCGGTCGTACCGGACCTCACCGGCAGTCACGCCGTGGTGATCGGCAGCTCCAACATCGTGGGCAAGCCCATGGCGGCGCTGCTGCTGGAGGAGCGGGCCACCGTCACCACGACGCACATTCACACCCGCGACACCCAATTCATCTGCCGGGGCGCGGACATTCTCGTGAGCGGGGTCGGCAAGCCCGGCATCGTGCGCGGCGACTGGATCAAGCCGCGCGCCGTCGTGATCGACGTCGGCACGACCCGGGTCGCCAAGCCGGACGGCGGCTACGGCGTCGTGGGCGATGTCGTATACAGCGAGGCGGTCGAAGTCGCCGGAGCGATAACGCCCGTTCCCGGCGGCGTCGGGCCGAAGACCAGCGCCTGCCTCATGGAAAACACTTTCAAGGCGGCGCACGCGCGGCTGCGGGTCGGAAGCTGGATCGGTCCCCCGCCGATGTGAGTTTGAGGGACGCACACAGACTCGCTTATCTGGTTCACGCTGCCGATTTGAATGAAGGCCGGCACGGATCGGGCAGGCCGTTGTCGATAGACCTACGGTCGCGCGCGCTGGCGGTAGCATCTTGTCTAACGCAATCCTCTCCGCCCCTTGATTCGACCGACCGAACACTGATCACCGGTGAATTGCCGCTAAGCTCGAGCGTCACTGGGGTCAGGTTTTCCGCAGCGGCATGCAGGATATGCCGGTCGATCTCGTCGCGCCGGTGATAAGCAGGTGGTCGAACGGCAGCGCCCATGCTCGCACAACTACTTAAAGCCGAGATCGTGCAGGTTGGATCATCTCCCGGCGGAGTTTCGTCTAAGGTTCAGCGTAGCAGCGTATGCAAGGGTGGCCTCGTCGACATGAGCTACAACAGGTTCCACTTGGTGATCACGATCTTGTCCGTTTCTCGCCGATGTGTTGCGAAAACTCACATTGTGTTAAGGGGCGCTTTCAAAAACCTGGCCTGAAAGCACCTTTCTTTTGCATTCTGGGCGAGGAAGCCGTGTTTCCCTAAACGATCCTGTATACGTAGGATGTCTACAGGACGCAAATCTACCTTATTGATGTCCGCTTCCTTGTCTGGAATCCGAAACACATCTGCTCCGCCCTAGCAGGTCTTGATCACAGGGAGACGGTCTTTATACACCTCTTTGATAATGCAGCGGAGCTGCTGGTTCGTCGGACGACTGGCGGGTAGTCTTGGTGCTGTCCACGTTCTATTGTCAGGCACCGCCGCCTACGTCGAGCGTTGCGGCACATCACTTCACTCGTCTGTTCGGCCTCGAACCTTGCCGCTACCCCGCGCACCTTTGTCGTCGAGATCGCGGCAGGCTATTCAACCAGAGAACCACGGTCGCGCCTATACCCGATCGAGCGGCGACCTCGATCGATGAAACCTCTGAGCTCTGGTCCGCAAGAACATGCAGTTCCGCAAGCTCGCGCTGGAGGCGAGCTTCTGCTGATCGGAGCTTGTGTGCAAGCTCCCTGATTTGCGTGTTCGATAGCCGTGACTCCGTCAAGGTGCGTCAACTATGTCGAGGACTCCGTAAGTCGCGCCGCCAGCCGCTCTCCCTCCTGAGCGTTCCGCTCGACCTCGCTCGTGCGAGCATGAAGGCTGCTATTGCGGTATTCCCGCACAGCTTCGGCTCGCGAACGAGCCTTGCATTTCGCCAAGTTGAACAGGTCAGTTTCCGGCGATCTTCGTGAGCGGAGGTCGCCTGCATGGTGACACGGTGACGCAGAACAAGCAGTTCCGGGTGAGCCATGACCGTGCGCGCCTTCGATAGAACATCGTCGGCTCGCTCCAACGCGATCCCGGCCAGGGCCCGTCTCTGATCATCACACTGCCGAATTAGCCGCTCTTCAACCTCCCAGATTACGTCGGCGTTGCGGGTGCCCCTCAGGGTTGCGATGCCGATCTGCTCGCGCTTCTGATCCGGCCCTAAATGCACGGTGCCGTCACGCTCGATGCCGCAGTCCTTGTTCGTTCCGGGATGAAGCCGCAGATCATGCCCGTGGCGTTCGACAACCTCGTTGATCGCGCCGGCGACCTGGTGCCGCAGGTGCTTGAAACTGGTTTCACCCACGTCCGTGCGGGCTGCGAGTGAGCGGTCGAGCCGGTCCTTACCCTTCCTCGACTGACTGACGCAGGCCAGCTTCGGCTGGCGATGCGGATACCTCGTGCGCACCTCGCCTCGATGCTCGTAGGAGTCCTGGACGGCGAAGTCCCACTCAGCCTGTTCTGCTAACCATCTGCATGGTCAGTCGTAACCGATAATATGGGCATGGAAGTTCCGGACATTATTCTGCCAGTTGGGCGCGTCAATAACGGCGGTATACATTCACCCCACCCACCGGTCGTTCTCGTCCTGCTCCACGCGCTCCAGCTTGCGGCAGATACCGCGCAGCATCTCGAGGCGCTGCTCAGGGGTCGCCTGGTATGGAAGCTCGACCACCTCGACATTGAGCCTTCGGGATCGGCATAGATGGCTAGCTTTGCCGAAGAACAGTGCCTCAACCAGCATCCGGTTCTGGCAAGGGGTCAAGCTCGTCTGAACAACGGCATCTGGGTCAATCCAGAAGCCGTCGCGCCATTCCAAAAGATCAAGCGATCAGCTGACAGATCTATCGATCATGCGTTCACTCATGGCCCAGAGTCGCTCGGCATCCCGACGCGCCCGCGCCGTTGATGAGGATGTGGAGCGGTCGACCGCTCTCCATCCAGCGCGCGGCGAAAGCGTCGATGGAGAGGGGGGGTCGATAAGGTCGAGTTGCCCGACCTCGACACCCGCCACGTCGGCCACCGCGGCGGCGGCGCGCTCCACGTCGCGCGCGCCGACGCTGACGGACGCGCCCGCCCTGCTCAGGGCGCGCGTGACCTCGAGGCCGATGCCGGCGTGGCCGCCGGTCACGATCACGTTGCGGCCGGCGAGATCGAGCCCGGCGAGGATGTCGTCGGCGGTCGCATCGGGCGCGAAGGGCGTGCCGAGCGGATGCTGATGATGGCTCATCGGATCACCGTCCCGCCAACGCGACCGCATCGGCGCCGGCCGGCAGCTCGGCCGGGCAGGCCGGGTCGGTCGGCGCGCGCCACACCGCTTCCGCCACATCGCTGGATAGGGTGACGGGGCCGATCTCCTGCTGCCATCCTTGGAAGACGCCCTGGACCATCTCGGCATAGGGGCGGGGACAACCATCGGTCATGCGGGCGCGGGCGTTGTCGCCGAATGCGGTGTCCGGCCCCCGGCCGGGCAGCACGACGCGCACTCGGATACCGAACGGCTCCAGTTCGAGCGCGAGCGAGGCGGAGAAGGCGTTCACCGCCGCCTTGCTGCCGGTATAGACCGACAATAGCGGCAGCGACCGGAGCGTCACGCTCGACGACACGTTGACGATCACGCCCGAGCGGCGCTCGCGCATCTTGGGCAGCACCGCCTGCAACATCGCGATCAGCCCGAGCGTGTTGGTCTCGAACAGCTCGCGCGCGGCCGCCATCGGCGTCCCTTCGAGCGCGTTCAGCCAGCCGATCCCGGCGTTGTTGACCAGCACGTCGATCGGACCGGCCTCGGCGACCGCCGCATCGATGCTCGGCTGATCGGTGACGTCGAGCGCCAGCACACGCAAGCGATCGGACGCCGGCAGTATGTCGGCCTCCGGCCGTCGCATGGTGGCGATCACGTTCCAATCGCGTTGGAGGAAGTAACGGGCGGTCTCCAGGCCGAAGCCGGACGTGCAGCCGGTGATGAGGATGGTGGGCATTGCGGGCTCTCCCTTGGTCAGGACGGCCTCCAAGCTGGGCAGCGTCGGTCGGATCGGCCATGTCCGGTCGTCCGGTCGTGATTGGTGGAAGTCCGAATGATCGATCCCTTGGCCGAAGTGGTGGCGCTGCTGAGGCCGACCGGCACGCTGTCCAAGGTCGTCACCGGCGCGGGCGCCTGACGATTGCAGAGGACCGACGATCGGCAGCCGTTCTACTGCGTGGTGCTGGCCGGCGGTCGCAGCCTCGCTTGCGCCGGCCACGAGCCGGTCGAACTCGGCCAAGGCGACTTCCTGCTGATCCCGGCGGCCTATGACTGCACGGTGACGAGCGTCGAGCCCCCGCCGCCGGGCCGCTACACCGAGTCGGTCATGCTCGCCGCCGGCAAGGTCCGGCTCGGCGACGCTGGCTGCGAGGCGGACGTGGTCATGCTGATCGGGCATTGCGCCTTCGGCTCGCCGGATGCGGCGTTGCTGGTATCGCTGCTGCCGGCCCTCGTTCATGTCCGCGGCGAGGCGAGGCTCGCGACCCTGGTGGGGCTGATCGGGGAGGAGGCGCGCGGGGCCAAGCCCGCTCGCGATCTCATCCTGGCGCGGCTGCTGGAGGTGCTCCTGATCGAGGCGCTCCGCACGGCGGCGGACACCGGCGCTTCGCCGGGCCTGCTGCGGGGCCTCGCCGATCCGCGTCTTGCGGCCGCGATACGCCGCATGCACGAGCAGCCCGGTCCTAGCTGGACGGTGGCCGAGCTGGCCGACGAGGACGCGCTGTCGCGTTCGACCTGCTTCGACCGTTTCCGGCGCGCGGTCGGGACCGCCCCGATCGACTATCTTCTGACCTGGCGGATGGCGCTCGCGCAGAACATGCTCCGCGACGGCGACGCCAGGATCGGCGAGGTGGCGAGGCGGGTGGGCTACAGTTCCGCCAGCACGTTCAGCGTCGCTTTCGCGCGGCAAGTCGGCATGCCGCCCGGCCAGTTCTCCGGGCGGTAGATAGCGAGCTGATTACATTTGAGAACGGGTGATCGTGTTGCAAAATTTCCGGTGCCGGCGATGGCACCATAACAGGCGTCCGGTTCCGGGGAGGGTAGATACTACGTCCCATGTTCGACTGTGGGTCGTAGGTGACTGAGTGGTCACCACAGCTGTGAACCTGCTGCGGCACGCCAGTGGCAGACTCGCCTTGACCGTTAAGGGCCGCTACCGCCTTTAAAACGCACCGAAAGGTGCTATAAAGCTGCTACGTTTGCCGATTGGCCCCCTGCTAAGCACTTGATTCAAGGCCGTCCTGCTCGCCTCCGACCCCTCCAGCTGGTGAGGGAGCGAAGCGACCCACCAAGGCCGCAAGCGGCTTTGGTGAGCGAAGACCCGCTTCGGCTCGGCCAGCGGATCGGCGGCGCAGCCGACGAGCTCTCTGACGTGCAGCGCGGGCATCGCCCGCGTAACCTTCTACTCTCAGGGCCCGGCACGGGCAAAGCCCGCGCCATGACGTCGGACGGGCTTGTCGGCATAGCCGCCGACTCGCCGGCCGGGCCGGTAGAGTCTTGGTGCAGCTTCGCTGCGCCAAGCTCTACTCGGCCCACGCAGCATCCTCCAAATGCAGCTCCGCGCTCGGCCTCGCGCCCCAATCGTCCTTCTTCGCCCGGCCCGCCAGCCACAGTCGCCGGTGGCTCGCGCCCAGCAGCGCCGCGCCCAAAGCCGTGTCCGCCTGCCGGAACGCGACGGTCTTGAGCGCGCGCCCGTCGTCCCCCGAGACGATCGCGCGCACATGTCCGCGCCCGACCACGCCCGCCTTGACCACGCGCACCGGGCCGGTCGCGACGCGTGGTGCCGGCCAGCCGACGCCATAGGGCCCGCCCGCCTCCAGCGCGTCCACCAGCTCGCAATTGACCCCCGCGGGCGCGACGCTCGCGTCGAGCAGCAGCGCGCGCCCCTCGCCCGAGCGCGCCACCGCCGCCGCAAGCCGCTCCTCGAGAAACGCGGCGAATTCGGGCAAGCGCTCCTCGCGCACGGTCAGCCCGGCGGCCATCGCGTGCCCGCCGCCCGCCTCGATCAGCCCGTGCTCCTTGGCCGCCAGCACCGCCGCGCCCAGATCGACGCCGGTGACCGACCGTCCCGAGCCCTTGCCGATCCCGTCTTCGCCCAGCGCGATCACGATCGCGGGGCGGGCGAGTTTCTCCTTCAAGCGCCCGGCGACGATGCCGATCACCCCCGGATGCCAGCCGCGCCCGGCGACGATCGCGACCGCGCCGCCGACGACCAGCGTCTCCGCGTGCTCCTGCACCCCCGTCTCGATGAAACGCCGCTCGTCATTCAGCTGCCCCAGCTCCTCCGCCAGCGCGCGCGCCTCGGCCGGGTCGCGGGTGGTGAGCAGGCGGACGCCGAGGTCCGACCGCCCGACGCGTCCGCCCGCGTTGATCCGGGGGCCGAGCGCGAAGCCCAGGTCGCTGCACGTCGGCGCGCGCGTCAGCCGCGCCGCTTCGGCCAGCGCCACGAGGCCGGGATTGCGGCCCTGCGCCATTACTTTCAGCCCCTGCGCGACGAACGCGCGGTTGAGCCCGCGCAGCTGCGCCACGTCGGCCACCGTGCCGAGCGCAACGAGGTCGAGATGGTCGAGCAGCCTCGGCTCCGCCCGTCCGACGAAGAAGCCGCGCGCGCGTAGCGTCCGGACCAAAGCCGCGCAGAGCAGCCACACCATGCCGACCGCCGCCAGATGGCCGTGCGCCGCGCCATCGGTCTCGTCGAGCCGGTTGGGGTTCACGACCGCGTGGGCATGAGGGAGGGTGGACGCGCATTTGTGATGGTCGACCACCACCACCTCCACCCCGACATCGCGCGCGTGCAGGAGCGCCTCGAACGCCTGCGCGCCGCAATCCACCGTGACGATGAGCGACGCGCCCTCGGCGGCGAGGCGGGCGAGCGCGGGGCCGCTGGGGCCATAACCCTCTGTCAGCCGGTCGGGGATATACGGGCGCGCCTCGACGCCCAGCTCGCGCAGCACGAGCTGAAGCAGGGCGGCGGAGGTCGCGCCGTCGACGTCGTAATCGCCGAAGATCGCGACCTGCTCACGCCCCTCGACCGCGTCGGCGAGGCGGGCGGCGGCACGGTCCATGTCGCGGAAGATCGACGGGTCGGGCATGAACGCGCGGATCGACGGCGCGCGATGATCGCCGAGCGCGTCGGGCGGACAGCCGCGCGCGAGCAGCAGCTGCGTGACCAACTCCTCCGGCGCGAACCCGCCCCGCGCGTCCGCCTCCAGCCGCCGCCAGCGCCACGGCTGCCCGAGGATCGAGCAGCTGATGTTGAGCGCGGCGGTCACTGCACCCACGCGCCTTCCCTGAACCATTTGGTGATGACGTACTTCACCCCCGCGATCACCGGCATCCCTTCGTGTAGGGTCAGCTCGTTGGGGCTGCCGTCCGCCTTCATGTTGTTCCACGCGAGCAGCAGGCCGCGCTTGGGCGCGACGCGGATGCCCGCCTGCGGGAACCAGGTCGCGCCGCCTTCCTCGACATCGTTGAGGTAGATCATCGCGGTCCAGGTCCGCTGTCCGCCGGTGCGCTGCATGTCGTCCCAATAGGGCGTGTTGGCGTGGAACCAGTCGGTGTGCGCGCGGAACTGCTGGCCGGGGGCGTAGCGTTGACCCTGCATCGTCTCGCCATGCACCGGATCGAGCCCGAGCAGCGCGGCGATGCCCTCGTCGGTCGGGCGTACATCGGGCGACCAGCGGTCCATGTCGCAGCTTTCGCTGGTGCGGAACTCGGGATCGTCGCTCACCGCCAGCAGCGTGGAGGGGCGCCGCTTCGCCTCGATCATGGCCATCAATTTGTCGCACTCGGCCGGCGAGAGGAAGTCGGCGTGGTAGAAAACCTGCACCCCCTCGATCGGCACGGCGGTGACGGCGGGGTTGGCGGACAGCCGCGCGGCGACCTGCGCTCCCGCCAGCTGGCGGACGACGGACGTGGCGGGCGGCGCGGCGCGGGAGCGTAGGAAAGCCATGCGCCCATTGTCGGCGGACGCGCCCGAAAGGCAAGGGGGCCGGGCTCCTCACCCGGCCCCGACGCGATCAGTAGAAGATGCCGTACACCACATCGACGACCTCGCCCGACTCCATGTCGACGAGCAGCGCGTCATTGTAATAGCGCACCCAGCGATACGGGCCGTCGACCGGCGGCAGGCGATAGGCGTACGGGTCGTCGATCCAGTAATCGGGCGCGAACAGCGCTTCGTCGATCGCGACGCCGATGCCGAACCGCTGATAGCCATAGCCATAACCGTACGGGGCCGAATAGCGTGGCAGGCGGAACAGATCGCCATTGTAGCGGCGATAGCTGCCCCAGTCATAGCGCCGGTCGTCGCGCCAGCCGCGGTTCCACCCGCCGCCGCGGTTGTAGTCGGGCCGGTAGCCATAGTTGCCGCCGCGCGGGACGCCTGCGAAGGGCTGCGCGCCGCCGCGACCGCCGTCGTTGCGGAACGGGTTGCGGTTCGGGTCGCCGCGAAACGCCGCGCCCGGGCCGGGCTGGTAGCCGCGTGCCCGATAGCCGCCGGGCTGGCCGCCACGCTGGTCGAAGGGTCGGCCATAACCGCCCTGCGGCGCGGCCCCAGGCTGGCCCGCATAGGGTCGCCGATCAT
>CALMGC010000124.1 GCA_937863505.1 uncultured Sphingomonadales bacterium | reverse complement strand
CCGGCAACCTGCTCGCGCTGGCGGTCGACGCGGCCCGCGCGCGTGCCACGCTGGGCGAGATCAGCGCGGCGATGGAGGACGTGTTCGGGCGCTATGCGACGACGCCGACCCCGATCACCGGCGTCTACGGCGCGGCCTATGCGGGGGACCCGCGTTGGGGACAAGTGACCGACGGCGTCGCCTCGGTCGGGCAGCGGCTCGGGCGGAAGCCGCGGCTGCTGGTCGCCAAGATGGGGCAGGACGGGCATGACCGCGGCGCGAACGTGGTCGCGTCGGGGTTCGCGGACATGGGCTTCGACGTCGTGTCCGGCCCCTTGTTCCAGACCCCGGCCGAGACGCTGGCGCTGGCGCTCGAGCGCGAGGTGGATGCGATCGGCTGTTCCAGCCTCGCCGCCGGGCACAAGACGCTGATCCCCGAGCTGATCCGTCGCCTGCGCGAGGCGGGCCGCGCGGACATCAAGGTGTTCGCGGGCGGGGTGATCCCGCCGCAGGATTATCAGTTTCTGCGCGAGGCGGGCGTTATCGGCATCTACGGCCCCGGTTCCAATATCGTCGAATGCGCTGCCGACGTGCTCCGCCTGCTCGGCCACAACATGCCGCCGATGCAGGAGGCGGCGGAGTGACAGTGAACACGTTAGACCTGTTTCCTTCCCCGGCGAAGGCCGGGGCCCAGCTGCCGACGGTCGAGGCCGAACGACCAGGTCCGCTCACGTCGACCAGCGTGACTGGGCCCCGGCCTTCGCCGGGGAAGACGATGGAGGGAGAGGTCCGCACCGACTGGACCCGCGCCGAGATCGCCGCTCTGTTCGACCTCCCCTTCCCCAACCTGCTCTACCGCGCCCAGACCGTTCACCGCGCGCATCACGCCGCGAACGAAGTGCAGCTCTGCACCTTGCTGTCGATCAAGACCGGCGGCTGCCCCGAAGATTGCGGCTATTGCTCGCAATCCGCGTTCGCCGACACGGGGCTGAAGGCCGAGAAGCTGATGGACGTCGACGCGGTGCTCGCCGCCGCCGCCGAGGCGAAAGCGGCGGGCTCGCAGCGGTTCTGCATGGGCGCGGCGTGGCGCAGCCCCAAGCCGCGCGACATGCCGCGCGTGGTCGCGATGATCAAGGGGGTGAAGGCGCTGGGGTTGGAGACGTGCATGACGCTGGGGATGCTCGACGCGGATCAGGCGCGCGAGCTGGGCGCGGCGGGGCTCGATTACTACAACCACAATCTCGACAGCTCGCCCGAATATTACGAGCGGGTCACGACCACGCGGACCTATCAGGACCGGCTCGACACGCTCGCGCATGTCCGCGACGCGGGCGTTAGCGTGTGCTGCGGTGGGATCGTCGGCATGGGAGAGACGCGGGAGGACCGGGTCGGTTTCGTCCACGCGCTCGCGACGCTGCCGCGCCACCCGGAGAGCGTCACCGTCAACGCGCTGGTGCCGATCCGCGGCACGCCGCTGGGCGACATGCTGGCGGACACGCCGATGGCGCGGGTCGACGACATCGAGTTCGCGCGCGTGGTCGCAGCGGCGCGCGTCACCATGCCGATGAGCATGGTCCGCCTCTCCGCCGGACGCGAGAGCATGAGCGAGGCGGCGCAGGCGCTGTGCTTCCTCGCGGGCGCGAACTCGATCTTCACCGGCGACAAGCTGCTGACCACAGGCAACGCGGGCGACAGCGCGGACGCGGCGCTGCTGGCGAAGCTGGGGCTGGCGCCGATGGCGGGTGAGGAGCCGATGCGGGCGGTGGCGGAGTGAATGCCCACCGTTTTCCGGGTCGGCCCGTACCGCTTCTACTTCTACAGCCACGAGCCGAACGAGCCGCCGCACGTCCATGTCGACCGGGATGAGGCGACGATCAAGGTCTGGCTCGAACCGGTCGAGGCGGGCAAGAGCCGCGGGTTTCGCGCGCACGAGATCGGTGGCATCGTGGTGATGGTCGAGGAACGCGGCGAGGCGCTGCTGGAGGCGTGGCATGACTATTTTGGCTAGGGTCGCGGACGAGCGCGTGCTCGATGTGCGCTTCAACGAGCACAGCCTGGTCGTGGATTTGATGGATGGCCGAACCATTGCCGCGCCGCTTGCCTGGTATCCTCGGCTGCTTCGGGCCACGCCTCACCAGCGCAAGCATTGGGAGCGGGCCGGGGGCGGTTACGGCATCCATTGGCCGGAGATTGATGAAGACCTCAGTACCGAAGGACTGCTCCGCGGCGCGCCTGCGCCAATGCGGGTGGTGGCGGGGTGAGTCGGCGCGTACTTTTTATAGGCTTGACTATCTTCATCGCGGCTGTTGCGAACGCCGTTCAGCTTGCCATTCCAGCTTGGCAACCATGCGGGTCTGACATCCCGGATCTCTTCCATTGTCGCGAAAGCGTCGCGACTAGACAGACGGCAGTGAAAGTCATCGCAGCCGTAGCAGTCTGCTTAACTTTGTTGCTAGCGTTCAAAGTGCCAAGAGAAGGCGGCCCTCATTGATGCTTCGTAAAATCCTCATCGCCAACCGTGGCGAGATCGCGTGCCGGGTGATGCGCACCGCCAAGCGGATGGGGCTCGCCACCGTCGCGGTCTATTCCGACGCGGACGCGCGCGCGCCGCATGTGTTGCTCGCGGATGAGGCGGTGCGGCTCGGGCCCGCGCCCGCCGCCGAAAGCTACCTCAAGGCGGAGCTGATCCTGCTCGCCGCGCGCGAGACCGGGGCGGACTGCATCCACCCCGGCTACGGCTTTCTCTCGGAGCGCGAGAGTTTCGCGCGCGCCTGCGCCGAGGCGGGGATCGCGTTCGTCGGCCCGCCGCCCAACGCCATCGCGGCGATGGGGGACAAGATCGAGAGCAAGAAGCTCGCCAAGGCGGCGGGGGTCAACGTCGTCCCTGGCTTTCTGGGCGACATCGCCGATACCGACGCGGCGGTGCGGATCGCGGGCGACATCGGCTATCCGGTGATGATGAAGGCGTCGGCGGGTGGCGGCGGCAAGGGAATGCGGCTGGCGTACTCGGAACAGGACGTGCGCGAGGGGTTCGAGGCGACCAAGCGCGAGGGGCTGGCGAGCTTTGGCGACGACCGGGTGTTCATCGAAAAGTTCATCGAATCGCCCCGCCATATCGAGATCCAGCTGCTCGGCGACCAGCACGGCAATGTCGTGTATCTGGGCGAGCGCGAATGCTCGATCCAGCGGCGGCACCAGAAGGTGGTCGAGGAGGCCCCCTCCCCCTTCGTCACCCTGCAGATGCGCCGCGCGATGGGAGAGCAGGCGGTCGCGCTCGCCAAGGCGGTGGGATACTACAGCGCGGGCACGGTGGAGCTGATCGTCTCGGGCGCGGATACCACGGGCGAGAGCTTCTACTTCCTCGAGATGAACACCCGGCTCCAGGTCGAGCATCCGGTGACGGAGGCGGTGACCGGGCTCGACCTCGTCGAGCAGATGATCCGCGTGGCGGCGGGCGAGCCGCTGTCGTTCCGCCAAGACGATGTGCGGCTCGACGGCTGGGCGGTGGAGAACCGTGTTTATGCCGAGGACCCGTATCGCGGCTTTCTGCCCAGCATCGGGCGGCTGGTGCGGTACGCCCCGCCCGAAGCGGAGGCGCGGCAGGAGCCGGTCGCGACCACGCAAAGCGCCTACACCCGCGTCGACGACGGCGTTCACGAGGGCGGCGAGGTGTCGATTTTCTACGATCCGATGATCGCCAAGCTGGTCACCTGGGCCCCGACGCGGGAAGCGGCGATCGACCGGCAGGTCGAAGCGCTCGACCGGTTCGCGATCGAGGGCGTCGGCAACAACATCGACTTCCTGTCCGCGCTGATGCAGCACCCGCGCTTCCGGTCGGGGAACATCACCACCGGGTTCATCGCGGAAGAGTATCCGGACGGCTTCCACGGCGCGCCCGCCTCCCCTGAGCTGATCCGCACGCTTGCCGCCGTGGCGGCGTTCGCCGCCACCGCCGAGGCGGACCGCGCGCGGCGGGTCGACGGGCAGCTAGGGCAGCGGCTGCGCCCACCCGCCGAATGGGTCGTCCGGATCGGTGACCGCGAGCATCAGGTGCTGCTCGCCCCCGACACGGTGCTGGTCGACGCCGAGCCGCTCGACCTCAGCATGGAATACACGCCCGGCGACCGGCTCGTCACCGCGCAGGTCGGCGACGCGGCCCCGCTCGGGGTCCAGCTCCAGCGCACCCGCGCCGGGTTCACGCTCACCACGCGCGGCGCGAGCCACCACGCCCGCGTCCTCCCCGCGCACGTCGCCCCACTCGCGCGGCACATGATCGAAAAGGTGCCGCCCGACCTCGCGCGGTTCCTGCTGTCGCCGATGCCGGGGTTGCTCGTCCGGCTCGACGTCGGCGAGGGCGACAAGGTCGAGGCAGGCCAGCCGCTCGCGGTCGTCGAGGCGATGAAGATGGAAAACATCCTCCGCGCGCAAAAGGCGGGCCGGGTCAAGGCGGTCGAGGCCAAACCCGGCGACAGCCTCGCGGTCGATCAGGTCATCCTGGAGCTAGAATAGCGGCCCTTACGGCCCACCCCTTACCTTCTACCCTCCCCGGCGGTGGGGTGAGATGGAAAGGTCGAAGCCGGTTCAGCCCGCCGGTCGCCCCAGCATCAGCGCGGTGCGCGTCGTGCGGCACACCACTTCGTCGCGCTGGTTGAGCCCGTGGTGCGCCATCGTCACCACTCCCTGCCCCGGGCGCGAGGCGGAAGGGCGCACCGCGGTCACCTCCGTCTCGACGCGGATCGTGTCGCCCGCGAACACCGGTTTGGGGAACACCGTCTCGCCGATCCCGAGCTGCGCGACCAGCGTCCCGAACGTCGTGTCCTGCACCGACAGCCCGATCACCAGCCCCAGCGTGAACAGCGAGTTGACCAGCGGTCGCCCCCACTCGGTGGTCGCCGCATAGGCGTGGTCGATATGCAGCGCCGCCGGATTATAGGTCAGCGCGGAGAACAGCATGTTGTCCGATTCGAGCACCGTCCGACGCACCTCGTGGCGGAAGCGCCGCCCGACCTCGAACTCCTCGAACCACAATCCGGCCATGTCCGCTTCTCCCGTCGCGCGCGCCCGCTTATAGCGTCGGCCCATAGCAGGAGTGCCCCATGCGCGAAGCCGCCATCGACCTGTTGCGCCTCGTCGCGCCGCCCGCCCTCCTGCTGTTCGCGGGGAGCGCCGCGGCGCATGTCGTGCTCGCCGAGCCCAGCGCGCCCGCCGGGAGCTACCACGCCGCGTTCTTCCGCGTGTCGCACGGTTGCGACGGCAGCGCGATGGTGGCGCTCCGCGTCGAGCTGCCCGCTTCGGTGGTGGTCGCCAAGCCGCAGCCCAAGCCGGGCTGGACGCTGGCGGTCGAGCGCGCGCCGCTCCCGACGCCGGTGATGTACGAAGGCAAGCCGGTGCACGAGCGGGTGGTCGCGGTCACCTGGACCGGGCGGCTCGCCGATGACGAGTTCGACCAGTTCGGCCTGATGGTGAAGCTCCCCGCCGCCACCGGGCCGCTCTATTTCCCGACGACGCAACGCTGCGAGCGCGGCGAGACCCGCTGGACGACGATCCCCGCGCCCGGCCAGGCGTGGCACTCGGTCCCCCATCCGGCGCCCATGCTCGATGTGCGCGTGGGCGGGGCCGACACGATGCACATGGAGCATTGAGGAGGACGGCATGGGCACGGCGTTGATCACCGGCGCATCCGCCGGACTGGGCGAAGGCTTCGCGCGGGCGCTCGCGGCGAAGGGAGACGACCTCATTCTGATCGCGCGTCGCGCCGACCGGCTTGAGGCCTTGCGCGCCGAACTGACCGCCAAGCATGGAGTCGCGGTGGAGGTGATCGTCGGCGACCTGATGACGCATGAAGGCCTCGCGGCCGTGGTCGGACCGCTCTACGACCGCAAGCAGAGGATCGACACGCTGATCAACAACGCCGGATTCGGCGCACACGGCGATTTTGTCTGGGCGGACCTGCGCGACCAGCTCGGCATGATCGATCTCAACTGCCGCGTTCTCGTGGAACTTACCCACGCGATCCTGCCCGGCATGGTGAACCGAGGGAGCGGCGGCATCCTCAACATCGCGTCCACCGCCGCATTCCAGCCGGGGCCGTGGATGGCGGTCTATTACGCCAGCAAGGCGTTCGTGCTGAGCTTCTCCGAGGCGCTGCATGAAGAAGTGCGCGGGACGGGCGTCCACGTCACCGCGCTCTGCCCCGGCCCGACCCGCACCGAGTTCGCGGACGTCGCCGGAATGCACGACAGCGCGCTGTTCCAGCGGCTGGCGGGCGACGCCGACACGGTGATCCGCGACGGGCTCGCGGCGCTGAAGGCGAACCGCGCGGTCAAGGTGTCGGGCGCGGCGAACGCCCTCGGCGCGGGCGGGGTGCGGTTCCTGCCGAGGGTGCTGGCGCGACGACTGGCGGGCGGGTTGCAAAAATCTAGGAGTAAGTAGATAGCTGGACCGACTGGAAAAATTGACATGATGTTTGCTAATGTCAGGAGAGCAGCGTTCTACTCGCGCGTGACATTGCGATGTCTTGACACTTTTGGAGTCGATCTGCAAAAGGCAGACAGACTATATGACGGTATCTTTGTAGGTATTTGCGCGACGGGGTTTGATTGCAAAAACAGCTATGAACAAGCAGTCGTAAATTGTATGACGTACCTGTTTAACTTACTTATAGGTGAATTTCGAGATAACCCATCTTATAATCCTGATGTTGGCAAATGGGGTAGATGGCAGATAATCGTTGCCGGATGGCAAGCAGAGCATCTCATAACTCAACAATCGTGCTTGGACTTCGAACAAGCGACAATCGGGTCACTTCAACCGTAACAACGATACTAACCGCCACTACTCCGCGAACAGTAGCACCGGCGTTTCCAGCAATTTCTTCACCGCCTGGACATAACTCGCCGCGTCCCAGCCATCGACGACGCGGTGGTCGCAGCTGATCGACAGGTTCATCAGCTTGGCGCGGCGGATGTCGTCGCCCCCCCTCCCGTTATCCACAAAGACGGGACGGTCGACAATCTTATTGGGGCCGATGATCGCCACTTCGGGGCGGTTGATGACGGGCGTGGTGGCGATGCCGCCGAGCGGGCCGAGCGAGGTGACGGTGAGCGTTGAGCCGCTGAGCTCTTCCGACTTCGCCTTGCCCGTCCGCGCGCCCTCCGCCAGCCGGGCGATCTCGGTCGCGAGCTGCCACACGTTGCGGTCCTGCGCGTCGCGGAGCACGGGCACCATCAGCCCAGCGTCGGTCTGCGTTGCGACGCCGAGGTGGACGCGACCGTGGCGCGTCACCACGCCCGCCTCGTCATCATAGCGCGCGTTGAGCATCGGGAAGTTGGGCAGCGCGCGGCAGATCGCGACGATGATGAACGGCAGCACCGTCAGCTTAGGGCGCTGCCCACGATTGGCGTTGAGGTCGCCGCGCACCCGCTCCAGCTCGGTGACGTCGATCTCGTCGACATAGGTGAAATGCGGGATGGCGCGCTTGGACGCGGCCATGTTCTCGGCGATGCGGCGGCGCATCCCGATCACCTTGACCGGGACGTCCGCGCGCGCGCGCGACGCGCCGGGGGCGGCGTAGCCCTGCGCGGTGCCATAGCGCAGATAAGCGTCGAGGTCGGCGTGGCGGAGGCGTTCGCCCTCGGCGGGCTTCACCTGCGCGAGGTCGATGCCGAGGTCGCGCGCGCGGGCGCGGACGGCGGGGGAGGCGAGGATTTGCGCTGCTCCCCTCCCCTCTGGGGAGGGGCTGGGGGTGAGTACCGGCGCGCCAGCGCCGGGTTTGCCGCGCGGGGCGGTCGCAGCCGTCGGGGCATCGAGCCCCGCCGCCTGCGTACCCACCCCCAACCCCTCCCTTGCAGGGAGGGGGGCAGGGTCGCCTCCGACGCTGCCCCACCGCGTCCCCGGCATCGTCGCCTCCGCGCGCGCGGGGGTGGTCGTCACCGGCGGCGCAACTTCCTCGACCCCGGGGTTCTCCGCCTTATATTGCTCGGCGGTCTCCGCCTGCGCGGGCGTCTCCGGCGCGGCGGCCGCGTCCCCCTCGCCTGCGACATCGGTCTCGATCACCACCAGCGCGGAGCCGATCGCGACCTGCTCCCCCACGTCGCCCGCCAGCTCCAGCACGGTGCCCGCGACCGGCGATTCCATCTCCACCGTCGCCTTGTCGGTCATCATGTCGGCGAGCGGCTGGTCCTCCTCGACGCGGTCGTCGACCTCGACATGCCAGGCGACGATCTCCGCCTCGGAAATGCCCTCGCCGATGTCGGGGAGCTTGAACGTGAACCGGGCCACTTATGCGTCCTTCAGCAATTTCTTGAGCGCCTCGCCGATCCGCACCGGGCCGGGGAAATAGGCCCATTCGAGGCTGTGCGGGTATGGCGTGTCGAAGCCGGTCACCCGCTCGATCGGCGCTTCGAGGTGGTAGAAACAGCGTTCCTGCACCAGCGCGGACAGCTCGGCTCCGAACCCGCTGGTGCGCGTCGCCTCGTGGACAATCATGCAGCGACCGGTCTTCCGCACCGATGTCTCGATCGCCTCGATGTCGAGCGGGACGAGCGTCCTGAGGTCGATGATCTCCGCGTCCACCCCCGCTTCCGCGACCACCGCCGCGCAGACATGCACCATCGTGCCATAAGCGAGAATCGTCACCGCCTCGCCCTCGCGCACCATGTTCGCGGTGCCGAGCGAGATGCGGTAGTATCCGGTCGGCACCTCGCCCGCGGGGTGCCTGGACCAGTTCTCCGCCGGGCGGTCCCAATGGCCGTTGAACGGGCCGTTGTAGATCCGCTTGGGCTCGAAGAACAGGACGGGGTCGTTGTCCTCGATCGCGGCGATCAGCAGCCCCTTGGCGTCATAGGGTGTCGACGGGATCACCGTCTTGATGCCGCTCACATGCGTGAAGATGCCCTCGGGCGATTGCGAATGCGTCTGCCCGCCGAAGATGCCGCCACCGAACGGCGAGCGGACGGTGATCGGCGCGGTGAACTCGCCCGCCGACCGATAGCGCAGCCGCGCCGCCTCGCTGACCAACTGGTCGAGCGCGGGGTAGATGTAGTCGGCGAACTGGATTTCGGGCACCGGGCGCAGGCCATAGGCACCCATGCCGATCGACACGCCGATGATGCCGATCTCGGTGATCGGCGTATCGAACACGCGGCGCTTGCCGAACTTCGCCTGCAGGCCGGCGGTGGCGCGGAACACGCCGCCGAAATAGCCGACATCCTCCCCCATCACGATCACGTCCGCGTCGCGCGCCATCGCGACCTCGAGCGCGGAGTTGATC
This sequence comes from uncultured Sphingomonadales bacterium, assembly GCA_937863505.1. Lineage (GTDB taxonomy): Bacteria > Pseudomonadota > Alphaproteobacteria > Sphingomonadales > Sphingomonadaceae > Sphingomonas. The sequence goes on along the minus strand of CALMGC010000124.1, from coordinate 2,449 downwards.
GCTTGGATCATATTCATGCGCGTGGTGGTCGGCGCTTCGGCCTCTACCGTGTCGGTCATTTCCGCGCCCATGGCCGTCCGCTCGCTTCTTCTTCCGCCAGCATCTGCGCCTGCTGTTCGCGCAGGTGCCACGGCATCTCCTCGAACACGCCGTCGAACAAGGTGTCGAGCGGTTGCAGCATGCCGTGGCCGAGAATGCCGTTGAGCTCCGCTTCCTTCTGCGCGGCGCGGACGAATTCGGCCAGTTCCCGGTCCTGCGCGGCGTGGCGCTCCTCGTCCCACTCGCGCAGCGCAATCAGGTGATCCTTGAGCCGTCGCACCGGGTCGCCGAGCGGCCAGGCGTTGGGCTCCCCCGCCGATCGGTATTGCGTGGGGTCGTCGGAGGTCGAGTGCCCCTCCGCACGATAGGTGAAATGCTCGATCAGCGTCGGCCCGTCGCCCGCGCGCGCGCGCTCCGCCGCCCATAGCGTCGCCGCGTACACCGCGAGCGCGTCGTTTCCGTCGACCCTCAACCCCGCAATGCCATAGCCGACGCCGCGCGCCGCGAAGGTGGTCGCCTCCGCCCCCGCGAACCCGGAGAAGCTTGAGATCGCCCACTGGTTGTTGACGACGTTGAAGATCACCGGCGCGCGGTACACGCTGGCGAAGGTGCAAGCGGAGTGGAAATCGCCCTCCGCGGTTGAGCCCTCGCCGCACCAGGTCGCGGCGATCCGCGTGTCGCCCTTCGCCGCCGACGCCATCGCCCAGCCGACCGCCTGCGGATATTGGGTGGCGAGATTGCCCGAGATCGAGAAGAAACCCGCCTCCTTAACCGAATACATGATCGGCAGCTGCTTGCCCTGTAACCGGTCGCCGCGGTTGGAGTAGATCTGGTTCATCATGTCGACCAGCGACCAGTCGCGCGCGATCAGCAATCCCTGCTGACGATAGCTGGGGAAACACATATCGTCGCGGTCGAGCGCGTAAGCCGCGGCAACCGCGACCGCCTCCTCGCCCGTGGACTTCATGTAGAAGCTGGTCTTGCCCTGCCGCTGCGCACGGAACATGCGCTCGTCAAATGCGCGGGTCAGGGCCATGCTGCGCAACATACGCCGCAGCATATCGGGGCTGAGCCGTGGGTTCCACGGGCCGACCGCCCGCCCCTCCTCGTCGAGCACGCGGATGAGCGCATAGGCGAGGTCGGTGAACTCGCGCGCGGGGGCGGCGGTGTCGGGGCGGCGCGCGGCTCCGGCGGGCGGCACTTCCACTTCGGCGAAGTCGACCGGGTCGCCGGGACGAAAGCGCGGTTCCGGCACATGCAACGACAACGGCTTCAGATTGGCGCGTGCGGTGTCGCTGGCCATGACCTCTCCTAAGACGCGGCTGCTCTAGCTTCCCGGCGGGACGGCGCAACCCTTCGACGCGTCAACCATAGCTTAGCAGGTGGTGGCGCATGGGCGCGGGATGTGAGGACCCCATGCGCCGTTACCCGCTGATCGCCCCCAACCCGCGCCCCCTGTCCGAGCACCCGGAAATGCTCGCCCGGATCGAGGCGTCGGGCGTGTATCCGGACAACGGCCCGGAGCTGCGCGCGTTCGAGGCGGAGATCACGAACAAGCTGTTCGGCGGCGCGGGCGCGAGCCTCGGCGTCGCCAACGCCACGCTCGGGCTGATGCTCGCGATCCGTCACGCGGCGGGCGCGGATGTCCCGCCGGGGGGTCTGGCGATGGTGCCCGCGCTCACCTTCGCCGCGACCGCGCAGGCCGCGTGGTGGGCGGGGCTGACGCCGCTGGTGGCGGATGTCGACCCGAACAGTTGGGAGATGTGCCCGCAGGCGGAGGAGCGACTGCTCCAACGCCATGGCGCGCGCGTGCGGGTGCTGGTGCCCCATGCCGCGTTCGGCGCGGCGATCGACCTGGAGCGCTATGCCTGGCTGTCCGCGCGCCATGGCGTCGGCGTGGTGGTGGATGCGACGTCTTCGCTCGGCACGCTCGATGCGGAGGGCAAAGCGTTCGGCGCGCGCGCGCCGTTCGCGGTCGTATACTCGATGCACGCCACCAAGACCTTCGCGGTCGGCGAGGGCGGGCTGATCCACTCGGGCGATGCGGCGCTGATCGAGACGCTGCGCGCGATGGCGGGGTTCGGCTTCGAGGGGCAGCGCAGCGCGACGCCGCCCGGGCTCAATGCCAAGCTGGCCGAGATCCCCGCCGCGACCGCTCGGCTAAAGCTCGCCGAGCTCGACGCGGTGTGCGAGCGGCGCGCGGCGGCGGAGGCGGCATACCGCGCCGCGCTCGGTGACGGGTTCGGACTCCAGGCCGCGATGGGGCGGCGACGCGCGATGCAGTTCATGCCCGTGCTGCTTCCGCCCACACTGGCGACGCGACGCGACGAGGTGGCGGCGGCGCTCGACGCGCACGGGGTCGGGACCGGGCGCTATTTCAGCCCGCATCTGGGGCAACAACCGTGGATGC
>CALMGC010000123.1 GCA_937863505.1 uncultured Sphingomonadales bacterium | reverse complement strand
GGCAACCGCGAGCCCCTCCGCCACCGCCAGCCCGAGCGCGGGGAATACCGCGACGCCGGCGAGCAGCGCCGTCAGCGCGACGAACAGGCTGACCGGCAGCGGCAGCGCCAGCCGCCCGAGCACCGCCCCCGCCTCGTCGCGTCGCCAGCGCACCAGCGGGCCCGCTGCCATCGCCACGCCCAGCGCCAGCGCGATCGGCCCCGCCGTCTTGTTGAAGAACGGCGGCCCGACCGAGATCTGCGCGCCCCATGACGCGGCGACGAGCGGGTACAGCGTCCCGATCAACACGATCCCGAGGATGACGCTCAGGAGCAGGTTGTTGAGCACCAGCCCGCCCTCGCGGCTGACCGGATCGAACGTCGCGCCCTCGCGTACCGTGCCCACGCGCGCCGCGAACAACGCCAGCGCGCCGCCGATATAGATCGCCAGCAGCGTAAGGATGAACGCGCCGCGCCGGGGGTCGATTGCAAAGGCGTGGACGCTGGTGAGGATGCCCGAGCGGACGAGGAAGGTGCCGACCATGCTCATCGAGAATGCGACCACCGCGAGCATCACCGTCCACGCGCGCAACCCGTCGCGCGTCGCCAGCACCGTCACCGAATGAAGCAAGGCGGTCGCGGCGAGCCAGGGCATCAATGACGCGTTCTCGACCGGGTCCCAGAACCACCAGCCGCCCCAGCCGAGCTCGTAATAGGCCCAATAGCTGCCGGCGGTGATCCCCAACGTCAGGAACATCCATGCGCCGAGCACCCAAGGCCGCATCGCGCGCGCGAACGCCGGCCCGACGTCACGCGTCACCAGCGCGCCGACCGCGAATGAAAAGGCGACCGACAGGCCGACATAGCCCATGTACAGCGTCGGCGGGTGGAACGCCAAACCCGGGTCCTGCAACAATGGGTTGAGCCCCTGCCCGTCCAACGGCGCGGGGTCTGCCCTCGCGAATGGGTTGGAGGCGAACAGCAGGAACGCGTAGAAGCCGAGCGCGATCGCCGCCTGCGCGCCCAGCGTCGCGACCAACGTCGGCTTGGGCAAGCGATGCTCCAGCACCGCGACCGCCGCGCCCGCCAGCCCGAGGATCGTCACCCAGAGCAGCATCGAGCCCTCATGGTTCCCCCACGCGCCCGCGACCTTGTAGAGCAGCGGCTTGGCCGAATGACTGCTTTCCGCCACCAGCGCGACGGACATATCGGACGCGACGAACACGGCGACCAGTGCCAGCATCGCGCAGGCCGCGAGCAGTCCTTGCACGATCGCGACCGGGCGCACCGCCGCGCCGAGGTCTTCCGCAACGCCGTCTCCGCGCCCCGCCGCGCGCACGCCCATTGCCGCCAGCAACAGCTGCAACGCCGCGAGCGCGGCGGCGAGCCACAACGCGGCCAGTCCTGCCTCAGCGATCATGGCCTGAGCGTCTTCGTCTCGTGCATCTTGCCCGCGACCTGCGGCGGCATGTAACGCTCGTCATGCTTGGCGAGCAGGTTGGTCGCGACGAAGCTGCCGTCTGGGCGGAACTGCCCTTCCGCGACGACGCCCGAGCGTTCGCGGAACAGGTCGGGGGTGATGCCGGTGAAGCTGACCGGCGTGGTCGCCTGCCCGTCGGTGACGACGAAACGGATCGACACGCCATCGGCGGCGCGGCTGATCGAACCCCCCGCGACCATCCCGCCGAGCCGCACCGCGCGCCCGAGCGGCAAGCCTTGTTTCGCCACATCGGAAGGCGCGTAGAAGAACGACGCCTGGTCCTTGAGCCCGGACAGCGCGAGCGCGCTTGATCCCGCCACGGCAGCGAGCGCCAGCCCGGCGAGCGTCAAACGCTGATTCTTGGGCGTCATCGCTCGGCCCGCCGCATCGCGACCCAGCTCGCAAGCGCCAATGCGCCTGCGCCGCCTAGCATGACGAGGTAAGCGGCGATCACAAACGGCCACGCGCTCATGCCGTCGCCATCCGCCGCATCCGCGCCTCGCGCTTGGTCCGCGCCAGCTCGGCGCGCATCCGCATCAGCACCACGCCGACGAAGAACAGCGTGAAGCCGATCAGCATGAACGGCAGCGGCCATAGGATCGAACGGTCGATCGTCGAGCCGGTCAGCCCGATGCTCGGCCCCTGATGGAGCGAGTTCCACCATACCACCGAATAGCGGATGATCGGCAGCAACACCGATCCCGCCACGCCGAACAGCGCGGGCACCCGCCCGTCCCCGCCGCGCTCCGCATCCGCGCGGGCGAGCGCGAGATAACCGAGATAGACGAAGAACAGCAACAGCATCGAGGTGAGCCGGCCATCCCACTGCCACCATGTCCCCCAGGTCGGGCGACCCCAGATCGAACCGGTCACAAGGCACAGCCCCGCGAACACCGCCCCCGGCAGCGCGATCGCGCGCGCGGCCACGGCGGCGAGCGGATGCCGCCATATCAGGAAGGCGAGGCTCGACGCCGCGACACCGCTCCACCCGCCCATGCCGAGCCAGGCGGCGGGGACATGAATGTAGAGGATGCGCACCGTCTCGCCCTGAAGATAATCGGGCGGCGTCTGCGTCAGCCCCGCCCAGCACCCGACCGCGATCAACAGCGTGCCCAGCCCCAGACAAAACGGGGTGAGCGGCTTGGCGATCGATAGAAAACGCCGGGGATTGGCAAGGGCGTGGAGGGCGGGCACGATGTCACTTCAGATAGGGCCAATGGCCCCCCGCGTCATCCCCGCCCGATCAACCGCTGCGCGATGCGGTCCGCCACCTCGGCGGCGGGCGCGCCGGTGCGCTCCGACTCGTCCCAGATCTCGTTGAGGCGGGTCGGGATCTGGTCGATGCGCGCCATCACGTCCGCCTCGCTGCCCTGCCCGAGATATTCCAGCCCGACATTGATGATGCCGCCCGCGTTGATGACGTAATCGGGCGCGTAGAGGATGCCGCGCGCGTGGAGCCGATCGTAATCCTCGAACGTCGCGAGCTGATTGTTCGCGCCGCCCGCGACCACCTTCACGCGCAACGTGGGGATCGTCGCCTCGGTCAGGATCGCGCCCAGCGCGTTGGGACTAAAGATGTCCGCCTCGACGCCCAGGATCGCGCCCGCGGGGACGTGTTCGGCTCCCAGTTCGTCCGCCAGCGCATGGGCGCGATCAGAATCAACGTCCGCCAGCGTCAGCCTCGCTCCGTCCGCCGCGAGCAGCCGCGCAAGCCCGCCGCCGACCGAGCCGACGCCCTGGATCGCGACATGCACACCCACCATGTGGTCGCGCCCCAGCGCGCGCTTCGCCGCCGCCCTGACACCCAGATACACGCCGCGCGAGGTATACGGCCCCGGGTCGCCGCCCGCCGCGCCGTGCTCGACCGGCAGGCCGGAAACGTAGCGCGTCTGCGAAGCGATGACCTTCATCCGCGCTTCGGACATGCCGACATCCTCGGCGGTGACGTAGCTGCCGCCGAGCGAGTCGATCGCACGACCGAATGCCTCGAGCTGCGCGGTCGTCACCGTCGCGCCCGGCTGGTCGGCGAGGATCACGCCCTTGCCGCCGCCCATCGGCAGCCCCGCCATCGCGTTCTTGTAGCTCATGCCCCGCGACAGCCGCAGCGCGTCTGTGATCCCGCCCGCACCGCTGTCGTAGTGCCAGAAGCGCACACCCCCCGCTGCGGGCCCGAGCGCGGTGGAGTGGATGGCGATCACCGCGCGAAGCCCGCTCGCCGGATCGGTGAACAGGTGGACGCCCTCATGGTCGTCGAAGTCGGGGAAGCCCCAGCCGCTGGTCATGCTAGTTCCGGGAGAGGTGGGGCGACCGACGGGACTTGAACCCGCAACTTCCGGCATCACAAGCCGGCGCTCTAACCAATTGAACTACGGTCGCCGTGAAGGCGGTGCCCCTAGCGGCGCTGGGCCGTGCTGGCAACACTATCAGAAGTGGCCCTCGACCGAAAGCCGGTACGCGCCGCCTTGCGGCTGGAAACCGAGCGCGGCGAGCTTGCCCGCGACCGTCGGATCGGTCGGGGTGATCGCGAGCCGCGCGGTGTAACGCCCGTCCGCGCGGACGCGCAGTTCGACGCGCTCGGTCCCCGCCGGGTCGCCGAGCGGGAGTACCAGCGCGCCCGCGTCACAGCGCGCCTCGCCGCTGACCACGCCCGCCAGCCGCACACCGCCGACATCGCCCGCCAGCGTCGCGCGAACCCGGCCCGCGGCATGGTCGCACAGGCCGTCGGTGAAGGTCGCGCTCACGTCGTCGAGGTCGAGCGCGGTCACGGGCAACGGTGCGAACACCGCGCCTGCGGGGATGGTCGCAGTGACGCCGTCCGCGCCGGTGCTATGGCGGCTGACGGTGAGCGCGCCATGGAGGGGGTGGAGTTGGTCCCGACTCGCCAGCGCGACCCGCGCGCGGCCGAGCAGCAGCTGAAGGGGTGACAGCCGGGCATTGAGGTCGCCGAGCCTGAGTCCCGCCGCGCTTGCCTCGGTCAGCGTCCCCGCCCAGACGCTCCCGTCCGCGCGCCGCGCCGTCAGCCCCGCCGCGTCGACGCCCGCCGCGCCGAGCACGAGCCGGAGCGGCAGAAACAGGATCAGCCCAGCCATCAGCAGCGCGCCGAACAGCGACGCGCGCCCGGTGGAGAGCCGGATCATCCGCGCCGCACCCTGAGCGTCAGCGTCGCGGCGACGCTGCGGTCGTCATTGCCCGTCATCTGCAACGATTCGACCAGCAACCCCTGCCGCTCGAGCGTGGCGAGCCAGGCGACCAGCGCGCCCGGACGCGCGGCGGTGATGCCGAGCTGCACCCGGTCGGGCCCGACGAGGTTGAGCGTCGACACCGCGAACCCCGCCTCCTCCGCGCGCGCGCGCACGGTTGGGTCGAGCCCCTGCCCCAGCGACGGCGCGCGCGCGCGGCCGAGCGCGGCGATCGCCTCCACCCGCGCCTCGGTCTCCGCCAGCCGGATCGCGGCGTCGCCCTCCCGCTCGCGCGCGGAGGCGAGCCCGTCGGTGACGGGGAGCACGATACCCGCCCAGAGCAGCACCAGCACCGCCAGCGCGAGCATGACGAGGATCAGCCGCTTCTCGCGCCCCGACCGCGCGGCGAACCAGAGGCGCAGGCCGCTCACCGCGCGCGTACCGTCAGCTCGCCCGTCATCCGCCCGTTGGCGCTGGAGAACGTTCCCGCGTTGGCCGGGAAACCCGCGGCGGTGATGCGATCGCGCAGATCGACGATCTGCCCCTCGATCCCCGTCGCGACGCCGACGCGCAGCTCGCCCGTGTCGGCAAAGGCTAGGCTGGTCAGCTCCGCGCCCGGCACCGCGCGAACGGCGGCGAACACCGCGGCGGCGCTGCGGGTGAAGCCCTGCCCCGGTCCGCGCAACGCGGCGAGGCGCGCGTCGAGCTGGCGGTCGGGGTCGTTCACCGCCTCGCCGCGCGGCAGCCCGGCGCGCGCCAGCGCCTCCGCGCGCGCCTCCAGCGCATCGGCAGCGAACGAGTATCGGGCGATGCGGACCAAGTCGATCACCAGCGTGACCAACAAGATCGCCAGCGCGAGCAGCGCGAGACGGCGAATCAACGCCCAGTCGAGCGCCACCCGCCGCCGCCGCGCGAACGCCCCTTGCCGGAGGTCGAGC
>CALMGC010000122.1 GCA_937863505.1 uncultured Sphingomonadales bacterium | reverse complement strand
GGCCCGAGCTGAAAATCACCCTGCGTCATCGCACGCGACATAGCGACGGCGGGCGCGGCTTTCACCTGTCTTAGCGAAGGGTGCTCCGGGCTTTACTCCGTCTTGAGGTGCGCGGGCGTAAGCCGCTGACGTTCATGGAGTTTCGCCCGTCATGCCTCCTGCCGCCCGCCGCCGCGGAACCACTCGCCAAAGCTGCGCCCGCGCGTGGCGTTCACACGATGGAAGGACGAGTGAACCCGCCGTTTACCCCGCCATTTTAGGCGGCGTTCAACGGCACGGCGTAGGGACGATGTGCAGGGGCCGATGGCTCCGGTGTGAGGACTGAGAATGATCGAGAACCAGAAAATCCGTCCCGCCAAGGTGATCGGCCCGCTCGGCGAACCGTTGACCCTGGACTCGCTGCCGCCGCCGGGCACGACCCGCTGGGTGGTGCGGCGCAAGGCGGAGGTGGTCGCGGCGGTCAATGGCGGGCTGCTCTCGGTCGACGAGGTGTGCGACCGCTATGGCCTGACGGTGGAGGAATTCGCCGGCTGGCAACGCGCGATCGATCGTTCCGGAATGCCGGGGCTGCGGGTGACGCGTATCCAGCACTACAAGACGCTGTACGAACGTCAGCAGAAATACTGATCCGAGTTAATGCACCACGCCGAAACGGGAGCGGAACAAAAACTTGGGACGACGAGTATTCCCCTTACTGGCCCGGGCGTAAGCGGGCACAACGGAGGGGTAGTGTCATGAATTTCATCATCTGGCTTATTTTGGGCGGCGTGATCGGCTGGCTGGCGAGCATGGTCATGCGGACCGACGCACAGCAGGGCGTGTTCCTCAACATCATCGTCGGCATCGTCGGGGCGTTCCTTGGCGGGTTCATCTTCAACCACGACATGAACAATGGCGACTTCTCGCTGATCGCGCTGGTCGAGGCGTTCATCGGCGCGGTGATCCTGCTCGCGATCGTCAATCTGGTGCGCCGCGGAAGGGTGCGGTAAGCTGAAGCGGGCGGACGTCGGCTCCGCCGACAATTCGCCCGCAAGGCCGGCCAGCGCGGTCTATTGCCGCGTCTGACGTCACGGGATTTGGTCCCGTGACGGTCGCCGAAGTGGGAATGACCGACCGTCCGGGATCGCCTCGGGCGGTCGTTTTGCATCGTCCACCAGCCTTCCCTCACCCGCCCCCGCTTGCGCGCGCGGGCGAAAGCGGGCACGACAGCAGCGGGGGCCGCATCGCGCTTGCGCGTGGTGCTTTATTGCAGTAACACACGTCATCAGACGGGGGCAGCGCGCCGGCGACGGGGCGGGACGGGATCGTGACGCGATGAATTACGAGTCGGGCGGCATCGGGCAGGATCGGCTGGCGCTGGGCGCGCCGGACGCGCCGCGACGTCGGCGGGGCTGGGCCATCAGCGCGGTCGCGGTGCTGGTCCTCGCGCTTCTTGCCTGGTTCCTGCTCGGCCACAAGAAGGCGGACGGCTCAGATGCGCCGCCCAACCAGGCGCCGAGCGTCAGCGTGATGCAGCCCGGACGCCGCTCGATCGACCGGGTCGTGTCCGCGACGGGCACGCTCGCCGCGCGCGTCGACATGCCCGTCGGCATCGCGGGCGAGGGCGGTCGCGTGACGGCGGTGCTGGTCCAGCCGGGCGACTGGGTTCATGCGGGGCAGGTGCTCGCGACCGTCGACCGGTCGGTGCAGTCGCAGACGGCGGCCAGCCTCGCCGCACAGATCAAGGTGGCGCAGGCGGACGCGACGCTCGCGCAAGCGGAACTGGGGCGCGCGGAGACGCTGGTCGGTCGCGGTTTCATCTCCAAGGCGGACATCGAGTCCAAGACCGCGACCCGCGACGCCGCCAACGCGCGGGTGCGCGTCGCGCAGGCGCAGCTCGCGCAGCAACAGGCCGCCAACGGCCGCCTCGACGTGCGCGCGCCCGCCGAGGGGCTGGTGCTGACGCGCCAGGTCGAGCCGGGGCAGGTGGTGAGCGGGGCGGCGGGCACGCTGTTCCGCCTCGCCAAGGGGGGCGAGATGGAACTGCGCGCGCAGGTCGCCGAGAGCGACCTTGCCGGGATGCGCGTCGGCGCGTCGGCGCAGGTCGTGCCGGTAGGCAGCACGCGCAGCTTCGCGGGGCGGGTGTGGCAGGTGTCGCCGGTGATCGACCCTACCTCGCGCCAAGGCACCGCGCGGGTCGCGGTCCCGTTCGACCCCGCGCTCAGGCCCGGCGGTTTCGCGTCCGCGAGCATCACCAGCGGCGCGGCGGACGCGCCCTTGCTCCCGCAATCGGCGATCCAGAGCGACGACAAAGGCAATTTCGTCTATGTGCTGGGCGCAGGCGACAAGGTCGAGCGGCGCGGGGTGACGCTGGGCCAGGCGTCGGACGACGGCGTCGCGGTCGCCTCGGGGCTGACGGGTAACGAACGGGTGGTGATCTCGGCGGGCGCGTTCCTCAACCCCGGCCAGCGGATCAAGCCGGTGATCCAGAAGGCGAGCTGAACCCATGAGCTTTCGCAACATTTCCGCCTGGTCGATCCGCAACCCGATTCCGGCGATCGTGCTGTTCTTCATGCTGACGGTGGCGGGGCTGGTCAGCTTCGGCCGCATGCAGGTCAACCAGGACCCGGACATCGACTTCCCCGTCGTGCTGGTGACGGTGAACCAGCCCGGCGCGGCCCCGAGCGAGCTGGAGAACCAGGTCACGCAAAAGGTCGAGGGCGCGGTTCGCAGCCTGCAAGGCATCGACGAGATCGACTCCACCGTCAGCGAAGGCACGTCGACCACGGTGATCCGGCTCGCGATCGGCACCCCGATCGACCGCGCGGTCGAGGATGTGCGCGGCGCGATCCAGCAGATCCGCTCCGACCTGCCCGACGGCATCCTCGAACCGCAGGTCCGCCGGGTCGACACCACCGACAACGACCTCGCCAGCTACGCCGCGATCAGCACCGACATGACCGTGGAGCAGCTCAGCTGGTATATCGACAACAATGTCGCAAAGGACCTGCTCACCGTTCCGGGCCTTGCTTCGGTCAGCCGCAACGGAGGAGTTAGCCGCGAGATCCGCGTCGTCCTCGATCCCGCCAAGCTCCAGGCCTATGGCCTGACCGCGTCGGGCGTGAACCAGCAGCTGCGCCAGGTGAACCTCAACGCCGCGGGCGGTCGCGCGGAGATCGCGGGCTCCGAGCAGTCGGTGCGCGTGCTCGGCAATGCCAAGGGCGCCTATGAGCTCGGCCAGACGCAGCTTGCGGTCGGCAACGGGCGCACCGTCCGGCTCAACGATATCGCGCAGGTGCAGGACCTGTATGCCGAGCAACGCTCCTCCTCATCGCTCGACGGGCGGCAGGTGATATCGTTCGACTTCCAGCGCTCCAAGGGCGCGTCGGACGTCGCGGTGTTCGCGGCCGCGCAGGAGAGACTCGCCGGGCTGGAGAAGCGCAATCCCAAGGTGCGGTTCCAGATGATCCGCAACTCGGTCAAGGACACGCTGATCGAGTACCACTCGGCGATGGAGGCGATGTACGAGGGGGCGGCGCTGGCGGTGCTGATCGTGTTCCTGTTCCTGCGCGACTGGCGCTCGACGGTGATTTCGGCGATCGCGATCCCGCTCTCGGCGATACCGACTTTCTACTTTCTCGAGCTGCTCGGCTTCACCTTGAACTTCATGGTGCTGATGGCGCTTAGCCTGGTCGCGGGCGTGCTCGTCGACGACGCGATCGTCGAGATCGAGAACATCGTCCGGCACATGCGGATGGGCAAGAACGCGTATCAGGCATCGATCGACGCCGCCGATGAGATCGGCTTGGCGGTGCTCGCGACGACGATGGCGATCGTCGCCGTGTTCCTCCCCGTGGCGCTCATGCCTGGCATCTCGGGCCAGTATTTCAAGAATTTCGGCCTGACCGTGGTCGTTTCCGTGCTGCTCAGCCTGGGCGTCGCGCGGCTGATCACGCCGATGATCGCCGCCTATTTCCTCAAATCGCATGGTGTGCAGGAACATGGCGGCAGCCGCGTGCTGGTGCTCTATGCCCGGTTGCTCGCCTGGACGCTTGACAACCGGCGCGCGCGGGAGGTGGCCGCTCGTGGTGGCGTGCTGCGGCGGGTGAGCGCGCGATTCCTCGACCATCGGATGTGGGTGATCGGCATCGGCGCGCTGTCGTTCGTGCTGACCTGCGTTTGTTTCGCCGTCATGCCCAAGGAGTTCCAGCCCGAGCATGACGAGGATGCCAGCACCGCCTCGATCGAGATGGTGCCGGGCACCACGCGTGCGGAAACCCAGG
>CALMGC010000121.1 GCA_937863505.1 uncultured Sphingomonadales bacterium | reverse complement strand
CCACGCCCCCTGCCCTTCCGCCCAGGCAAGCGCGGGGCGGAGCGCGGCGCGCGGCGGCAGCGTCAACCGCGCGCGCCCCGTCGCCGCGTCGACCGCCAGCTTCGCCCGTCGCGCGCGGGGATGGCGGACGACCTCGATCAGGTCGATCACAGCTCGCGGTCGACGACGTGGTGCTCCAGGTCGCCGACATCGTCCTCCGACACCGTCCAGCCGCGCACCGACTCGCCCGCGCGATGCACCGTCTCGCGGTCGCCGCTGACCAGATAATGCCAGTCGGGGAGCGGCAGCCCGCGCGCGCGCAATCCATAGGCGCAAGTGGACGGCAGCCAGTCGATCCGCTCCACGTCGCGCAGGGTCAGCCGCACGCACTCGCTCACGAACTGCTTGCGATGGCGATAGTCGGAGCACAGCCCCGTACGCCGGTCGAGCAGGCGGCAGGCGACGTTGGTCGGCACCAGCTCGCCCGTGTCCTCATCCTCCAGCTTGTGCAGGCAGCACTTCCCGCACCCGTCGCACAGCGCCTCCCATTGCGCGCGGTCGAGTTGCGCGAGCGGCGTGGTCTCCCAGAAGCGGTTCATGTCGCCCAGCGCTTGATCTCGTCCGCCACCGCGCGCCCGCTCGCGTCGGCGGGGAGCAATGCCAGCGGCTTGTTGTCGGGGCTCATCAGATAGGTCTGGCGACTGTGGTTGACGAGGTATCCACCGGGCGTCGCGGGCCCGCGCTGGTAAAAGATACGGTACTCGTCCGCCGCGCGCTTGATCGCGTCTGGCGAGCCGGTCAGCCCGATCATGCGCGGGTGGAAATGGCTCACGAACTCGCCCAGCACCTGCGGCGTGTCGCGCGCCGGATCGACCGTGACGAAGATCGGCACCACGCGCTTGGCGAGCGCCGGGTCCTCGCTCTCCAGCAATCGCAGCCCCGCGCCGACATTGGCCATGTCGTTGGGGCAGACGTCGGGGCAGTAGGTGTAGCCGAAATACATGATCCGGTACTGGCCCGGGAAGCTCCGGTCCGTCACCGTCCGCCCATGCTGGTCGGTGAGCGAGAACGCGCCGCCGATCGACGCGCCCGCCAGCGGCGGTTTTTCCGTCGGCTGATGGGGCGAGCAGGTCGTGGCGGACAGGAGAAGCAGCGCCGCGCCGACGCGGTGAAGGGCGTTCATGGCATCGCCAGCCATGATCTGTTAGCGCGCTCCTGACAAGCCGCCCGCCTCCTCAGGAGCCCCTATGCGTTTCGCCTCCCTGTTCACCGCCATGCTCGCGCTTGCCGCTCCGGTCGCCGCGCAGCAGCAATCGAAAGGGTACGAGTTTCTCCAGGCGGTGCGCGAAGCCAAGAACGACGACGTGATCCGCATGGTGGAGGCACCGGGCAGCCGCATCGTCGACACGCGCGACCTGTCCAGCGGCGAGGGCGCGATCCACATCGTCGTCAAGCGCGGCGACCTGCCCTACTTAAACTATCTGCTCCAGCACGGCGCGGACCCGAATTTGCGCGACGGGCAGGGCAACACGCCGCTGCTGGTCGCGGTGACCTATGGGCAGATCGGCTTGATTCCGCTGCTGATCACCGCGCGCGCCGACCCCAATCTCGGCAACACCGCCGGCGAGACGCCGCTGATCCGCGCGGTGCAGCGGCGCGACCTGACGATGGCGCGCGCGCTGCTGGATGGCGGCGCCAACGCCGACCAGCCCGACCATGTCGCGGGCCTGTCCGCGCGTGACTATGCCAAGCGCGACACGCGTACCCCGGCAATGGCCAAGCTGTTCGAGGAAACGCCCGCGAAGTCGAAGGCGGCGGTGGCGGGGCCGAAGTTGTAGCCGGGTACAGCCGGTCGGCTATTGTTCGGATGTATGCGGGGATACGCAGTCGTACCGTTGCGCGGTGACGTTCATGGACTGATTGACGCCATGACCGGATCTCACCCGCCCCTCTCCGCCCCTGCGTCCCGCCGCGAGTTGACCGCCCGGATCGAGCGACTGGCGGTATCTGCCGACGCCAAGGCGCTGCTCGCGCAACTGCTCGCCACGACGGCGCAGATCGGCGGGCGGATCGTCGAGGTCGGGCGACAGATCGTCCATTTCGCGTTCGAGACGCTGAAGCGGTTTCCGAACGCCGCGTTCGGGGTGATCGTCGGGGTGGCGATGTCGATGCTGGTCGGGTCGGTTCCCGTGCTCGGCCTCATTCTGGGGCCATTGCTCGGGCCGTTGCTGGTCGCGTTCGGGCTCGGCATGGGAGCGATCGCCGACATGCGCGACGGCGCGATCGGCGCGCGGGTGCGGCTTCTGGAGGCGGAGTTCCGTGCGATGAGCCATGGCTGACGCCGCCGCCCGCACGGTGTTCGACGGGTTGGAGCGCGTCGTCGCCGATCCGCTACGGTTCAAGAGCCGACTGCGTATCGGCGAAGACGCCTACGCGCTGATGCGGCTCACCAAGCCGGTGCAGCGTTTGTGGGATGTTGGCGGCGTCGCCTGGACCGGGGCCACCGTCGCCGCATCGCCGGTGGTCGCGAGCACGTTTTTCGCTTCCACCGCATCGGGTGGGATTCTGTCGCTGGTCGGGTTTGGCACCGCCGCGGCCACCCCGATCGGCTGGGTAGCGGCTGCGGCGCTGCTGTCGGGAGGCGCTTATTGGGGCGTCACCCGCCTGTTCCGAGGCGCGTCGGATGCGATGGTGGACTCGGTGCCGCGCTTCATCAACACGCCGCTGGACCTGCTCGGCGCGGGGCTGCTCGACCTCATGGGCGCGCTGGCGATGCGGGTCGCGACGATCGACGGTCGGTGCGATCCGGCGGAGAGCGAGGTGATCGCCGCCCATTTCATCGAGGATTGGGGCTATGACCCGGCCTACGCCAGCCGCGCACTGGCGTTGATCGCGGCGGAGTCGGACACGGTGCGCGTCAAGCAGCTCGCGCAGGCGCTGGCCGCCTTCCAGGCAAGCAATCCCGATTGCAACGCTGCGGCGATGCAGACCGAATTGCTCGCCTTTCTGCGCGACATCGCCGCCGCCGACGGTCGGCTCGACGAGCGCGAGGAACTGGCGATCGAGGCGGTTCGAGCCGTGTTCCGCGCCGAAACCGACCTGTCGCTGCGCCGCGCGGGTCGCGCGGTCGCCGACTGGTCAAGCGCGGCGCGGAGCGCGGCGGTTGGGCTTGCAACCCGCGTGAGACATCGGCCTGCGACGGGCTGAAGGCGTATCAGATCGTGCCGACCAGCTCCGGGTCGCCGAGCGCGCCCAGTCGTCGTGCCGCACGGCGGGCGAAGGCGAGCGTGCAGCGCTTGCGCGTCCCGGGGGCGAGCGGCATGACCGCCGCCTCGCGCACGATGGCGGCGTCGTAGCGGTCAGCGATGATGACGCCCGTCCGCTCGGGCAGGAACGCCGCGCCGTCGAGCGGCGATGCGTCGAACCCCGCCGGCACCGCCCAAAAGTAACGGTCGCAATGCGGGAGATATTCGGTCCATTTGTCGTCGCCGAGCAGGTCGGCGCGCGACACCTTGATCTCGACGATGACGATCTCCCCCTTGGGACCAAGCGCCATCAGATCGACGCGGCGACCACCGTCGATCGGCACCTCCGCCATCGCGGTCAGGTCATGCGCGTGGAGCAGCCGCGTCGTCCCGCGCGCGACATCGGCGGCGCAGAGCGCAGGTGTCTCAAGGCAGCGTGCGGCGGTCGCCATCCGCGCTCCCCTAGAACGGGAGAGGAACGCGGGAAAGCCTCAGCGATAGAAGATGTGGTGACCGATCAACGCGACCTGCGTGCCGCCGCGGCCGATGCCGACGCGCGTCGCGTGAAAGAATAGTGCGCGGGGCGCGGGGCTGTCCCACAGCTCGGCCATCGCGACCTTGGCGAGCTTGAGCGCGGTACGGTAGGCGTCCTTGGCCGGGTCGATCGAGGGCAACTGGCCGGCACGCACGAACGAGAACTGTCCGCGTTGCGTGACCACGCCGCACGCATTGGGCGGGTAACGCCCCGAGCGGACGCGGTTGAGGATGACGTTGGCGACCGCGAGCTGGCCGGGGAGCGGCTCGCCCTTGGCCTCGAAATAGATCGCGGTGGCGAGGCAGGCGAGCTCTTGCGGCGTGGCGTCGCCGACGACCTGCGCCTCGATCGCGGCGGCGAGGCTCGTATAATGTGGGGTGACGGGGATGGGTGCGATCGGCACCGTGACCGACGGAAGCGAAAGCGACACCGTGCCGATGGACACGAGACTTGCCGGGGCGGGCAGGTCGGCTGCCTGGGCAGTGGCGGAGAAACTGAACACGCACAAAAGGGTCGCCACGATCGACGCGGCGCGCTGCGATAAGGTCATCACTTCGTTTCACTTGGCGGTGGCGCGCGGGCGAAGGAATCGGCCTTGCGACCGTGTAACCCTTTCCGGACTGCCCCCGACTGCGTTACCGTTTCCGATACATCCGGCCCGGCCCACGCCCCTCAACGACGTTCTGGGCCTTTGCCGCCGAGCCGCGCACCGTCAACGCAAGGGCGATGAGCGGTGGCTGTCGCGGGACAGCCGGTATGTTCCACGTGGAACTCCGGTCAGAGCAGCGCCTCGCTCGCAAGCGTTTCCGCGTTGGGCGCGGACAGCTCGATCACCCACAAATCAGGGTCGCGTGCGCGACGGCGGCGCCAATAGTCATCCAGCGGCTCGGTCGCGGTAACGGCGCGCGCGTCGACCAGCGCCGGGCTGCCATCCGGGCCGAGGCCGCGCTCCACCGCCCTGCCCTCGCGTTCGAGCAGCACCAGCACCACCCCCCCGCCCGCGTCGCCCCGCGCCCGCACCACCGCCATCCCGCCCGCGTCGTTGACCCGGCGGAGCAGCGCCCCGACGAGGAGATGCGTCGGCAGCCGGGTCATTCAGCGCGATAGCCGGCGAGGTCGGCGAGCGGGATCCGCGAGCGCATGAACGTCCCCGTCCCCCGCGCCGCTTCCTCGCCGTCCGCGTCGAGCAGTCGCGCTTCGGCCACGAACACGCGCCGCCGACCGCTGATCCAGCGCCCTTCAGCGACCACCGGCCCGGTGGCAAGCGGGCGCGTCAGCAGCAGGTTGAACGCGGTGGTGAGCAGGAAACGATCGGTGACGAGGCTGTTGGCGGCGTAGAAAGCCGCGTCGTCGAGCATCTTGAAATAGCTGGTCCCGTGCGCCGCCCCGCCCGCATGGAACACCTCGGGCTCGATCGCAAACCGGATACGGGCCACGCCGCTTTCGGGGATGTCCATCGTCGACGGGAAGAAGCGGTTGATCGGCGCGGCGGCGTAGAGGCGTTCGAGCGCGCGGAAATGCGCTTCCTCCCCCGCCGGTTCAGCCCGCGTCACGAGTCGCCTCCGCCCACAACGCCCAGAGC
>CALMGC010000120.1 GCA_937863505.1 uncultured Sphingomonadales bacterium | reverse complement strand
GAGCTCTCGGCGGTGCGCGGCTTTCTCGGCTGGGCGGGGGCGGAGGCGCCGCGCCTGCGCGGGCCGCGCGTCAAGCCGGGGGTGCCACGCCCGGTGTCGCCCGACGAGGCGGTCGCGCTCGCCGGCGAGGTGGCGGAAGACGCCGCCGAGCCATGGATCGGCGCGCGCGACTGGGCGGTGCTGCTGCTGCTCTACGGCGCTGGGCTGCGGATCGGCGAGGCGCTGGCGCTGACCGGGGCCGTGTTGCCGCTGGACGCGACGCTGACGGTGACCGGCAAGCGCGACAAGCAGCGGGTCGTGCCGCTCCTACCGCAGGTGCGGGCGGCGGTGGAGGCCTATGCGGTGCTATCGCCCTGGCCGGTGGCGCGCGACGCGGCCCTGTTCCGGGGCGCGAAGGGCGGCCCGCTCTCGCCCGCGGTGGTCCGCCGCGCGGTGCGAAGCGCGCGCGGGCGGCTGGGGCTGGGCGCGCGCACTACGCCCCATGCGCTCCGCCATAGCTTCGCGACGCATCTGCTGGGCAGGGGCGCGGACCTCCGCTCACTCCAGGAACTGCTCGGCCATGCGAGCCTCAGCTCGACGCAGGTCTATACGGGCGTGGACGCGGCGCACCTGCTGGACGTGTACCGGACGGCCCATCCGCGGGCTGGGTGAATCTGAACTTCACGCCTTCAACTCAGGAGTCGACATGGACGCCGCTGCAGAACAACTAATCGGACTTTACCTCACTCGGGGAGGTAAAGTGTTTATCGTGCCACAATTTCCGGTTCCGTCAGACAAACCCGGGCAGGACTGGTCTTGTCCAGATTTTGTCGCGCTAAACTTTGAAGATGGGAAGCGCGAGGTTGTGGTCGTCGAGGTCAGTACAGCAAGCAATATAAATACTTTACTGAAAAAGGTTCGTGAAAGAGAGACTCAGTGGTATGAACGTACCCGTTGTAAACTGATACAAGACAGTATCATCACCGCTGATTGGACGATGAGATTCATCGGGTTTGTGAGAAAGGACAATGTAGATAAAGCGCGCACCACTTTTAGCGGTGAGCAAGGTGTGCACTTCGAGGCGATTGAAGATGTATCATTTCCTTGGGCATATTGGGAGGATCGCAGGGGCGGTGGGTTGCCGGAAACAATCGGTAGTCCGCTGACTAATCAGTCATGATCTATTGGACTTCACCTTCGCCTCGATCGCATCCCAGATCAGCCCCGCCACGTCTGTGCCGTCGAAGCGCTCGATCGCGACGATCCCCGTCGGGCTAGTCACGTTGATCTCGGTCAGCCACTTGCCGCCGATCACGTCGATGCCGACGAACAGCAGCCCGCGGCGCTTCAGCTCCGGGCCGAGCGCGGCGCAGATCTCGCGCTCGGTCTCGGTCAGCTCTGTCCTCTCCGCCGAGCCGCCGACCGCGAGGTTGCTCCTGATCTCGCCCTCGCCGGGGAGGCGGTTGATCGCGCCAGCGACCTTGCCGTCGACCAGCACGATGCGCTTGTCGCCCTTGGCCACGTCGGGGACGAACGCCTGGATCATGTGCGGCTCGCGCCAGGTCTGGTTGAAGACCTCCATCAGCGCGGACAGGTTCGCCCCGTCCGCGCCGACCTTGAAGATGGCCTTGCCGCCGTTGCCGTGGAGCGGCTTGACGACGATCTCGCGGTGCTCGGCCAAGAACGCGCGCGCCTCGTCGAGGCTGCGGGTGACCAGCGTCGGCGGCATGAAGCGGGCATAGTCTAGGACGAACACCTTTTCAGGCGCGTTGCGGACGCTGGCGGGGTCGTTCACCACCAAAGTACGGTCGGCGATCCGCTCGAGCAGGTGCGTCGCGGTGATGTAGCCGAGGTCGAAGGGCGGGTCCTGCCGCATCAGCACCACATCCGCTTCGTCGCCGAGGTCGAGGCTGACCGGCGCGTCGAAGCGGAAATGATGGCCCTCGACCCGCTGGACGGTGACGGGGTGCGCCTCCGCCCACAGCTTCCCACCCGACCAGTTGAGCGCGTCGGCGGTGTAGTGGAACAGTCGGTGCCCGCGCGCCTGAGCGGACAGCATCAGCGCGAAGGTGGAGTCGCCCGCGATATTGATGCCGGCGAGTGGGTCCATCTGGACGGCGACTATGAGTGTCATGCTTCGCCCCTAGGCGAGCGGAAAGGCCAAGTCACCCGATCCACGCATTCTCGATGTGCCGCGCCCGCGCGCCCGGCGCGAGCAGGATGACGTCGACGCGGATGTCGTCGCCGGCTTGGGCATATTGCTCCATCAGCAGCTCGGCGGCGGCGGCGACGCGCGACAGGCGGTGCTCGTCGATCGCGTGGTCGAGCTCGGCGGCGGTGGCGCGGACCTTG
Organism: uncultured Sphingomonadales bacterium; assembly: GCA_937863505.1. Classification (GTDB taxonomy): domain Bacteria; phylum Pseudomonadota; class Alphaproteobacteria; order Sphingomonadales; family Sphingomonadaceae; genus Sphingomonas. The sequence continues at coordinate 1,763 of CALMGC010000120.1, read as the reverse complement.
ACCTCGACGAACGCGACCAGCGCGTCGCGGCGGGCGATGAGGTCGACTTCGCCCGCCTTTGTCCGCACGCGACGGGCGAGCACCGTCCACCCGCGTCGTTCCAGCCACGCGGCGGCGTAATCCTCGCCGCGCCGCCCGACCGCGTCCGCCGCCTGGCGTTGCGCGGCGGTGCGCGTCACCCCTTCATCTCCATCGCCCGCGCGTAAAGCGCCTTGCGATCGACGCCGAGCCGCTTTGCCACCTCGCCCGCCGCCTTGGACGCGGGCAGGCGGGTGAGCGCCTCCGTCAGCGCGGCGTCGGCGTCGTCGGGCGAGGCGGGCGCGGGGTCGCCGGGCGGGGCGACGACGATCACGATCTCGCCTTTGGGCGGCGCGTCGGCGTAGCGCTCCGCCAGCGTAGTAAGCGTCCCCGTCACCGCCTCCTCGAACCGCTTGCTGATCTCGCGCGTCACCGCCGCCTCGCGGTCGCCGAGCCCGGCGGCCAGCGCGGCAAGACAGGCAGCGAGGCGCGGCCCCGACTCGTACAGCACCAGTGTCGCGCGCACCCCGGCCACTTCGGCGATCGCCGCTTCCCGCGCGTGCGCCTTCGCGGGCAGGAAGCCTAGGAATAGAAACCGGTCGGTCGGCAGCCCCGCCAGCGTCAGCGCCGCCACTGCCGCGCACGGGCCGGGGATCGTCACCACCAGATACCCCGCAGCGCGCGCGTCGCGGACCAGCTTGTAGCCCGGGTCGGAGATCAGCGGCGTCCCCGCGTCCGACACCAACGCGACCGACTCGGTCGCCAGCCGTGCGACCAGCCCCGGGCGCACCGTGTCGGCGTTGTGGTCGTGATACGGCGTCATCGGGCGCTTGACGCCCAGATGGCGGAGCAGCCCGGCGGTGACGCGCGTGTCCTCCACCGCGAGCAGGTCCGCGCGCGCCAGCACGTCGGCGGCGCGGGGCGACAGGTCGCCGAGATTGCCGATCGGCGTGGCGACGATGTAAAGGCCGGGCGAGAGAGGGTCCACGAATGAGCGACATGACAGAAGCGGCCACCGTTCCGCAATCGCGGAGATGGATGCGCCGCTGGGCGACGCTCGCGACGGCGTTGCTCGCCGCGGCATGCAACACGGTGGTGCCGCGCGCGCCGGTCGAGGCGCCGAGCGCGCCTCCGCCGTCGTCCCCTCCGCCGCCGCGCCCGACAACCGGGGTCGACACGGGCCTGCTCCAGGACAGCGAGCGCGACCGGGTGGCGCTGCTGGTGCCGCTGACCGGCCCCAATGCGGGCGTCGGGCAGAGCATCGCCAACGCGACCCAGCTCGCGCTGCTCGACACCAAGAGCCAGCGGGTGCGGATCACGACCTATGACACCGCGCCGGGCGCGGCGGCGGCGGCGCAGCACGCGCTGGCGGACGGCGCGCAGCTGATCCTCGGGCCGCTGCTCGCCGACGATGTGCGCCGGGTGGTGCCGATCGCGCGCGGCGGGGGCGTACCGGTGGTGAGCTTCTCCAACGACGCCAGCGTCGCGGGGCCGGGGTCGTACCTGCTCGGCTATTCGCCCGTGCAGTCGGTGGCGCGGGTGGTCGCGTTCGCGCATGGGCGCGGGGTCAACGCGTTCGGCGGGCTGATGCCGATCGGCCGCTATGGCCAGCCGGTGTCGACCGCGTTCCTCCACGCGGTCGAGGGCGCGGGGGGCAAGGTGGTGGCGCTGGAGACGTTCGACCGCAGCCCGGCGGGGGTCGCGGCGGCGGCGGCGAAGCTCAACCGCGGCGCCCCGTTCGACGC
>CALMGC010000119.1 GCA_937863505.1 uncultured Sphingomonadales bacterium | reverse complement strand
GATGCGTGACGACGATCGCGCGCACCGGCCGCCCGCCGATCGCGGCGAGCAGCGCCCTGAGGTGCTCGGGCGAGTCGGGTCCGGGGTCGATCACCGCGAGATCGCTCGTTCCGACGATATGCGTCTGTGTGCCGGTGAAGGTGTAGGGCGACGCGTTGGGCGCGAGGGTGCGGGTGACGAGCGGCTCCAGCGAGATCGGAACACCGGTCGGGGGCGCGGCCATGCAAGGCGAAATGGCGGCTCGCGCCCCGCCACGCAAGCGGCGCGTCTTCCATGGCACGGCGTCGTCTTCGGGTTCGCCTGCCTAGAGAAGCGCCTTCAATGCGCGACAGGTGAGATCAAGTTGCTCCCCGAGCGATGGTTCAGGGTCGTCGAGCCACGCCAGCGTCGCATGAACAAACGCAGTCATCCCGACCCGTGCCGCCAGCGCGGCCTGCATTTCGGACACTCCCCGCTCGCACAATGCCCCGGCAAGCGCGTCGCTTAACGCTTCCAGTTTCGCCAGCTCGCGCTCGCGCAGCGCGGGCGTTGCGGCAATTAGCCCTTGGCGAGGAAGCGAGAACGGTCGATTGGCTTCGAGCGCTGGTACGGTCGAGTGGAACGCCCGGAACAGCGTATCGAGCGGGCCAAGCTCGCAAGGTGCATCTGCAATACAGCGGGTTAGGGCCGTCAGCAGGACCGCCTGGCCGTCGAACAGCACCTCGCGCTTGTCGGCAAAGTGCCGAAAGAACGTCCGCTCCGTCACCCCTGCTTGCCCGGCGATCTCGGCGGCGGTGGTCCGATCATAGCCGCGCTCGCGGAACAGCTCCAACGCCGTCCGTTGCAGTCGAGCGCGCACATCTTCCTTTTCAATCATCACGCTGCCTTCGCCTAGTTGTCAGTGACTGACATGGCTGCTATGTTAGTCACTGACGCGGCGACGTCAGCATTTTTCCGCGCGGCAATGAAGGAGGCGGTCATGCGTGTGTTTCTCACCGGGGCGAATGGCTGGATCGGGTCGGTGGTCGCCCGTGAACTACTCGACGCGAGTCATTCCGTTGTCGGCTTGGTACGCTCGAAGGAGAAGAGCGACGCGGTCGCCCGCGTTGGCGTTACGCCGCTGGTGGGCACGCTGCGCGACCTGGACGTGCTTCGGCGAGGTGCGGAGGATGCCGACGGTGTGATCCACACCGCCTTCGGTCTCGACATCTCGAGGATTGAGGACTTGGCCGAGGAAGATCGGGAAGCGATCGAAACCTTCGGCGATGTGTTCGTCGGGACGGACCGCCCGATCGTTATAACCGGCGGCATCGGCATTGCGCCCCCGGACGAGATTTTCACCGAGGACGCGCGCCCGCCCGTGATGCCGAGCTTTCCGCGCGCGTCGGAGCAAACCGCGTTCGCGCTGGCTGAGCGGGGCCTGCGCGCATCGGTGGTCCGCAACCCGCGATCGGTGCATGGCGTCGGGGAAGCGCACGGCTTCGTGCCCATGCTGACCGCAGTGGCTCGCGAAACGGGTATGTCGGCCTATGTCGGCGATGGGCAGAACCTCTGGCCGTCCGTGCATCGGCTTGACGCAGCGCGCGTGTACCGCCTCGCGCTGGAGCGCGGCATGGGAGGCGAGGCCTATCACGCGGTGGCGGAGCAAGGGGTCGCTTACCGCCTAATCGCCGAGGCGATCGGGAAGCAACTCGGGGTACCGACGCGATCACTGACACCGGAGGAAGCGAACGCACATTTCGGCGGGCTCGCGATATGGGTCGGCGGCAACGGCCCGGCCTCCAGCGCAAAAACACGCGCGGCCCTCAGGTGGGAGCCGCGCGAGGTCGGGCTGATCGCAGATATCAATCGACCTGATTACCTCGGGTGATAGGCTACCCCATCGGGCGAGATGTCGGCGCGCCTTACAAGTCGGGGACGGTCGCGACTGGCGTTAACCACAGCATAGCAGGACCGTGGCCGATTTCAGCCATTGGCACGCCGCCTGCACTGTTTCCCCATGCCGAGCGTGTGACGCTTCAGCTGGGCGGACCGCCGGAAGGCCGGTCCGCCCCACCCGGCTTCATGCCGCCTTCGCGCCGACTACCTGCGCCAACTCGCCCGACTCGTACATCTCCATCATGATGTCCGATCCGCCGACGAACTCGCCATTGACGTAGAGCTGCGGGATGGTAGGCCAATCGCTGAACGCCTTGATGCCCTGACGCACGCCCTGGTCCTGGAGCACGTCGACGCTGTCGAACTCGACATTGAGGTGCTCGAGGATCGCCACCGCGCGGCTGGAGAAGCCGCATTGCGGAAACAAGGGCGTGCCCTTCATGAACAGCAGCACGGGGCTCTTCGCCACCATCTCGCCGATGCGGGTCTGGTCGTCGGTCATGTCGATCATCCTTGAGGAACTGCGGTGGTGAGCTGGAGCGCGTGGAGTTCGCCGCCCATGCGACCGCCCAGCGCGGCGTACACCGCCTGATGCTGACGGACGCGCGGCAGGCCGCGGAAGGTGGCGCTGGTAACGCGGGCGGCATAATGGTCGCCGTCGCCCGCGAGGTCGGTGATCTCCACCGTCGCGTCCGGTATCCCGGCGCGGATCAGCGTCTCGATCTCGTCGGCGCGCATGGCCATCAGCGGGTTTCCATCACCTGACGGCGCGCCTCGACCATCTGCTCGTCGAGAGCGCGGCGCACATCGGCTTCGTCGGCGTGGACCTCGGCGGCGAGCAGGTCGCCATGCACCTTGCGCACTACGTCCTCGTCGCCCGCTTCCTCGAACTCGGCATGGACCACCGCGCGGCAATAGGCGTCGGTCTCCTCGGGGGTCAGCCGCATCTGGCGCGCGGCCCATTGCCCGACCAGCCGGTTGCGCCGCGCCACGACCCGGAACGCCATCTCCTCGTCATGCGCGTACATCGCCTCGAACGCGCGTTCCCGGTCGTCGAAGGTGGTCAAAAGCGGCTCCCGGCGGATCGTTACACCGGTGAGATAGGGGGCGGCACGGGAGCGCGCAACGCCTCCCGCCTCAGTCGAGCGCCGCCTCGCGCAGCTTGGCGATCCCCGCGACGCGCTGACGCTTCAGCTCCGCCTTCAATCGCGCGGGATCGGGCGCCCAGATGAAGCCGAAGCTCACCCCGCCCTCCCTGCCGACCGTGGCATGGTGGAGCCGGTGCGCCTGCACCAGCCGCTTCGCATAGCCGCGCTTGGGCACCCAACGGAACCAGCGGCCATGGACGAGCCCGTCATGGATCGCGGTGTAGATCGCGCCGTAGACCGTGATCCCCCACGCGACCCACCACAGCACCGGCGCGACGGTCAGGCCCAGCCCGAACAGCCCCATCACCCCGATGCCGAACACCACGGCATACAGGTCGTTGCGCTCCAGCACGCGGTCGTGCGGCTCGTGATGGTCGCGGTGCCACGCCCAGCCGACCCCGTGCATGATCCAGCGGTGCGCGGCCCAGGCGAACAGCTCCATCCCAGCGACGGAGGCGACCACGATCAGCACCTTGTCCAATATGTTCATGGCCCTAGCGTCCGTCCGTCACACGCGCCCGGCGACGCGCGGGCAGCCCCCACCAGGGGACGTTCGGCGACAGGTGATGCTCATGATGATAGCCGAAATGAAAGCAGCTGGCGAGGCTGGCAAGCGTCCCGAACGTCTCGGTGCGCGCGTTGTGGTGGTCCGCAAACGCTTCGCCGTCGTGCCGGTGCGGGCGATAGGTGCCAAAGTAGAAGAGCTGCAGCGACGAGGCGATCGCGGGGACGCCATAGAGCAGCACGATGTTGGCGAGCGGCACGCCGATCAGCGCGTAAAACCCCACCACGCTGCACACGAACAGCGCCGATTGCCAGCCGAAGTACCGCAGCAGGAACGTCGTGTACCAGCGCCAGAAATGCGAAGGGTGCGCGGCGTCAAAATCGGGGTCGCCTTCGCTGCCCGGCGCGCGGTGGTGCTCGAAATGCGCGTCCCGCAGCGTGCGCCAGCCGAACCCCGCGTAGAGCAACAGCACGCCCGCGCCGACGCGCGCATTCAATTGCGGGCGACCGGGCGCGAGCGAGCCGTGCATCGCGTCGTGCGCGACGATGAACATCCCCACCGACAGCCAGCACTGCATCGCCGCCATCGGCAGCGCGAGCGGCCACGTCGCGGGCGTGAACCGGAACCCGAACATCGCGAACAGGTGCAGCGCCACCCACGCGAGACCAATCGCGAGTGCGAGCGACACGCCGATCCGGGTCTGCGAACGGTAGGGGTCCGTGCTGGTCAAATCGCTTCGCTCAACGCTTGCCGTGCGACGAAGGGGGCATCCCCGTCGACCGGTCTGTAGTCCTATGGTTGGCAGGCGGGAAGACTTCGGTTAACGCGCGCCCACAAATGGTCGCCCGCACGCTGTACGAGAAGATCTGGGACGCGCACGTCGTCGAGGGGCGCGACGACGGGACGTGCCTCGTCTATATCGACCGCCACCTCGTCCATGAGGTGACCAGCCCGCAGGCGTTCGAGGGGCTGCGCGCCGCCGGTCGCCCTGTGCGCCGCCCCGACCTGACGCTCGCGGTCCCGGACCACAATCTCCCCACCACGCCGCGCGTCGACGCTGCGGGGCGCGAGCTGCCGATCGCCGACCGGGACAGCGCGGCGCAGCTCGACACACTCCGCCGCAACGTACGCGCGTTCGGGGTACCCTATATCGACGCGCTCGCGCCCGAGCAGGGGATCGTCCATGTCGTCGGGCCCGAGCTCGGCTTCACGCTTCCCGGCACGACGTTGGTGTGCGGCGACAGCCATACCAGCGCGCATGGGGCGTTGGGCGCGCTCGCCTTCGGGATCGGCACCAGCGAGGTCGAGCATGTGCTCGCGACGCAGACGCTGCTGCTCCAGCCCTCGCGGACGATGGAGGTGCGCGTCGACGGCGCGCTCGGGCACGGCGTGTCGGCCAAGGACGTGGTGCTGTCGATCATCGGGCGGATCGGCGCATCGGGCGGCACCGGGCATGTGATCGAGTTCACCGGCGAGGTGATCCGCTCGCTGTCGGTCGAGGGGCGGCTGACGGTCGCCAATATGAGCATCGAGGCGGGCGCGCGCGCCGGGCTGGTCGCCCCGGACGAGACGACCTTCGCGTACCTCAAGGGGCGACCGATGGCCCCGACCGGTGCCGAGTGGGATGAGGCCGTCGCCTGGTGGCGGACGCTGCCCAGCGACGCGGGCGCGCGCTACGACCGGACGGTGACGCTCCATGCAAGCGACATCGCCCCCGCGCTGACTTGGGGCACCAGCCCAGAGGACGTGGTACCGATCACCGGCACCGTGCCCGAACCGGACAGCTTCGCCGATCCCGCCAAGCAGGCGGCGGCGAGGAAGTCGCTCGACTATATGGGCCTCGCCCCCGGCACCCGGATGCAGGACGTGCCGGTGCAGCACGTCTTCATCGGCAGCTGCACTAACAGCCGCATCGAGGACCTGCGCGCCGCCGCCGCCGTCGCGACCGGGCGACACGTCGCCGACGGGGTGCGCGCGCTGGTGGTGCCCGGCTCCGGACTGGTCAAGCGGCAGGCGGAGGCGGAGGGGCTTCACCGCATTTTCACCGAAGCGGGCTTTGAATGGCGCGAGCCGGGATGCTCGATGTGCCTGGCGATGAACCCGGATAAGGTGCCGCCGGGCGAACGCTGCGCGTCGACGAGCAACCGCAATTTCGTCGGGCGGCAGGGCCCGGGCGCGCGCACGCACCTGCTCAGCCCCGCGATGGCGGCGGCGGCGGCGGTCACGGGACGGCTCGCCGACGTACGCGAGCTGATGGGATAAGAGGGAGAGACGGATGCAAAAGGTGTTGGCGTTGTTGGTGGCGGGCTCGGTGGTGAGCGGCCTCGCGGCCTATGCGGCGGTGGCCAAGCCCGCTACGGCGGTGGTGGTGACTACCGTCAAGCATTGACGTGCCCTGCTCCCTCTCCCCCTTCAGGGGAGAGGGTCGGGGAGAGGGGCAGTTCGGGATGCGGGCGGGGTCACGTACCTCCCCTCTCCCCGGCCCTCTCCCCGCGCCGCGGGGAGAGGGAGTAAGATGAAAGCTGTCACCACCGTATCCGGCACCGCCTACCCCTGGGGGGCGAAGAACGTCGATACCGACGTCATCATCCCCGCGCATTGGCTCAAGACGATCACGCGCGCGGGGCTCGGGCGGGGGGCGTTCGAGACGGTGCGGGCGCAGCCGGGCAACATCTTCGACGACCCCGCCTACGCAGGTGCGCCGATCCTGATCGCGGGCGACAATTTCGGCTGCGGGTCGAGCCGCGAGCATGCCGCCTGGGCGCTCGCCGACATGGGCGTGCGCGCGGTGATCGCGCCATCGTTCAGCGACATCTTCTCGGGCAATGCGGTTAAGAACGGCATCGTCCCCGTCGTCCTGCCCCTAGCCGCGGTCGATCGCTTGCTCGAGGCGGCGCGCGATCAGCCGGTGACGGTGGACCTCGAGACGATGACCGTCACCACGCCCTATCAGGACCGGTTCGCGTTCGCGCTCGACCCGTTCCGCCGCCGCTGCCTGATGGAGGGGCTGGACGAGATCGGGCTGACGCTGGCAAGGGACGCGGCGATCACGGGCTATGAAGCGGCGACTGCCGAGCGCCGCCCCTGGATCGCCGGGAGAGCCTATGCGCGTGCTTCTGTCTAGCACGCAAAGCGGACCTAACACGGGATTTGCCTGCCGAGCACCTGCTCACTGTTGCCGTCGAGCGGTCAGGTCAGAATCGTGACCCGGCGCAGGGCGTTTGGTTAGCTGGCGGGCGGATTAGCTGCCGGATTGGGGGGCTGCGGTGTCCGCCGGGCGTCACTCCGGTATAGGCTGACCATTGACATAGATACGCCGAACGGCCTGCGGAGCGGATCGGGCGTAGTCGAAACCATGATGTCGGCGGCACCCCGGTGGTTAGGCATCGAGGCGGGGGGAAGCGACACGACGTTCGGCCAGGCACCCTTTGTCACGCTGGACGACGGGCGCCGCGTGTTCGCGCTGCTGCACGGCGTCGATTGGCAGCAGCTGATGGGCAGCGCGGTGCTGTCGCTGCTTGCGTACGGCACACTCCAGCCGCCGCTGTCGCGTCGGTTCGGCTATTCCGAGTGGCAAGCGAGCTTCGCCGACGCGCGCCGCGTGCTTCCGTCCGGCGTGCTGGACCAGGACCTGCCGATGCTGGTCACGTTTTCCGATCTGGCCGTGCCGACAAGCGTCGCCGAGGTCGATCCGAAGAACGCCGCTGTTGTGCTGGGGAGTGGCCATGACCTCCGGGCGCTGAGCTTTCAGGTGGTGCCCGACGCGGTGCCGCTCACCACGGGCATCGAGAAGCTGCTGCCCTGGCTCGGCCCGGTAATCGAAGCCCATCTGGGC
>CALMGC010000118.1 GCA_937863505.1 uncultured Sphingomonadales bacterium | reverse complement strand
TGGCGGTTCGACACCGATCGCAACGCGCTCGGCTGGTACAATGGCGAGAAGCAATATTACGCCGCCGCCCGGCCCGAGAACAGCCGGATCGAGAAAGGCAGCCTCGTCATCGAGGCGCGTCACGAGACGCTGACCGCCGCCCGCTACCCCGACTGGGGCGGGCAAGCCTATACCTCGGCGAAACTCGTCACCCGGTCGCGATTGGGCTATGGCTATTACGAGGTCCGCGCGAAGCTGCCGTGCGCGCGCGGCACCTGGCCGGCGATCTGGATGCTGCCCGATGGCGGCACCTGGCCCGATGCCGGCGAGATCGACTTGATGGAGGCGGTGGGCTGGGACCCCGATGTCGTCCATGCGACCCTGCACACCGGCCTGTTCAATCACGCCAAGGGCACCCAGCGCGGCGCGCAGGCGAGCGTGCCGACGAGTTGCACCGCGTTCCACCGTTACCAGCTCGACTGGCGGCGCGGGTCGATCACGATCGGCGTGGACGGGCGCGGTTATATGCGCGTGAAGGACGACCAGCCCGGTGGACGCGCGGCTTGGCCGTTCACCTCGCCCTATCACATGATCCTGAACCTCGCGATCGGCGGCGGCTGGGGCGGCGCACGCGGGATCGACGACGCGGCGCTGCCGCAGCGGATGGAGGTGGATTACGTCCGCTACTGGAAGGGTGCCTGACCCGACCCGGCGGCGCAGTGTTGCCGGATGAAGTCGGCATGGCTCGGCATGGCCGCGACCTTGCCTCTCACCGCCTGCCGCATATGCTCGACCGCTTCGGCCAGCCGGTCGTCGTCGAGCGCGTCGACGATCGGGTCATAGCCTTCCGGCACCACGCCTTGACCCAGCAGCACCGCGACCCAGCTCGCCAAGGAGAAGAGTTCATCGTCGTAGCGGAAGAAACGCCCCTTGGCGCGGAACAGGTCGATCTTGCGGGTGAGCGACTCCGGCACCTCCACCGTGCGGACGTGGTCCCAGAACGGCGTGTCGTCGCGCCGGGTCGCATGATAATGCAGGATGATGAAGTCGCGCACGCCGTCGTAAGCACCCCGCATCAGCCGGTTATACTCGGCCCGCTCCACCGGCAGGAACCTGCGGTCGGGGAATAATGACAACAGCTTGGCGATCCCGGTCTGGATAAGGTGGATCGAGGTGGATTCGAGCGGTTCGAGGAACCCGCCCGACAGGCCGAGCGCGACGACGTTGCGGTTCCACGACTGCTTGCGCCGTCCGGTGACGAACGACAGCCGGCGCGGGGCCGCGAGCGGCGCGCCTTCCAGATTGGCGAGCAGCAACGCTTCCGCCGCCGCGTCGTCGGTGTGGCGACTGGAATAGACATAGCCGTTGCCCGTGCGGTGCTGCAGCGGGATGCGCCATTGCCAGCCCGCAGGCCGGGCGGTCGCGCGGGTATAGGGCACCGGATCGCCGACATTGGCCGTCGGCACCGCGACCGCGCGGTCGCACGGCAGCCAGTGCGTCCAGTCCTCATAGCCGCTCGCCAGCGCGCCCTCGATCAGCAGGCCGCGGAACCCCGAACAGTCGACGAACAGCTCGCCCGAGATCCGCCGACCGTCCGCCAGGACCACCGCCTCGACAAAGCCGTCGTCGCTGCGCTGCTCGACATCGGCGACGCGGCCCTCGATCCGCTCCACCCCGCGCGCTTCGGCATAGTCGCGCAGGAACGCCGCGTAGAGCCCGGCATCGAAATGATAGGCATAGGGGAGGGTGAAGGGCGAGCGTGGATCCTGCTCGCGCGAGAAGCGCCCCGCCGCGGCCGCCACCGCGCACGGCGCGTAATGCCAGATGTCCGCGCATCGTCGCGCCTGCGCCAGTTTGAGGAAAAACTGGTGGAAGCTCAGCCCCTCGATATCCTGCCCGAACTGGCCGAAGGGGTGGAAATAGCTCTCGCCGATCCGCCGCCAGTCGTCGAAGCGGATGCCGAGCTTGAACGTGCCTTTCGTCCGGGCGACGAAATCGTCCTCGTCGATGCCGAGCATGCGGTTGAAGGTGGCGATCGTCGGGATGGTCGCCTCGCCCACGCCGACGGTGCCGATCTCCTCGCTCTCGATCAGCCGGATGCGGCTCTCGCCATTGGCGAGGAACTTGGCGAGCGCGGCCGCCGCCATCCAGCCCGCGGTGCCGCCGCCGACGATCACCACCTCGCGGATACGCTGGTCGTTCATCGCCTCATGCTTTCGAGATGCTCGCGGTGGGTCGGCGCCCGCGCGACGGCGTCGGCGAGGCGTCGGCGAAAGCTCGCCATGTCCGCCGCGCATCGCGCGACGTCCGTGACCCGCGTCACCGGATCGACGAGGCGCGGGCGTACCCCTAGTCCGAACAGTACGGCCTGCCAGTCGTCGCGCGAGAAACCCTCGCCGTCCCGCTGACGCCATCGCCCACGCTCGGCGAACAGCGCCAGCGTGTCCGCCAGTTCCTCGGGCGGGTCCACCGGGTCGCGACGATGCGCGAGGAGGAAGTCACGCAGCCGGTCGGCTTCCTCGTTCGTCTCGCGGTTGTAGTTCGCGATCTCGACCGCCGCGAAGTCGCGCCCGGGCAGGGAGGTGATCAGCCGGTCGATCTGCGTATGGAGGAGGTGGAGCGGGGCCGCCTCGAGCGGCTCGACCACGACATGCGCGTCCCCGATCGCGACGACGTTCGCGATCCACGCGCGCGCGCGCCGTCCCGAGCGGAAGCGGAAGGGCGCAGCGACGTCGAGATCAAGCAGCCGCGCGGCTTCGGCGTCGTCCATCACCTTGCTGTCGTAGACGAGCGCGTGGTCGGTGCGTCCGGGAAGGCCGGTCGTCAGCCGCCAGCCGCCCGCGATCGCCGCGCAATGATCCAGCGAGGGCAAGGTCGCGGTGGGTGCGCTGCTGGCCTGCGCGACGCTGTCCGCCGCGAACCAGTGCGACCAGTTCTGCCACTCGCGATCGGCAAGGCTGCCGATCAGAAGCCCTGCGGCGTTGGTGGCGTCGACATAAAGGTCGGCCGTCAGCTGCGTCCCGTCGTCGAGCCGGATCGCGGTCACCCTGCCGTCGGCGACGACCGGATGCACCGCGCGCGGGGCGGTGACCGCGACACCGACATGCTCGGCATAGCCCGCAAGATAGGCGCGATAGGCTTTGGGATCGAGCTGCAATCCGAACCCCACGGCGTCGAACATCGGATCGGGAAACGGCACCTTTCCGGCAAGGCCCAGCTGCGCGCCGGGCGAGTAGGCGTCGAACGGGCCGGCATCCCGCATCTGGCACCATGAAGCCGCGAACGGGCCGTTCACGACGCCGGCGCCGACGGGGACGAATGCGTGGACATAGCCGTCGAAGCGCGTGCCGAGGCGAAGCGCGCCGCCCGTCCGCACCATGAGGTCCCGCGTGTCGATCCGCAGATCACGGTGGAAATCGTGCACCGCGGGCGTCGTGCCGCCGAACCTGTCGGCCAGACCCGACGCGCCGCCGGGCACCAGCGCGACGCGCACCCCCGGTACGCGCCGCGCGAACGCCGCCGCCGCCATCCACCCGGCGACCCCGTCCCCGACCA
>CALMGC010000117.1:6950-7420 GCA_937863505.1 uncultured Sphingomonadales bacterium | reverse complement strand
CGTCCTGGCGGCGGCGCTGGCCTCGGCTACGCTGCTGGTCGGTGCGTGCGCCACAGAGACCACTTATCACCCCGCCGTCGGCCACGGATTCGAGCGGACCGGGTTCAGCGAGCAGCAGATCGGCCCCGATCGCTTCATTGTCCACTTCGCGGGCAACGACGTGACCTCGCGCGAGACGGTCGAGAAGTACATGCTGTTCCGCGCGGCGCAGCTGACGCTGGAGCACGGCGGCGACTATTTCGTTCAGGTCGATCGTAACACCAACCGGCAGACCCGTACCTATTCCACCGGGCTCGGCTATGGTGGGTTCGGCGGCGGCTATGGCGGGTTCGGGTTTGGCGGCGGTTACTTCAGCCCCGGGTTCGGCTTCTATGGCCGTGGCTTCGGCTATCGCCATTACGATCCGTTCTTCGGCGGTCCGTTCTTCGGCGGGTATGACGATGTCAACACCGTCGACCGGGTCGAAGCCG
>CALMGC010000117.1:0-6940 GCA_937863505.1 uncultured Sphingomonadales bacterium | reverse complement strand
AGAACCAGGCGGGGCGCGGGCCGGTGCCGACCGGCGACGTGCGGGCGTTCGACGCGCGCGCGGTGGTGGATCAGCTCGGGCCGACGATCATCCTGCCCGGCCAGGAGAAGCAGCGGCGGTCGCCCCAGGGCTATTGATCCGCTCTCCAGCGTAACTTGAAAGGGCTCCGGCGAGCGATCGCCGGAGCCCTTTTGCGTTACAGCTTACCTCTTGGATACGTGCAACGATCCTCCCCCGCTAGGGGCAGGGGGACCGCTCGCGAAGCGAGTAGTGGAGGGAGAGGACTCCCCCACACGCTTGTGAGTCCTCCCCCTCCGTCGCACGTTACGCGCGCCACCTCCCCCTTGCGGGGGGAGGAGCTACGGAGCGCCTTCGACCGAGCAGGAGGGACACAAGGTCAGCTGTCGGCTTCGCTTTTACGCCACCGCCCCATGACAATGCTTGTATTTACGCCCCGACCCACACGGGCACGACGCGTTGCGGTTGACGCGCCCTTCCCAGTTCGCCGGGTCCTTGCCGAGGTCCGCCGCTTCCGGGCGGATCGTCTGCATCGGCGCGATCTGCGTCGTCACCAGCCCCAGCGTCCCCGCGTCAATGTCGCGAGTGTCGTCATCGCCCGTGAAAGGATCGAAATGGGTGGTGATGAAGTCGGGGAGCTCGGGAAGCTGGGGCGCGGCCTGGAGCTGGAATTGCGCGTGCGCGATTGTCCGCGTCACGTCCTCCCTGATGTTGGCGAGCATCCGCTCGAACAGCGCGAACGCCTCCTGCTTGTATTCGTTGAGCGGCGTCTTCTGCGCATAGGCACGCAGGTGCACGACCTGGCGTAGCGCGTCGAGCGTCGACAGATGCTCCTTCCAGTGATGGTCGAGGTTCTGGAGCAGGATCGACTTCTCCACCTGCACCCAGGTGTCGGGCTCCAGCTCGCTCGCCTTGGCCGCGATCATCGCATCGGCGGAGTCGCGGATGCGGCTTTCGACGATCTCGGGGTCGATCGCTTCTTCCTTCAGCCACTCGTCGAACGGCGGCTCGAGGTTGAGCAGCTCGGCGGTCGCCCGCTTGAGCCCCTCCACGTCCCATTGCTCGGGATAGGAATTGGGCGGGCACGCCGCGCCGACGATGCCGTTGACCGTCTCCGCACGCATATCGCCGACGATGTCGCCCACCGTCTCCGCGTCCATGATGTCGGCGCGCTGTTCGTAGATCACCTTGCGCTGGTCGTTCATCACGTCATCATATTCGACGACCTGCTTGCGGATGTCGTAGTTGCGCGCTTCGACCTTCTTCTGCGCGGTCTCGATCGCCTTGGTCATCCATTTGGAGGGCGGCAACGCCTCGCCGTCCTCGATCGAGTTGCGCATCATCTTGCTGAACAGCGTGTCCGGCCCGAAGATGCGGAGCAGGTCGTCGTCGAGGCACAGGTAGAAACGGCTCAGCCCCGGGTCGCCCTGACGCCCCGAGCGCCCGCGCAGCTGATTGTCGATGCGCCGGCTCTCATGCCGCTCGGTGGCGAGCACGAACAGCCCGCCCGCCTCAAGCACCCGCGCCTTTTCCGCCGCGATCTCGTCGCGAATGCGCGCGATCGCCGCCTCGCGCTCGGGGCCGTCGGGCATGTCGGCCAGCTCGTCCTCAACGCGAAACTCGAGATTGCCACCGAGCTGGATGTCCGTACCGCGCCCGGCCATGTTGGTGGCGATCGTCACCCGGCCCGCGCGCCCGGCCTGCGCGACGATATGCGCTTCCTGCTCGTGGAAGCGCGCGTTGAGCACCGAATGCTCGACGCCCTCCTGGGTCAGGAACTCGCTCAGCAGCTCCGATTTCTCGATCGACACGGTGCCGACCAGCACCGGTTGACCACCCTCCGCGTGCTCGCGGATGGTGCGGGCGATGCCGCGGAATTTGTCCTCGATCGTCTTGTAGAACGTGTCCTCCTCGTCCACGCGCTTCACCGCGACGTTGGTGGGAATGGTGACCACGTTCATCTTGTAGATGTCGTAGAATTCCGCCGCTTCCGTCGCGGCGGTGCCGGTCATCCCGGCGAGCTTGGGATACATGCGGAAATAGTTCTGGAACGTGATCGAGGCCATGGTCTGGTTTTCGGGCTCGATCTGCACGCCCTCCTTCGCCTCGACCGCCTGGTGGAGCCCGTCCGACCAGCGCCGCCCGTCCATCATCCGCCCGGTGAACTCGTCGATGATGATGACCTTGCCGTCCTTGACGATATAGTCGGTGTCGCGCTTGAACATCATGTTCGCGCGCAGCGCCTGGTTGGTGTGATGCACCACCTGCGTGTTCTCGAAGTCGTAGAGGTTCGCGCCCTGGAGCAGCCCCGCCGTTTCCAGCATCCGCTCGACATGCTCCGTCCCGTCCTCGGTCAGGATGATCGAGCGCTGCTTCTCGTCCTTCTCGTAATCGTCGGGGGCGAGCTGCTTCACCACCGCGTCGACCTGCATGTACAGTTCGGACTTGTCATCGGTCGGGCCGGAGATGATCAGCGGGGTACGCGCCTCGTCGATCAGCACCGAGTCGACCTCGTCGATCAGCGCCATCGCGAACGCGCGCTGCACCATCGACGCGCGCTCGTACTTCATGTTGTCGCGAAGATAGTCGAAGCCGAACTCGTTGTTGGTACCGTAAGTGATATCGCTGGCATAGGCATCGCGACGCTGTTCGTCGGTGAGGTTGGGGACGATCACCCCGACGGTAAGGCCGAGGAAGCGATATACCTGTCCCATCCACTCCGCGTCGCGCGCGGCGAGGTAATCGTTGACGGTGATGACGTGGATGCCCTCACCCGGCAGCGCGTTGAGATAGGTGGCGAGCGTCGCGACCAGCGTCTTGCCCTCGCCCGTCCGCATCTCGGCGATCTCGCCGCGGTGGAGGACGATACCGCCGACCATCTGCACGTCGTAATGCCGCTGGCCGAGCACGCGCCGCGCCGCCTCGCGCACGGTCGCGAACGCTTCGGGTAGAAGGTCGTCGAGCGTCTCCCCGCCCGCGAGCCGCTCGCGGAAGCGCGCGGTCTGCTGCGACAGGTCGTCGTCGGACAGTGCCTGGAGCTGCGGCTCGAACGCCGCGATCCTGGCGATCAGCGGGTTGAGCGATTTGACATAGCGGTCGTTGGACGAACCGAAGATGGACTTGGCGAGGCCGCCGAGCATGGCTGTATTCCTGACGTAGGAGCGTGACCCCGGGCGCGCGGCCTCGACGGTCGATGTGGAGCGAAGATGGGCCGCGCGCGGGACAGGGTCAAACCGCGCGCGTACTCACTCGCGCGGGCGGTCCGCGTAGAGCGGCTGGGCGGGGCGGAGCGACAACAGCGGGAGCGGGAAAGCATGGCTCGCGACCTCATGGGCCCACCGCACGGGCGCTAGCGCGCTCGCGACCGCTACCACCCCCGCCTGCGCACGAGCGACCGGCCCGGCGAGCGGCGCGCTCGCCGATACCGGCTGCGCCACCGCGGGACGCGGCCCCGCCACGCCCGTAAGGGCGGACAGGATAGCAGACAGAAGGAGCAGCAACCGCATGAGACCGACCTTATCGACTGGCGAGCTTAACGTCCACTGATCGACCGTTTGCCTTTCTACGGGTCGATGGTCACTCGCTGACGCATGGTTCGGATCACCGTCCCGCCGACGGGCTTGCCGTCGCGCACCCAGCGAAACTCGGTTTCCTTGCCCACCGGATAGCCGATGCAGGGCTGAAATTGGCTGGCCATCGGCGGCGTCGCGGTGGCGTTGCAGGCGACCACCTGACCGGTAGCGTCGACGGACACCGTAATCTCCACGATTTGGTCCGGAGGAACTTTCGCGACCTCGATCGGGCCGCGTGGCAGCACCCATCGGACCGGAAGCGTATATTGAGCGACGATCGGCTGCCCTCGACCGTTCATCGCGGGAGTGAAGGTGATCTTTTCCAACGCGATCTGACATGTTCGTTGATCTAGCGAGGACGAACCGCTGGAGACGGTGACCGTGCAAGAAGCGACCTTGCCCGTCGCGTCGATCCACAGTTTCGCGACGACGCGACCTTCCTGCCTGGCGCGTATCGCGTCTGCCGGGTAGTGTCGGGGCCGAAAAATCGGCCCGGATCGCCATGCAGCGCCGCCGCCTTCGGCTCCGCGAAAGCCGGTGCCTCCATCGCGACAGCGAACGCCGCAACCGCCGCCCAACCGATCATCAATCTTGTGAGCACGTCGGTCCCCCTTTTCAACGGCGGCGATGCTAGCCAGAGACCTCCGCCATGTCATCCGTCACCTCACCCCTAGCCAAGCCCTTCCCGGCCCTCCCCACCGTGACCGGCGTGACGCTCCGCGTCGCCCGCGCGCACTACAAGACATGGGATCGCTGCGACCTCACCTTCGCGGAGTTCGCGCCGGGGACTGCCGTGGCGGGGGTACTCACGAAAAGCCGTTGCCCTTCGCCCGAGGTGGACTGGTGCCGCGCGGCACTGCCGCTTGGGCAGGCGCGTGCGCTGGTGGTGAACGCGGGCAACTCCAATGCCTTTACCGGCGGGCGCGGGCGCGCGGCGGTGGAAGCGGTCGCGGCGAGGGTCGCGCGGCATTTGGGTTGCATGCCCTCCGACGTGTTTGTCGCGTCCACCGGCGTGATCGGCGTCCCGCTGCCGGTGGACAGGGCGGAAGCGGGACTCGACGCCGCCTTTCTCGCCCCGCCCGCGACATGGCTCGAAGCGACGAACGCGATCGGCACCACCGACACCTTCCCCAAAGCCGCCGCCGCGACCGCGATCGTCGGCGGGCGCGCGGTCAATCTGGTCGGCATCATCAAGGGGTCGGGGATGATCGCGCCCGACATGGCGACGATGCTCGGCTTCATCTTCACCGACGCGGACGCCGAGCCGGCGTTCCTGCAAGCCGCGCTGAACCACGCCAACGCGAAGACATTCGCTTGCATCACCGTCGACGGTGACACCTCGACCAGCGACACCGTGCTCGCCTTCGCGACCGGCGCGGCGGGCAACGCGCGGCTGACAGGGGACGACAGCCCCGGCGCGGACGCCTTACACGCCGCGCTCGACGCGCTATGCCACGACATGGCGCAGCTTGTCGTCCGCGACGGCGAGGGCGCGAGCAAGTTCATCGAGATCGCGGTCTCCGGCGCGGAAAGCGACGCGAGCGCGCACCGCATCGCGATGAGCATCGCCAACTCGCCGCTGGTCAAGACCGCGATCGCGGGCGAGGACGCGAACTGGGGCCGGGTCGTGATGGCGGTAGGTAAGGCGGGTGAGCCCGCCGACCGCGACCGGCTCTCGATCCGCTTCGGCGCGACGGAGGTGGCGCGCGATGGCCTCGCCGTGCCCGGCTATCATGAGGCACCCGTTGCGGCGCATCTGAAGGGGCAGGAGGTGGAGATCGGCGTCGACCTCGGCCTCGGCGAGGGCCGCGCGACCGTGTGGACGTGCGACCTGACGCACGGCTATATCTCGATCAATGCCGATTATCGTTCATAAGGATGAGTTCCGCTTTGTCGGCGCAGAGGCAACGACTTGGCAATCTAAGTCACTGATATCGACGCTCATGCACACCGCCGACGCGCTTCGAGCGCTTGATCGCCACCAACAGCGCATCCTCGCCGGGATCACCGGCGCGACCGCGCTACTCGACCTGCCACCTGCCGAGGCGCGCCCGTCGCTCGCCCGCGCGCGATGGGAGATGTTGCGGATGCTGGGCGAGTACCGGCTGTTCAAGCATACGGAGGTGTTCGACCCGGCGCAGGCGAGCGGATCACCCGCGCAGGTGATGGCCGCGCGCAAGCTCAAGATCGAATGCGGCGCCGCCGCCGCGGGCTTCCGCGCCTATGTCGTCCATTGGAGCGCGCGCGACATCGCCGCCGAATGGGCCGAATACCGCCCCGCGATGCTGGCGATGGCCGCGCGCCTGCGCGCCCACCTCGCGCACGAACGCGGCGCGATCACCGCCGTGGTCGCCGGGTCGACCCGGACCCGGCGACTGGCGGGCTAAGCCTCAGGCGAGTTCGCCCTCCAGCCACGCCTTGATGCGGCCCTTGGGCTCCGCGCCGACCTTGGTCGCGGCGGGGGCGCCGCCCTTGAACAGGATCATCGTCGGGATGCCGCGCACGCCGTAATTGCCGGGGGCGTCGGGGTTCTCGTCGATGTTGAGCTTGGCGATCGTCACGCGGTCGCCCAGCTCGGCGGACAGCTCCTCCAGGCTCGGCCCGATCATCTTGCACGGCCCGCACCATTCCGCCCAGAAGTCGACCAGCACCGGCTTGTCGGCGGACAGCACGTCGGTCTTGAAGCTGGCGTCGGTGATCGTCTTGGTGGCCATGATCGTGTCTCCTTGAAACTGTCAGGTAGGCGCGCGCCTCGGCCCGCTCAACGGCCCACCCCCTAGCTTTGCTCCCCCGCCGCGAAGCCCGGCTTGTAGCGGGCGAGCAGCTCGGCGGGCAAATCGAATTGCGTGGGCCCGGCGGTGTAGATCAACGCCGCCTCGATCGCGTGGCCGGAGAAGATGACGCGAAGCGCCTCGGTGTACGCCGCCATCTGGCGCAGGTGATAGGGTGACACCTCGTCCAGCGTCGTGGGCGCGGTGCGACCGGTCTTGAAGTCGACAACGCGTACCCGGGTCTCCTCGACCAGCAGTCGGTCGACCGTGCCCGACACGACCTGCCCGCTCGGCAGCACCGCCGCGATCGGCGCTTCGGCGAGCGACTCGGGGCCGAACAGCCCGTCGAACCGCTCGATCAGGTCAAGCACGGTGTCGACGATCGCCTCATCCGCCAAGCCCGCCGCCGCCAGCCAGCGGAGCCCTGCTGCGCGCCGGTCCGCGACCGGCACCGAGGGGAGCCGTTCGAGCAGCTGGTGGATCAGTCGCCCGCGCTCGGCGGCGGCGCGCATCGCGGGGCCGGGCGGCGGGTCGGCGACCTCGTCATCGCCGAGCGCCGAGGTGCGAGCGGGCGCGGTG
>CALMGC010000116.1 GCA_937863505.1 uncultured Sphingomonadales bacterium | reverse complement strand
GCTGGGACTATGCGGGCGGCGCGACGGCGGCCGGCATGGGTGCGGGCGCGAGCACCGGGCTGTTCGGCGGGTCGGGCACTACCGGCACGGGCACGACCGGGATGGGCACCGGCACGACCGGCACCACCGGCTATGCGGCCACCACCGGCACGAGCGGCACCGAGGAAGCGATCCCGGTCGTCCAGGAGGAGCTGCTCGTCGGCAAGCGCGAGGTCAACCGCGGCGGGGTGCGCGTGCGCTCCTATGTGGTCGAGACGCCGGTGCACGAGAGTGTGCAGCTGCGTGAGGAGCATGTCGAGGTGGAGCGCCGTGCGGTCGACCTGCCGCTCTCGGCCGCAACCGGGGACGCGTTCCGCGAACGCACGATCGAGATGACCGAGACTGCCGAGGAGGCCGTGGTCGCCAAGGACGCGCGCGTCGTCGAGGAAGTCGTGGTGCGCAAGGACGTGGGCGAGCGGACCGAGAACATCGACGACACCGTGCGCCGCACGGAAGTCGAGGTGGAGGACACCGGCACGACGCGGACGTCGGGCACCGGCCTCGGCACGGACCGCGACCGCTACTGAGCAATGCAAAAGGGGCGGGGGGCGAAGGCGCGGGACCACTCGCGCCTTCGTGCCCCGGCACCCGTTCAACAGGAGGAAGAACATGGCCGAACCCGATCACAAACCCGGTACGCCGCGCGAGATTCATCTGGGGCCCGAGAAGAAGACCAACTGGCTGGCCTGGCTGGCGCTGCTGCTGGGCCTGCTTGCCCTGCTGTGGTTCCTGGGCCTGAAAGGCTGCTCGCGCGCCACGCCGATCGCGGCGACCACCACCGTCACCAACACCACCGCACCCGTTGGCGCGACCGCGCCCGTCGTCGCGGCCAAGTCGAGCACGGTGAGCCAGCAGGTCGGCAGCTATCTGGCGGGCACGGACCCCGCGCCGCACACCTTCACCTTCGACAATCTGAACTTCGATACCAACAAGAGCGACATCAAGCCGGAATATGCCGACGAGCTGTCGAACCTTGCCGGCATTATGCAGAAATACCCGAACGCGAAGGCGCGGATCGCCGGTTATGCCGATGCGCGCGGGTCGGACCCGGCGAACGCGAAGCTCGGTCAGGCGCGTGCCGATGCGGTCAAGGCCGCGCTGGTCGCCAAGGGGGTCGCCGCAGACCGGCTCGAGACCGCCTCGGGCGGTGCGAGCGATCCGGTTGCTCCGAACGACACCGCGCAGGGTCAGGCGGAAAACCGTCGTACGGAGTTCGTCATCACCTCGCGCTGAGGTCTGACGAAAGCGGACAGAATGGGGCGGCTCGCGTTGCGCGGGCCGCCCTTTTTTCGTGCGCTCGGATGGGGAACCGGCGTAAGCGCGCCCGCTAGTCCCGGGACGAGTGGTGAGTATGCGCGTGAGCAGGTCGGTATGGGCGGCGCTGGTGGGGGTGCTTGGCGTGGCGGCGCCCGCCTGCGCGCAGGAGGCGGGGCAGGTCGCCGCGCATGTGCAAGGCACCTTCGTCGTCCAGACCGACCCGTCGTTCCGCGCGCCTTATGATGGGCCCAACAGCTTAGACAGCCGTGGCGACACGCGCGAGACCGCCGACTTGACGCTCTACGCGGGCGGGTCGCCGTGGCGTGGCGCGGAAATCTGGGCGAACCCGGAGATCGACCAGGGCTTCGGGCTCCACAACACCACCGGCGCGGCGGGTTTCCCGAGCGGCGAAGCGTACAAGATCGGCAAGGCGGAACCGTACCTCCGGCTGCAACGGCTGTTCCTCCGCCAGACGATCAACCTCGGCGGCGAGCGGACGGAGCTGGATGCGGACCTGAATCAGCTTGGCGGCGAGGTGAGCGCGGACCGGCTGGTGCTGACGGTGGGCAAGTTCGGGGTCGGCGATGTGTTCGACGTCAATGCTTACGCGCACGACCCCCGGCGCGACTTCCTCAATTGGACGCTGATCGACTCGGGCGCGTTCGACTATGCGGCGGATGCGTGGGGCTATAGCGTCGGGGGCGCGGCGGAGCTGTACCGGGGCAAGTGGGCGGTGCGCGCGGGGCTGTTCAACCTCTCGGTGATCCCCAACGGCACGGTGTTGGAGCTCGGTTATCGCCAATATGAGGCGGTGGGCGAGGTCGAGCGGCGCTTCTCGCTCAGTGGGCATGAAGGGCGCGTGCGTGTCCTCGGCTGGTTCAATCATGGCGAGATGGGGCGGCTCGACGACGCGCTCGCCGCCGCCGCGCCCGGCACTGCGCCCGACGTGGCGAGCGTTCGCCGCTACGCGACGCGGGCGGGCGGGGCGCTCAACGTCGAGCAGGAGCTGACCGACACGCTCGGCGTGTTCGCGCGCGCGTCGGTCGCGGACGGGCGGTATGAGGCGTATGAGTTCACCGATGTCGATCGCAGCGTGGCAGCGGGCCTGTCGCTCAAGGGCCTGAGCTGGGGGCGTAAGGACGATCGGGTCGGCATCGGCGCGGTGGTGAACGGCGCGTCTGCGGCCCGGCAGCGCTACCTGCGGCGGGCGGGCTCGGCATTCTGGTCGGCGACGGGCAGCTGCCGCACCCGGGCGCGGAGGCGATCGGGGAGGGGTGGTACGACCTATCGCTGGCTGGCGGCAAGTTCCACGCGACCGCGGACGCGCAGCTGATCGGTAACCCCGCGTACAACCGCGACCGCGGGCCGGTAGCGGTGTTCGCGCTACGCCTGCACACGCAGATCTGACCTCAACGGCACGGGTAGCGCTTGACGATCACCCGCAGGAACCCCTCCTTGAGACTCATCCCCCGCTCGGCGGGCGGGATCGCGGCAAGGCCCGCGAGCATCTCGTTCGCACCCATCCGCTCGTCGTCGCGCGCGCAATAGAGCGGCGGCTGGTGCGCGGCGGCGCGCGCCTTCTTGTCCGCGCTGATCTGCGCAGTCGCCAGCCCCGCTTCGTGCTTGAGCAGACTCAGGTCCGAGGAGAACAGCGCCATCGGCCCCTTCGCCTTGAGCACCGTCGCCTTGGCCAGAAACGTATTCACATCCATCGCGGCATCAGCGGGCGTCGCCGAAGCGACCGCCACCGCCGCCGCGACGAGCGCGACCCGGTGGCGGAGGCTCACGCCCCCGCCGGGGCCGGATTGCCGAACGGGCCCTTGGGCCGCCGCGTCTTGGGGATGGACGTGCCGGCGGAAGGCATGTCGACCGAGCGCACGCCCGGATCGCTCCGCCCAAGTCCCTCGCCCGCGATCAGCTTCTTGAGCTCGTCGCCCGACAGCGTCTCATATTCGAGCAAGGCGCCCGCGAGCAGGTGCAGCTGGTCGAGATGCTCGCTCAGCACCTGGCGCGCGCGCGCCAGCCCGCCCTCGACGATCGCCTTGATCTCGTCGTCGATCATCTGCGCGGTCGCGTTCGACATCCGCACCGGCTGCGAGGACGAATAGCCGAGGAAGGACTCCCCCTCGGGTTGCGCGTACTCGACCGGGCCGACTTTGTCCGACATGCCCCATTTGGTGACCATGTCGCGCGCCAGCCCGGTCGCATACTGGATGTCGCCCGAAGCACCCGACGACACCTTGTCATAGCCGAACACCAGCTCCTCCGCGATGCGCCCGCCCATCGCCACCGCGAGGTTCGCGTACATCTTGTCGCGATGATAGCTGTACGAGTCGCGCTCGGGCAGCCGCATCACCATGCCCAGCGCGCGGCCGCGCGGGATGATCGTCGCCTTGTGGATCGGGTCGGACGCGGGCTCGTGCATCGCGATCACCGCATGGCCCGCCTCGTGATAGGCGGTCATCCGCTTTTCATCCTCGGTCATCACCATCGAGCGGCGCTCGGCGCCCATCATCACCTTGTCCTTGGCCTCCTCGAACTCGGCCATCGCGACCAGCCGCTTGCCCTTGCGCGCCGCGTTCAGCGCCGCCTCGTTGACGAGGTTGGCGAGGTCCGCGCCCGAAAAGCCGGGCGTGCCGCGCGCGATCACGCGGGCGTCGACATCGGGGGCGAGCGGCACCTTCTTCATGTGCACTTCGAGGATCTTGATGCGGCCCTCAATGTCCGGGCGCGGCACCACGACCTGCCGGTCGAAGCGGCCCGGACGCAGCAAGGCGGGGTCGAGCACGTCGGGGCGGTTGGTCGCCGCTACGATGATGATGCCCTCATTCGCCTCGAACCCGTCCATCTCGACGAGCAGCTGGTTGAGCGTCTGCTCGCGCTCGTCATTGCCGTTGCCGAGGCCAGCGCCGCGATGGCGACCGACTGCGTCGATTTCGTCGATGAAGACGATGCACGGCGCGCTCTTCTTCGCCTGTTCGAACATGTCGCGCACCCGGCTCGCGCCGACGCCCACGAACATCTCGACAAAGTCCGAGCCCGAGATGGTGAAGAACGGCACCCCCGCCTCGCCCGCGATCGCGCGCGCGAGCAGGGTCTTGCCGGTGCCGGGCGAGCCGACCAGCAGCGCGCCTTTGGGGATCTTGCCGCCGAGCCGGGCGAACTTGGTCGGGTCCTTGAGGAACTCGACGATCTCCTCCAGCTCCTCGCGCGCCTCGTCGATGCCCGCGACGTCGGCGAAGGTGACCTTGCCTTCCTTCTGCGTCAGCATCCGCGCCCGCGACTTGCCGAAGCCCATCGCGCCCGAGCCGGAGTTCTTCTGCATCTGCCGCAGCACGAAATAGCCCAAGCCGACGAACACGAGGATCGGCAGCGATTGATACAGCAGCATGATCCAGAGCGAAGTGCCCTCTTCCGGCTTGCCCGAGAACTCGACGCCCTTTTCGCGCAGCTTGGGGATCAAGGTCGCGTCGCCCTGCGGCAGCGTGTTGACGTGGAACGTGTCGCCCGACGACAGCTGGCCGGTGATCGCCTCACGGCTGATCGCGACCTTGCGCACCGTGCCCTCGTCGACCTTGTCGAGGAAAGTGTTATAGGCGAGCGTCGTGCCCGAGCCGCCGGTCGCGCGCCCGTCCATCATGGTCACCACCAGCGCCAGCGCGAGCAGCACGCCCACCCAGATCAGCAGGCTCTTCATCCAGGGATTGCCGCCGCCATTCTCGGGCGCGGGCTGCTTGTTGTCGTCGCTCATTCGGGGAGAAACCTTTCGGGTCTCAAGATAGGCTTCCGACGATTAATGGCAATGGAATCGGAGCCCCTCGCGCAATCATCCTGACCGTCGCGGCGGGGCGCGGGTGAAGATCCATACCACCTCGCCGCCCGACAAAGCATCCACGACGCAATCCACGCCGCCGAGCTGTGCCCGCGCGCCGCATTCCAGCGCGCGAACGGTGCGGACCAGCGCGGGGCCGCCGATATCCAGCGTAGGGTCCATGTGCGTTATGCAACGCCGCACGAGCCGCCTCCGGAGCTCAAAGGGCAGGTCGAGAGGGCAGAACGTCGCGAACCGGTCGTGGAAGCGGCAGAACCGCTCGCTCAGCTTGCGTACGCTCCACTCCAACGCCTCCTCCGCATCGCCCAGCGCCGCGGCGCTTACCCCGACCGCCAACGGATCGAGCCAGTCGGCCCCGGCGAGCGCCTTGCGCAGGCGCGCCCGGTCGAAGCGATCGTCGCGGTTGCTCGGGTCGTTGACCGCCGTGATGCCGCAGGCCGCGACCAGCGCCGCCAGTTCCGAATGCCGCCATTGCAACAGCGGCCGGATGATCGGGCCGCCGCGCTCGCGGATCGCCGCGAGCCCACTCACGCCCGAGCCGCGATTGAGACGCATCACCACGGTTTCGAGTTGGTCGTCCGCGTGGTGGGCCGTGGCGACGAAACGGGCGCCGACCTCGCGAGCATGCGCTTCGAGCAGCCGGTAGCGCAAGGCCCGCGCCCGTGCACTGAGGTTGGCGGTTTTCCCGACCCGCTCCGGAAGCGCGTCGGTGAGGATCGCATGGCTTATGCCACGCTGCGCGCAGACCGCCGCCACCAGCCGCGCTTCCGCCGCCGAGTCCGGGCGCAAGCCGTGGTCGACGGTCGCGGCAACGCATCGCTCGCCCAGTGCCGTATGGCCGAGCAGCAGCAGCGCCATGCTGTCGGCCCCGCCCGACACCGCGACGAGCACGCGGTCGCGCGCGACGTCGCACAAACGGGCAAGATCACCCCGGAACCGCCCGACCAGCGCCGGGTCGGGCGTCAGCGCCTCACCCGCATTTCGCAGCCGCGCGCCCCTTGGCGACGTTCGCCTTCATCTCCGGCGTGATCTTGGCGGCATAGACGTCGCCAAGCTCCGCATAGACCTTGCACGCGTCCGCGGGCTTGTTCAGCTTCATCAACGATTGCGCCAGATAATAGAGGCTGTCGGGGGCGCGGTCCCCATCGGGCATCTTCTTGTAATTGTCGTAGAAAGCGATGGACGCGAGGCTTGGCTTGCCTTCCTCCAGATAGGAGCGGCCGAGCAGGTTCTGCGCGTAGCTGGCGCGCTTCGACTTGGGGTAAGTCGTGACAACCTGCTTCAGCTGGGTTTCCGCCTCCGGGTAGAGCTTCGCCTGGTAGAGGCGATAGCCGTAGAGATAGGAATCCTCGGGCGCGTCGCCGGTGTCGGGCTTGTCGATGGCGGCGAGGCGGGTGGCGTGGTCGCCCTTGGGCGCGGCGGTGCGGGCAGGCGGCGCGTCCGCGTCCGTGGTCGCCGACTGCGGCGGGCGCCCGCGACCGCTTCGCACCGGCGGCACCGAGCTGTCCACCGC
>CALMGC010000115.1 GCA_937863505.1 uncultured Sphingomonadales bacterium | reverse complement strand
GAGGCGCAGACGACCTGGGTCGCGGGCTTCGGCTTCGGCGCGTGGATCGGGATGCAGCTCTTGATGCGCCGGCCGGAAATCCGCGGCTTCATCTCGATCGCGCCGCCCGCAAACATGTTCGACTTCACGTTTCTGGCACCGTGCCCTTCAAGCGGCATCATTATCCAAGGCGCGGCGGACGAGGTGGTGACGCCCTCCGCTACGCAGAAGCTTGTCGACAAGCTGCGTACGCAGAAGCACATCACGATCCACCACGACGTGATCCCGAAGGCGAACCATTTTTTCGAGCATGAAATGCCCGAGCTGATGGGGAGCGTGGACAAGTATCTGAACATGCGGTTGGACCCGAACTCGCCGATACGATAATGAGGGTCGACCCGGTCAGGAGACTGCAAGGTGCCGATCCTGCTTCAGAGCGCCGTTCCGCCGCCAGCGGTTGCGGAGTACCGCGTTCTTGACCGGACGACGCCGCATAGCGAGTGCAACGAGCCGACCGGGGGTGAAGTCGTCGTGTGCGGACGCGCGAACACAGAGGCGTACCGCCTGCGACCGCCGCCACCGCTGGCCAAGCAGCCTGGCTTTCTCGAGCGCCCGCATGTGATCCACCTTGCGCCTGGCGTCGGCGTCGGACTGCTCGGAAATGGCCACGGCGTTGGCCTACGGGCGAGCTTCTAGGGCCCGACCTTATGCCGTCCACACCAGCACGTTGCCGACCAGCACCGCAGCCATCACCAGCATCAGCACGCCCTTGAACCGCGCCTCGCCGCCGCGCCAGACCTGACGCGCGCCGAAGAAAGCGAGCGCGAAGGCAGCGAGAATCGCGAGCGAGCGGACGGTGTTGTCGAGGGCGGTCATCTTTCGCCAGTCATCCCGGACTTGTTCCGGGATCCAACCCTCCCCGCGTGTTTCTCGGGTGCCAGTGCGCGACACCCTAGCAGCGGAGACAGTTTCTTCAGTTGATCCAGGCGGCTGCTGCCGATTGTTCCTCCACGCCGAACGTAAGCACGCGGAGACGGTTGGAATCCGGCACGAGGCCGGGGTGACGGTTGAGGTGACGGAGCGGCGCGCTTCACCCCGCCATCACCTTTCCATAGGCCACCGGGTCCACATTCCCGCCCGACAGCAGCACCAGCGTCCCCGTCTCCGCCCGCACCTTGCCCGCCAGCAGCGCCGCAAGCGCCACCGCGCCGCCCGGCTCCACCACCAGCCGCAGCCGCTCCGCCGCCCAGCGTTGCGCGGCGGCGATCTCCGCTTCGCTCACCGCCACCCCCTGCGCGTCCCGCCGCGAGAGCACATCGAACGTAAGCGGCGACACGCGTTGCGTCTGGAGCGCATCGCAGGCGGTGGCAGGCGGGTTCGGCCCGACCGGCTCGATCCAGCTCGCCTCCAGCGAGCGGCGCATGTCGTCCCAGCCCTCCGGCTCCACCACCGTCATCCGCGCCTCGGGCAGCGCCAGCGCCAGCCCCGCCGCCAAGCCGCCGCCGCCGCACGGCACTACGACCTGCGCGGGCCTGCCCAGCCCCAGCACTTCCATATGCGCCGCCGCCTCGACCCCCGCCGACCCCTGCCCCTCGATAATCCAGGCGTCGTCGAAGCTCGGCACCAGCGTCGCCCCGCGCGCCTCCGCCAGCCGCCCGGCGATCGCCTCGCGCGACTCGGTCGCGCGGTCATAGCTCACCACCTCCGCGCCGAGCGCCAGCGTCGCGTCACGCTTTACCCGGGGCGCGTCGGCGGGCATCACGATCGTCGCCGCGATGCCGAGCCGCTTCGCTGCCCAGGCGACCCCCTGCGCATGATTGCCTGACGAGAACGCCACCACGCCCCTGCGCCGCGCGTCCTCGTCGAGCGCGGTCAACCGGTGCCACGCGCCGCGCACCTTGAACGCGCCCGTCGGCTGAAGCGACTCGGCCTTCAAAGCGACGAGCATACCGCTGATTTCACGCACGAACAGCGGAGTCGGAGAAAGGACGCGGGCGATCTTCGCCGCGGCGTCGCGGACCCCGGCGCGGGTGGGTTGTCGCACGATGGTCACCACCGATCCGTGCCACGAAATCGCTGCTTTACATAGGGGTCCCCCGACCCTAAGTGCGCGCTCCGCTGCCCCAAGGGACTTCCACCGCAAGGCAGTCGAACAAGAACGTAAAGTCCGGGGTTCGCCCTGGCATCGGAGGTCCCTTGAATTGCACAAGCACCATATTGCGCTGGGGCTAGCGCGCCCCGTCGAGGCCGCGACCGGTCACGACATCGCCGCATCGTTCGATGACGCCCTCGGCATCGCGCAGTCGTTGCGTCCTGCCGAGCCGGTGACGCTCGTCCGCCCGCACGCTGCCGCGCGCGCGGCCCGGTTCTTCGCCGAGAAGTTCCCGGGCAAGTCGCTCTACGCGGTCAAGGCGAACCCGTCCACCGACCTGCTCCGCATCCTGTGGGACGCGGGGGTGACGCACTATGACGTCGCTTCGATCGCGGAGGTGCGGCTGGTCGCGGCGACGCTGCCGGGTGCGACGCTCTGCTTCATGCACCCCGTCAAGGCCGAGGAAGCGATTGCGGAAGCGTATCACCTCCATGGCGTGCGCGTGTTTAGCCTCGATTCGCTCGACGAGCTCGACAAGATCGTACGTGCTACCGACAGTGCGAGCGACCTGACCCTGTGCGTCCGGCTGCGCGTGTCGTCCGAGCACGCCAAGCTGTCGCTCGCCTCCAAGTTCGGCTGCGGCCCGAGTGACGCGCGCGCGCTGCTGTTCGCGGCGCGGCAGGCGGCAGATGCGCTCGGCCTATGCTTCCATGTCGGCTCGCAGTCGATGACTCCGCAGGCCTACGCCGAGGCGATGGAGCGGGTGCGCCTCGCGATCGTCGACGCGGCGGTGACGGTGGATGTCGTCGATGTCGGCGGGGGCTTTCCGTCGGTCTATCCCGGCATGGAGCCGCCGCCGCTGGAGCGCTATTTCGAGGTGATCGGGCGCGCGTTCGAGTCGCTTCCCGTGTCCTATTCCGCCGAACTGTGGGCGGAGCCGGGCCGGGCGTTGTGCGCTGAGTATTCGTCGCTGATCGTTCGCGTCGAGCGGCGGCGCGGGGACGAGCTGTTTATCAACGACGGCGCGTACGGGGCGCTGTTCGATGCGGCCCATATCGGCTGGCGGTTCCCGGTCGAGCTGCTCCGTGGCGAGGCGAGCCGGGCGAAGCTGATGCCGTTCAGCTTCTATGGACCGACCTGTGACGACCTCGACCATATGTCGGGGCCGTTCCTGTTGCCCGCCGATGTGGGCGCGGGCGACTATCTGGAAATCGGAATGCTCGGCGCATACGGCGCGGCGATGCGGACCGGCTTCAACGGCTTCGGCGCGACGGAGACGGTGGTAGTCGCGGACGAGCCGATGGCGACGCTATACGGTGGTGCGGTGGAGCGCGTCGCGAGCAATGTCGTGAAGTTGTAACGGCCCAACGCTCTACCATTATCGTCACTTCGGGCCTGACCTCGGGGTCCCGCTTCCTGACCACGCGGAAGCAGCGGGTTTCCCGCTCAAGGCCGCGGTGACGAATATTGCTTGGGTTACCGCGTCCCCATCAACGACGCTGGATTTGTACCACGGACCTGACCCAATGAACGACCTCACCCCCATCAACGACACCCGCAAGCAGGAGCTGCTCTCCCACAAGGTCGAGCATATCGACATCCGCACCTTCGACGCGCGTCCGATCATCGACGCGATGGGCAAGATGAGCTTCACCTCGCGCGACCTCGCTCGCGCGACGGGCATCTACAACCAGATGCTCGGGGACAAGGACTGCACCGTGTTTCTCGTCATCGCCGGCTCGACCTCGGCGGCGGGCTGCATGGACCTTTATGCTGAACTGGTCCGCTCCAACATGGTCGACGGCATCGTCGCCACCGGCGCGACGATCGTCGACATGGATTTTTTCGAGGGGCTGGGCCACAAACATTATCAGGCGCTCGACGTGCCCGACGACGACACGCTGCGCTCGCTGCTGATCGACCGCATCTACGATACCTATATCGACGAGGAAGAGCTCCAGCACGTTGACCACACGATCTTCGAGATCGCGGAAAGCCTGCCCGCCAAGGCATACTCGTCGCGCGCGTTCATCCGCGAGATGGGCAAGTATCTGGTCGAGCACGGGAAGAAGGAGAACAGCCTCGTCAAGCTCGCTTATGAGCATGACGTGCCGATCTTCTGCCCGGCGTTCACTGACTCCTCGGCAGGGTTCGGGCTGGTCAAGCATCAGGTCGATGCCATGAAGGCGAGCAAGCCTTACCTCACCATCGATTCGATCGCCGACTTTCGCGAGCTGACCGAGATCAAGATTAAGGCGGGCACCACCGGCCTGCTGATGATCGGCGGCGGCGTGCCGAAGAACTTCATCCAGGATACGGTGGTGTGCGCCGAAATCCTTGGCCACGAGGACGTGGCGGTCCACAAATACGCGGTGCAGATCACGGTTGCGGACGTGCGCGACGGGGCCTGCTCCTCCTCGACGCTGCAGGAGGCGGCGAGCTGGGGCAAGGTCAACACTGGTATCGAGCAGATGGTGTTCGCCGAAGCCGGCTCGGTCATGCCGCTGCTCGCGAGCGACGCGTGGCACCGCGGATTGTGGAAGGACCGCGAGCCGCGCCGTTGGGGCGCAACCTTCGACTGATGGCGAAGGACAAGGAGTTCGAGCGTCATCGCCAGCCCTGGACGCCCGACGAGCTGCAAAAGCTGCATGGTTTCGCGAAGAAGGGCATGGCGCTGAAAGCAATCGCCAAGGCGCTGAAGCGGAGCGAGGAGAGCGTGAAGGAACGCGCCAAGGCGGACGGGCTCGGTATCGCCAAGCTGCGCTGACCTCAGCCGAACAGGTGCTTGAGGCTGCGATCGAGCATCACGAACTGCCATAGCGTCCGACCGTGCTCCGCCCGGCCCGCGCGATGCTCCTCGGCAAGGCGCGCGAGCTGGGGCAGGTCGAACCAGCCAGTGTCAGCTAGCGTCTTCGAGCGGGCCAGCGCCGCAGCCTCGCCTGCCAGCGCGCCGCGGAACCAGGCGCTGACCGGGGTGACGAACCCCTGTTTCGGGCGGCCGAGGATGTCGCGCGGCAGATAGGGGCGGAGCGCTTGCTTCATCAACCACTTGCCCTCGCCTCCTCGCAAGCGGAGCGAAGGCGGCAGCGTTGCCGCGAACTCGACGAGGCGGTGATCGAGCAGCGGCTCGCGCGCTTCCAGGCTCACGGCCATGCTGGTCCGGTCCGCCTTGACCAAGATGTCGCCGGGCAGCCAGCGCTTGAGGTCGGCATATTGCGCGCGGTCGAGCCCGACGCGGGCGGGCGCGGCGCGCATCGTCGCGACCCAGCGGTCCTCCGCGCGATAGCCGCCGAGCGCGCGCCGCGCCTCGGGCGAGAACAGCAGCACGCGCAGCTCGGGCGGGGTGACGCCTACCGTTCGTGCATATGCTTCGTCGCCATCCGCCGCGAGCGCGAGCAGCGTCGTTTTGGCGCGCAGCGGGCGCGGAGCCCAGTCCGCCTTGGGGTACAGCTGGCCCATCCAGCCCGCCGCGCGCCGGGCAGGACCGGGCAGCAGCGCCCGCGCGCGCTCCTCCGCCGCGTGGAAGCGGTGGCGGCGATAGCCCGCCAGCGCCTCGTCCGCGCCGTCTCCCGATAGCGCCACCGTCACGCTCTCGCGCGCGAGTTCGCATACGCGATAGGTCGCAAGCGCGCTCGCATCCGCGAACGGTTCGTCGAAAGCCTCCGCAAGTGTTTGGATCAAGCCGAAATCATCTGCCGCGACCACCCGCGTACGGTGCTCGGTCGCAAACCGCTCCGCCACCAGCGCAGCGGGGGCGCGCTCGTCATGCCCGGCCTCGTCGAAGCCGATCGTGCAGGTCCGCACCGCCCCGCGCGACGCTTCGGCCATCAGCGCGACCACCGCCGAACTGTCCACCCCGCCCGACAGGAACGCGCCGAGCGGCACGTCCGCGACCATGCGCGAGCGGACCGCTCGGCGAAGGCGGTGGAGCAGCTCCGCCTCGAGATCGGCGGCAGAGCCGGTCGCGCGCTTGCTGAAATCAACGTCCCACCACCGGATCGGCTTGGGCACCGGCCTGCCACGCTCGACCAGCAAATAGTGTCCGGCGGGCAGCTTGGAGACGCCCGCGACCAGGCAGGCGTCGTCGGGCACATAGCCCCAGGCTAGATAGTCCTCGACCGCCGACAAATCGGGCGCGCGGCGGAGCAGCGGGTGCGCGAGCAGCCCCTTCAGTTCGGACGCAAAGGCGAGCGCGCCGTCGCTGAGTTCCGCCAGATGCATCGGCTTCACCCCCAGCCGGTCGCGGGCGAGGAACAGCGCCTGCCGCCGCGCGTCATGCAGCGCGAAGGCGAACATGCCGTTGAGGCGCCCCAACATATCGACGCCCCAAGCGCGCCACGCCTCGATCAGCACCTCCGTATCGCCCGCGGTCCGAAACCGCGCGCCCTTGGCCTCCAACTCCGCGCGCAGCTCGGCAAAGTTGTAGATTTCGCCGTTGTAGGTGACAGTGATCGCGCCATCCGCGCTCGCCATCGGCTGCGGCGAGCCCGCGACGTCGATGATGGAGAGCCGCCGGTGCCCGAAGCCGACGCCAGGCGCAGTCCAGACCCCCTCCCCGTCGGGCCCGCGATGCGCGAGCGGGTTGATCATGGCGCGGATGCGCGCGGGGTCGACCGGCTTGGGCGTGGCGGGGTAGAACAGCCCCGCGATCCCGCACATCTCAGCGCATTCCCGCTTCGTAGTCCGCAAACGCGTCCATCGGCCCGAGCGCGGCCGCGAAGCGCGCGATCGCGGCGCGCGGGTCTTGGCCGGGTGTGACCTCGGCGGAAAGGTGGATCGCGACCGCGCGTTGCGGACCGCCGAGCAGCTTCGCCTTGAGCGTCTCGATCTTCACCCGCCTTGCGTCCCCCGTCGTCACGTCGGCGACGCGGTACCATGTCGCGACGGTGCGCTCCACCGGGCCGGGTGCGGTGATCCGCATCGCCGCACCGCCCGCGATCGGGGGCAAGTCCTCGACCCGTACCCAGCGATCATCTTCGCGCAGCACGCCGACGCCGAAGCCGACCAGCTCCTTGCCCTCGCGTTGCGTCCCGTACACCGCCACCGCGAGGTCGACCGCATCGCCCTGCGCGTCGACGTAGCGGCCGAACAGCGCATGATCCGCGCCGGGATAGGTCGGCATCCAGGGCGCACGGACGCTGAGCGGCGCGCGATGCCAGCCGGGCAGCTCGGGTAGGCTGATATGGGCGGGCAACGGCTGCGCGCGCGCGGCCAGCGCGGTGCCCCAGCCCGCGAAAACGAGCGCGACGCCGAGCCCCAGCGCCGCCGCGACCGGGAGTCGCAACGCTCTCTTCGCCCGCCCTTGCAACTGCGCGGCGTCGACGACCGGATCATCGGGCGAACGGTCGAACCAGCGCCAGCCGATCGCCATACAACCCGCCATCACCAGTCCGAAAAAGATCCAGCCATAGACGATATGGTCGTACCCCGTCGCCCGCGACACGGAAGTGAGATGCGCGGCGTAGATCGTCGCGAACGCGCGCGCGCCGTTGGCGAGCACGGGAACGATGAGGCTGACGACCATGAACCCCGCCCGCCGCCGCCACGATCGGAAACAGGTGTTCGCGACCAGTGTGCCATAGGCGAGCATGGCAAGGACGAACTTCGCGCCCGAACACGCCTCGGCGACCTCGAAATACCCTTTCGGGATGGTGATGAGCACCCCCTCCACCCGAGCGGGAATGCCCACGAGGTGGAGCAGCGGCATGACCGTACGGACCGTCACGGCTTGGAGCGGCGTCTCGAGACCTTCACCAAACGGCACGAGGAAGAGCGCGTAAGCGATTGGAAAAGCTAGTGCGCGCGCGATATTGGGGCCGAGCAGGGTCACGACCGCGCCTTGCAGCATCACCACCAGCCCGAGATGCCGCGCGAACGCAACGCCGGCGGCATCACCGACCAGCCACGCGAACCCGCCGACCGCCACGAGCAGCAGGCCGGGTGCCCACGCGACGGGCGTCATCTGCGCCAACTCGGCCCGGCGCGTCCACACCAGCCAGCCGATCACCGGGCCGATGAACAGGCAATGCCCGAAGGTGGTGCTGGTCCAGTAGATGCGCGCGAGCGCGGCGGCGTCGGTGCGGAATAGCAGAAGCAGCGCGGCAGCGAGCGCGACCAGCGCGACGAGCGGCGCTCGCCAGACGCTATCCACTCGCGTGACCGGCGGCACGGCCAGCGCGAGCGTCACGCGGCTTGGCGGCGCTGCGGCAAACCGAGCAGCACGTCGAGCGGGGCGAGGCGCGCAGGCCATGCGTAGCGGGCGAGCACCTGCGCACGCGCTTCCGGAGCGCTTGTCGGGCGGTCGAGCAAAGCGCTCACCGCCGCTACAAAGGCAGATGCGCCATCGGCAACGCGGATCGTGCCGCGGTGGTCGATACCTTCGGCGGCGGCGGGCGAGGCAACGACCGGCCGCGCCATCGCCATGGCTTCGAGCACCTTGTTCTGAACCCCGCGCGCAATGCGGAGCGGCACGACGACGGCGGCGGCGGCGGCGAGCCAGGGGCGGACGTCGTCCACTTCGCCGGTGACGATCACCCCCTCGCCCGCCAGCGCGCGCACGGCGGCGGTGGGCGCGCGACCGACGATCGCGAATCGCGCCTGCGGATAAGCGGCGCGGACCGTCGGCAGAACCGCGCGCGCGAACCAGCGCGTCGCGTCGATGTTGGGCGGGTAATCCATCTGACCGGTAAAGACGATCAGCGGTCCGCGTTCCGCGACCGGGCGGACGCGGGCGGGGTCGTACCGGGCGGCGTCGATGCCGTTCTCCAGCACCCGCGCGCCGGGCAGCAAAGCGGCCTCGGCGGCGCTGACGAACAGGCTTGCGTCCACCTGTGCCGCGACCCGCCGCTCGAACGCGCCGAGCAATCGTGCCTCGCGCGTGTACATCCAGCGCATCGGCCCGCGCGCGTCGGCAGCGTAGGCGGCGAACTTGACCGAATCGAGGTCGACGAAGTCCATTACCGTGCGCCCGGCGGCGACAGGCAGATATTGCGCCATCTGGCCAGAGAAGACGTACGCGGCATTGACCGCGCCCACCTGCTCGATCGCCGCCGCGATGCGTGCATCGGCGAAGGCGGTCAGCGACAGCGGCTTGGCCGTCAGCAGCGCCTCCGCCGCGGCCCGCGCGCGCGACCTAGCGCGCGGCACGACGGCGCAACTCGCGAACAGATCGCGGAACTCGGGCGCGACCGCTGCCTCCGCCTCGCTGTCGGCGAACGCGACGAGGTGGACGCGCGCGCGCTCGGCGAGGTGACGGACGATGTGATAGCCGCGGATGCGATCGCCGCGGTCGGGCGGGAACGGCACGCGATGCGCGAGAAACAGGATGTTCATCAGCCGAGCCCGCGGCTGATCAGCGGCCCGAGGAGGTTGGCGACCGGCAGGGGGAGACGCTTCCACCCAGCGACCATCGCGGCGAATTTCGGGTTGAGCGGGTTCACCTCGCGCGCACCCGCGCCCTCGGCGGTCCGCTTGGCATAAGCGAGCGGAACGGGCGCGAAACCCCAGTTCTTCTTGAACGCCGCCGCGCCTGTCCCCGCCTTGGACCTGCCGAAGTCGAACCGCTCGCATCCCTTCGACCGCGCGTGAGACATCAGCGCGAAGTACATGCGATCGTTGGCGCGCAATGCCCGTGCGGCTGCGGTGCCGCCGCCCCAATAGGGGTAGACGGCGCCGTTGAAGTAGAGGCTCAGCACGCTCGCGACCGCCACGCCGTCGTGGCGGACGGTGAGCACGTCCGCTTCCGATCCGAACGCCGCGGCGACCTCGCGGAACAGCTGCGCGGGGAAGACCGGGGTGCCGAGATTGCGCACCGACTCGGCGTACACCGCATGGTGCTCGGCCAGCATCGCCGCGCCCGCGCCGGTCGCGACCTGAAGATCGGCGGCGAGCGCCTTGCGGACCTCGGCGCGCTGCTTGCGCGGGATGGCGGCGAGTTCGGTGTCGTCGCCGGCGGCGAGCGGGCGGGTGAAGCCGAGATAGGTCGCGTCGTCGACCACCCAGCCTTCTGGCGCCAAACCGCCACGCAGTTCCGCCGAGGCGCAGCCGAGCCGCTCGGCGAGCGCCCACGCGCAGTCGGCAAGCGCCTGCCGCACTGAGTCGTTTTCGGCCAGCACGCCGCCCCCGACGCCGAACCCGGTCGACACCAGCGCCCGCCCGAACAGGCGCGAGCGGATCGCGGTGAGCGGGAGCACACCGACGAGCGCGCCGCCACGCTCGGCGAGGAGGACGTGCCCGCGCTGCCCGGTCCCGCGCTCGACGGCGCAGGTCCAGGCGGTGAGGTGGAACGGCGTCGCCGCGCGCGCGGCTCGCACGAAAGCGTCGACCCGCGCGCGCTCGCGCGGGTCGCGGATGTCGGCGGCGCGGAGGGTGATCGGAAGCGCGGCGTGCATGGTCATGCCGCGACCGCCCGGACCGGTGCCGCCGTGACCACGCCCAGCCGCGCCGCCTCCACCGCCGCGACCGCATCGACGCGGCCCCAATCATGCCCGCTCAAAAGCTTGGATAATTTGGGAGCCATCGTGCGCAAGCGGCTGTAATGGCGGAGTTTCGACCGCAGCGGGGCGACGGCGACGCGCGGCTGGTCGGGGTCGATCTCCCACGGGTGAAAGTAAAACATCGCGGGCCGTTGCTCCTGCTCCGCCTGCGCGATCGCGTACCCGGTCAGCGCGGCGGGGAGCAGGCGGAAGAAGCCGCCGCCAGTCGCCACCCGCCGCCGTCCGAACGCCGCAACCGTGACCGGCAGCTCGACCAACGACGCATCGGCGAGCGGACGCCATGCCCAGCGGGGCGATTCGGGCCAGCCATAATGGTCATGCCGCAAAGGCGCGACGCTCGACGAGTAAGCATACCCCGCCTCGGCCAGTTCGACATGCGCCCAGGGTGTGCGCACGTCGATCGAGAAGCTCGGCGCGCGATAGCCCGTGACCGCGACACCGCTTGCTTCTTCAAGCTCTTGCCGGGCGCGCTTAAGGTCCGTCTGGAACTCCGCCGCTGTCATGGTGTGGACGCGGGTGTGATCCCAGCCGTGGCTCGCCAGCTCGTGCCCCGCCGCTACCACGCGCCGCATCAGCGCGGGAAAGCGTTGCGCGACCCAACCGAGCGTGAAGAATGTCGCGCTCACCCCCGCCGCCGCGAACAGCTCCAGCACCGCGTCCGTGTTGCGCTCGACGCGCGACGGCAGCGCGTCCCAGCCGCCGCGGTCGATCACGCGCTCGAACGCGCCGACCTGAAACCAGTCCTCGACATCGACCGACATGCCGTGGCGCATCGCCCGCGCCCGCTCAGGCCGCGTCGCGAGCGATGGTGGGCGTGCGCGCGTCGCCCTCGACCCAATCGACCAGCAGGGTCAGCACGCGCCGGAGCGCCGCATCCTGTTCCTCGACCCGCGCTTCCAGCGCCGCGAGCCGGTCGTGCTCGACCGCGCAGGCGAGCGGGCGCGCGCCGTCCGGCTCCACCGCCGCGAGCCGGATCGGTCGCGGCGTGGCGGCAGGCTGAGGCGGCGTCATCGGACGCGAGGGCTCCGGCTCCGCCGCCTCGGGCTCGATCGCCTCGGGCTCGTTGTCCTGCTCCGGCGCAGGCTCAACCAATGCGCCGCCGCCGAGCAGCTCGCCCGCGACCGCCATCACCGTGCCCGCGTCGACCAGCTCGACGCCCTCCACCGCGCAATGCAGCAGCACGCGGCTCATCAGCTGGTTGAGCAAGCGCGGCAGTCCCTGCGTCGCCCAGAACAGCACAGGAAACGCCTCGTCCGCGAAGTCGGGTCGCCCGCTCCACCCGACCATCGCCAGC
The DNA here is from genome assembly GCA_937863505.1 of uncultured Sphingomonadales bacterium. Lineage (GTDB taxonomy): Bacteria > Pseudomonadota > Alphaproteobacteria > Sphingomonadales > Sphingomonadaceae > Sphingomonas. The sequence goes on along the minus strand of CALMGC010000115.1, from coordinate 4,567 downwards.
CGGTGCGCGATATAGGGCTCGACCTCCTCGGGCTCCATCGGGTCGAGGTGATGCGTCGCGATCACCCGCTGGCGCAGCTGCTCGAGCCGCTCGGAGCCGTGGAGCCGGTCGCGGAACTCGGGCTGGCCGAGCAGGAAAATCTGCAACAGCGCGTGCCCGCCCGCCTGGAAGTTGCTCAGCATCCTGAGCTCTTCCAGCGCGGACACGGGCAGCGCCTGCGCCTCGTCGACGATCAGCAGCGTCCGCCGCCCGGTGCGCGCGACGCCGTGCAGCCCGCGCTCGATAAGCCCGAGCAGCTCGGCCTTGCTCTTGCCGGGGGCGTCGATGCCGAGCCCGGACGCGACGATGCGGAGCAGGTCGTCCGCCTCGATCGCGGTCGACACGATCGTGATCGGGCTCAGCCGCGTCGGGTCGATCGTCGCCAGCAGATGCCCCATCAGCGTCGTCTTGCCCGCGCCCACCTCGCCTGTGATGACGATGAACCCCTCACCCTGCGCGAGGCCATAGCCGAGATAGGCCATCGCCTTGCGGTGGGTCGCGGTCTCGAACCAGAAGCCGGGGTCGGGCGTCAGCTGGAACGGGCGGCCGGTCAGGCCGAAATGCGCTTCATACATCGGTCAGGTCCAGTCAGAAATGATAGCGCGCGCCGAGCAGCGCCTGCGCGGTCCATTGGTCGTCCACGCCGTGCTGGTCGAACGTATAGACGCCGAGCTGCGCGGTCGCGCCTAGCCGCCCGAAGCTGCGCGTATAGGCCCCCGTCGCGCCCGCGCCGAACACGTTGGACGCACCCGGAAGCGCGCTGTCATACCAGTTCGCGAAAACATTGGCGTCGAACACGGAGCGGCTGTCGATCGTGCGGCTGTAGAAGCCCTGAAGGTAGTAGCTGTCGTCGTCGAGCCCGTACACCACCGTGCCCGGCGCGGTGCGGGGGCTGAACAGGTGGCGGTTGGCATAGCCCGCGCCGACGCCGAAACGGTTGCGCCCGTGGACCGCCGACAGCACCGCGTCGATGCCCCGCGCGCGATAACTGGCGGTGTTGATCGACTGGAACACATCGTCGAGGCATCCGCCCGCCCCCTGCCCCGCCGCGCCGGGCTGCGCGGTGAAGATGCAGCCGTTGAACTGCTGCCCGAACGTGTCGCGCTGGGTGAGGAAGTTGGTCGGCAAGCCCTGGAGCCCGACGCGGAGCTGATGCCCGAACGTCTCGACCGCATCGTAAGCGGCGGCGTTGAACGCGACGCTGCGGTCGACGCGCCAGCTGAACTGGCCGGTATAGCTGGTCGAATCGTATTCGTGCGCGACCGTGGCGGTCAGCTGGGTGCGTGGGCTCGGCCGCCACACCACGCCCGCGTCGTAGATCAGCCCGTCGGTGTTGTACGCGACGCGGCGCGGCGAGTTCGGATCGGTGACGAAGCGACCGTTGCGGTCGGTGACGGGCACGCCGTTGGCGTCCACCACCGGGTCGCGCTGCGTGATCTCGATTTTCTCGTACCCTACACCGGCGGTGAGCGCGACGGTGCGGGTTATCGGCGCGAGCGCATCGAGCCGGGCGAAATGCGAATCGTACCGCTGGTCGAGCTGCCCCGCATCCTCGCGGTCCCACCCCGCCGACACGGTCGCGCCGATCGGCAGCACGCGACCCGGCGCGACTGAGGCGGACGCCTGAATCTGGTTGCCATAGCTGTCGTTCGCATAATCCTGCCGCGGCGCGCCGGGCTGGAGCGTCAGGAAGCTGGGCGCCTCGACCTTGGTGTAGCCGAAGCGATAGCTCGCGCCGAGCGACACCGGCCCGGCCTGGGTCGCGAGCGTCGGCCCGGCGTAGAAGGAGTAAATCTGGGTAATGTCGTCGTCGCGCGCGGTGTCGGTGAAGCCCGGCGCGGCCCCGCGGATATCGACCCGCGTCCGCGTGGCGAGCGCGCCCGCCTCGATCGTCAGCGGGCGCGCGACCCGGTACGACGCGCGCGCGAGACCGGTGACGATGTCCGCGTCGCCGAGATTGTCGGTTTCGGCGATGCGCCGCTCATAGCGGGCGCTCACTTGCCCTTGCGCGCGCTGGGTCGCGATCGACGCGTCGACGCCGGCGGCGACCTCGGTCCAGGTGACCGCGTCGTCGTTGTTGAGATTGAACGCGGCGACCTGGTCGAGCTCGATATACGGCGAGACCTGCACATGCGGGTCGGCGCTGGCGGGCGCGGCGGCGAGCAGCGCGGCGGCGGTGGTGAGGAGGGCGGGACGCACGGGGTCAGTCTCCCTGGCCGTAATAGCTGCCGAAGCGATCGCCGCCCGCGACGAATGAGACGGCGTTGAGGACGAGGTGGATGTGCTCGCATCCGTCGAGCAGGCCGACCGCGCGGCGGACGTCGCTCTCCGTGGTGCGGTCGGCGCGGACCACCAGCATCACCTGCCCGACCTGCGAGGCGAGCACGGAGGCGGGCGAGGCGGCGAGCGCGGGGGGCGAATCGAACAGGATGATCCGGCGCGGGTCGGCGGCGAGCAACCGCTCGACCACCTCCGCCGTCCGGCGGCTGGCGAGCAACTCGGTGTCGCTGTGCGTCTTGGCGCCGACGGGGAGCAGCGACAGATGCGGCACGTCGGTCCGGACCACCAATGCTTCCGGGTCGATCGCATGGTCGGCAAGTGCGTCGAGCAGCCCGGGTCCTTCGTCGAGCCCGAGCTCGGCCATGACGTCGGGCTTGGCGAAATCGGCGTCGACGAGCAGCACCTCGACATCGCGCTCGGCGGCGAGGCTGAGCGCGAGGTTGACCGCGCTATAGGTCTTGCCGTCGCCGGGCTTGGCCGAGCCGACCAGGATCGTGCGCGCGCGCGCGCCCGCCAGCTTCTCGGCGGTGAGCAGCAACTGGCGCTTCACCAGCCGGTATTCCTCCGCGAGGCTGCCGATCGGCGCGCCGGGGACGATCATGCCCTTCTGCGCGAGGCGGGCGCGGTCGATCGCCTCGACCCTCGCGTTGCCGGGGTGCGGACTGAAGGACTCGGGAACGGTCGGAGAGGGCGCGCGCGGTGTCTCGACGACGCTCGACACGAACGGGAGGGGAGCGGGCGCTATCGGCTCAGCGTGGGCCGACACGGCGGTGGGAGCAACCGGCGCAGCGCTGTGCAACGTGTGCACCTTTCCCACCCCGTTCGGGTCGAGTCCTACCCCGTTCGTGTCGAGCGAAGTCGAGACACCGCGGCCCGCGCTTTCCACGGGCGGCACGGAGTCCCGGTCCGCCTTCAGCAACTCAACCGGCACCCGCGCGCGCGGGTGGGCGGCGAAGTCGTAAACGGTCGCGGCGCGTTCGATCAGCGAGGCCGAGCGTTTGGGCATGGCGTCCTTCATGCGGCGAGCCCGCGCTGGAGCATCTCGACGCCGAGCAGCGCGAGCCAGGCGAGCGCGAGCGCGCCCGCGCCGCCGGCGAACAGCCTGAGCTTGCGGCGGCGATCGAGCATCTGGATTTGCGTGACGGTCTCGCCGATCGCGCCGATCACGGGCATTCCCGCCGCTTTCTCCAGCCGCTGCACCGTCGGGAACGTCGTCTGCACCTGCGCCAGGGCAAACGCCGCGCCGACCCCCGCTCCCACCCCGGCGAGCAGCACGCCCGTCAGCAGCAACGGCCGCTTGGGCGCGACCGGCGTGCGCGAGCTGCTTGGAGGGTCGATGACCGAGAACTTCACCGCATCGGTCTGCGTCTGCGCCTGGCCCTTCAACGCGATCTGCTGGCGCTGCGCGAGCAGCTGGTCATACTGGTCCTTGGTGACCTGATAATCGCGGTCGATCTGACCCTGCTGCGCCGCGACCTCGGGATTGCCCGCGAGCTTGGCGTTTAGCTGGTCGAGCCCCGACTGGATCTGGCCCCGGCGCATCTGCAACGCGGCGACCTGCGCGGCCTTGTCGGCCTGCATCGACTTCAGCGACAGGTAGAGCGGGTTGGGCTGCGTCCCCGCGGCCGATCCGCCCGCCATCGGCTCATGCGCGGCGGCGGCCTGCGCGCCCGCCAACTGCTGACGCAGGGCGACCACGTCGGGGTGGCCGTCGGTATAGCCGCGCGCGCGCGCATCGGCGAGCTGGCCCTGAAGCGCGTTCAGCCGCGCGCGCGCCGGGCCGATGCCGGGCGCGATGCCCGCCGCGCCCGCGACGACGGGCGGGGTCGACCCCATCTGGCCGTTGACGGCGGACAGGCTAGACTGCGCGGCGGCGAGATCGCTCTCGACCTGCGCCATCTGCTCGCGCGCGGCGGCGATCCGGTCGGACACGCTGCCCGTCCCCGGCAGCGCGCCGAGGTAGCGGTTCTGGAAGTCCGCGCGCTTCGCTTCCGCGTCGGCGAGCTTCTTTTGCAGATCGGCGAGCTGGCCGTCGAGGAAGCTCAAAGACTGCGCGTTGCTGGTCCGGTCGCCCGCGAGGTTCTGCTCGACGAACAGGTCGATCAGTTTCTGCGTGATCTGCTTGGCGAGCTTGGGGCTGGACGCGGTGGCGGTGATCTCGAACAGATTGTCCTGCTGCGCGGTGACCTTGATCGCGCTCGACAGCCCGGCGACGCGGTCGGCCAGGTCCTTGTCGTTCGCGACGGTC
>CALMGC010000114.1 GCA_937863505.1 uncultured Sphingomonadales bacterium | reverse complement strand
GCACACGCGGCGGCGGTGGCGGCGCAGCGGGCGGGCGCGGCGGCGAGGCCCAGCTGCGCGGATCGAACGACGGCTCGTCCCCGGCGGGCGTCGCCGTCCCCGAGCCCCAGCGGCGCGGGTCGAACGAATCGAGGTCGTCGCTGTCCCTCATTGATGCCGTCCCCCTGGCCTGCCCCTGATTAAGCTATTGCCCGCCCGCGCGCCCGGCGGCAATAACGGCGGCGAACCGCACAGGCGGGCAGGGGGCGAACGCGCAAAGTGGCTGGCAAGAATCGCGTCGCCTGGCACGAAGGAATGTTCCTGCGCCCGCAGCATTTCCAGGCGCAGGACCGTTTCACCGAATCGCAAGTGAGCGCGCGGGTCGACGGCCTGCGCCCCTGGCCATGGGGGCTGCTCACGCTGGAGCTCGACGAGGACCTGGCGATGCTGGGCAAGTTCGCGGTCAAGCGCGCGGGCGGGGTGATGCCCGACGGCACCCCTTTCTCGATCCCCGACGACCTGCCACCGCCCGAGCCGCTCGACGTGCCCGCCGATGCGCGTGACGCGCTGGTGTCGCTCACCCTTCCCGCGCAGCAGGCCGGGGCGGTGCAGTTCCGCGAGGCGGAGACACGCGCCGCCGACGCGCGCTACCTCGTCGACGAGGGCGAGGTCGCCGACACATTCTCCGACGACCGCACCACCGAGCCGATCACCTTCGGTCGCCCGAACCTGCGCTTCGGCATCACCCGCGACCAGACCTATGGCCGCGTCACGCTCGGCCTCGCGCGGGTGCGTGAGGTGCAGAACAAGCGGCTGATGTTCGACGATCGCTACATCGCCCCCGCGCTCGACATCGCAGCCGGGCGGCGCTTGCGCGGCGGGCTGACCGACATCGTCGGGCGCGCCGAGCAGCGCGCGGAGGAACTCGCGGTACGCGCGGTGGAGGCGACCGAGGGCGGGTCGGAGACGTTTGCGAGCTTTCTGCTGCTCCAGGCATTGAACCGCTGGATCCCAGTGCTGGGGCATCTGGAGCATCTGCCCACCGTCCATCCCGAACGCCTGTACGAGACGCTGATCGCGATGGCGGGCGAGATCGCGACCTTGATCCGCCCCGAGCGCAAGGCGCCGCCGCTGCCGCGCTATGACCACGAAAACCCGCAGACCTGTTTCGAGCCGGTGTTCGATCTCCTCCAGTCGATGCTGTCGGCGGTGTTCGAGCGGTCGGCGGTGCAGCTGCCGCTCGAGCTGGCCGGGCCGGGGGCGTATGTGTCTAAGATCACCGACCATCATCTCTACCAGACCGGCTATTTCTACCTTGCGGTCGCCGCCGCCTCGCCGGTCGAGGAGATACGCGGGCTGTTCCCCTCCGTGGCGAAAATCGGCTCGATCGGACGGATGCGGCAGATCGTCGATTCGGCGCTCCCCGGCGTGCCGCTCCGCCACACGCCCACCCCGCCGCCGCAGATCAGGGTGCTGCCCGGCTTCGTCTATTTCGAGCTCGACCGCGGTGTCCCCGACTGGCGCGAGTTCGCGACCGCGCCCGCGCTCGGCCTCCACGTCGCGGGCGACTGGCCGCAGCTTCGGCTCGAGCTGTGGTGCGTGAAAAGGGGCGGGCGATGAGCGACGGCAACAAGACCGTGTTCCGCCCTTCGCCGCTACAGGGGCTGAAGGGCGGCGCGCCTAATCCCTTGGCGCCTGCGCCCGCCGCGCCGGGCGGCTTCGTCGCGTCCGACCCCGGCTATGCCGCGCCGCCGCCCTTGTCGCGGACGGGCGTGGGGCCGGTCGCGGGGGCGGGGCTCGCGCCCTCGCGATTGGCGGAGGACGACGTTCCGCTGCCCGCGACGCCGCCGACGTTGCGCAACATCATGCTCGCCGAAGCGCAGCCGGTGCTGGCGCTCGTCGCCGGCGTGCGCTCCGGTCGCGTCCGCCTGCCGATGCCCGAGCTTCACCGCCGCGCGTCCGAGGCGATCGCCCGTTTCGAGCGCGCGATCGCCCCGCATTATTCCGAGGAACAGCGCCAGCGCGCCAAATACGCAGTCTGCGCCACCGCCGACGACATCGCGCAAAACCTGCCCGGTATCGGCACCGACGGCGCGGAATGGGCGCGCCGGTCGATGGTGGTGCAGTTCTTCCAGGAGAATATCGGCGGCGACCGCTTCTGGCAGCTGGTCGACGACATGCTGCGGACGCCCAACGACAATCTCGACCTGATCGAATTGTACCACGCCTGCCTCGCCGCCGGGTTCGAGGGGCGGTTCCGCGTCATGCCCGACGGGCGACGGCGGCTGCACGAGATCATGGCGCGGCTCCATGGCGCGCTGCCGCACGTCCGCGCACTGTCGATGACCGAGCTGTCCCCGCGCTGGCAGGGCGAGAACGCGCCGGTGGCGCGCATCGGCTGGAGCCTGGTCGCGCTGGCGGCGGCGGTCGCGGCGGGGGTGCTGCTGCTCGTCTTCATCGTGCTGCGGCTGATGCTGGCGTCGAGCGCGGAGGACCCGCGGCACCGGCTCGCGGGGCTCAGGCCCGAGGCGCGGCTGACCTTGTCGCGCCCCGCCGCGCCGCCGCCCGACCAGCCGAGCGTTCAGGCCAGCCGGCTCGCCAAGTTCCTCGAGCCCGAGATCCGCGAGCACCTCGTCGTCGTCGTCGAGGACGCGCAGACCGTGCGCGTCCGGACCACGGTGGGGCAGTTGTTCAAATCCGGCTCCGACCAGCTCGAGCCCGGGCGCGACACGCTGTTCCACCGCATCGGTCGCGCGATCGAGGCGGAGAAGGGGCCGGTCACGATCGAGGGCCATGCCGACACGGACAAGCTGTCCTCGCTCGCCTTTCCCGACAACATGGCGCTGTCTCAGGCGCGCGCGGAGACGGTGGGCAAGCTCATCAAGGCCGACCTGTCCGACCCTGCCCGCGTCACGCAGACGGGGATGGGCGACACGGTGCCGATCGCGACCAACGACACGCCCGAGGGCAAGTCGCAGAACCGGCGGGTCGAGGTGATCGTGCCGCGGAGCTATGTTGACCGATGATCCGCTATTGGTTCCGCGGCTGGTTCCGCAACTGGTGGTTCACGACGATCTTCTGCGCGGTCGTCGTCGCGTTGGTGCTCGCCTGGGGGTTGCCGTACTTCGTGCCCGCGATGCAGCCGGTGGGCGTGCGCGTCGCGTGCGTGCTGCTGGTCGTGGCGGTGTGGAGCATCGTCGTCGGCTGGCGCTGGTGGCGCGCGCGGCGCGCGTCGGCGCGGATCGCCGCCGAGCTCGCCGGGCCAAGCGCCACCGACGAGGAGGGCCGCGCGCTCGCGGGGCGCATGAACGAGGCGCTTGCCAAGCTGCGCACCGCCTCGGGCCAGCGGCGCGACTACCTCTACACCCGTCCGTGGTACGTCATCATCGGCCCGCCCGGCGCGGGCAAGACCACCGCCCTGCTCCACTCGGGCCTCCGCTTTCCGTTCGTCGAGCAAGCGGTGAAGGGCGTCGGCGGCACCCGCAACCTCGACTTCTGGTTCGCGGACGAGGCGGTGATGGTCGACACCGCGGGCCGCTACACGACGCAGGACTCGGATCAGGCGGTCGACGCGGCGGGCTGGACCGCGTTCCTGTCCTTGCTCAAGAAGAACCGCCCGTTGCAGCCCGTCAACGGCGTGATCGTCGCGATGGGGGTGGACGAGCTGCTCCGCTCGGACGTGGGCGGGATCGACGCGCATGCGCGCGCGGTGCGGCGGCGGCTGGTGGAGCTGCGGCGGACGCTGGAGGTCGCGGTCCCCGTCTATCTGTTGCTGACCAAGGCGGACCTGATCGCCGGGTTCGCGGAATATCATGACGATCTCGATGTCGAGGGGCGGCGCGCGGTGCTCGGCTCGACGCTCCCCTATGCCGACGGCAAGGCGAGCGGCGAGACGCTGGCGCGCGCGTTCGACGAGGCGGCGCAGGCGTCGGCGGACCGGCAGGCGAAGCGGCTGTTCGAGGAGGTCGACCCCGCGCGTCGCGCGCTGCTGATCGGCTTCCCCGCGCAGCTGCGTTCGTTGCGCGCGCGGTTGATGCGCTTCGCCGAGGGCGCGTTCGTGTCGGGCGACGAGCCCGCGGGCGTGCTGCGCGGTTTCTACCTCACCAGCGGCATCCAAGAAGGCGCGCCGCTCGACCGCATCCTCGCCGGCATGGCGGCGGTGTACGACCGGCGCGCCGCGACGGCGACCAACGGCGCTAGCGGGCGGGCGTATTTCCTCAACCGGCTGTTGACCGAAGTAATGTTCCGCGAGGCGGGGCTGGTCACCACCGACCCGCGCGCCAAGGCGCGGCGGCGCGCGCAGCTGACCGCCGCGCTGGCAGGGATCGCGGCGGCGGTCGTGCTGGTGCTCGGCGCGTGGGGGCTCAGCTTCGCGCGCAACCGTTCGTTCCAGAACGACCTCGCGGGCAAGGCAGCCGCGGCGGACGCGCAACTGCGCGACGCCGGGATCGACCTGGCGCAGGTGCGCGAGAACGACCCGGACCTGCGCGCCGCGCTTCCCGCATTGAACGCACTCCGTGATCTGCCGCGCGGCTATGCGGCAAGGGCGGCGGGCGGGCCGCCGCTGGCGGTGCGGTTCGGCCTCTACCAGTCGAGCCTCAGCCAAGAGTCGGAGGACACCTATCGGGAAGGGCTGCGCCGGATCATGCTGCCGCGCCTGCTGCTGCGGCTGGAGGCGGTGCTCAAGGCGACCGCGAGCGACCCGGCGGCGGTGTACGAGCCGTTGAAGGTCTACCTCATCCTCGGCGGGCAGGGGCCGCTCGACACCAAGGCGGTGCATGCCTGGGTGACGAACGACTGGGCGACCGAGGTCTATCCGGGCGCGGACAGCGCCGCCGACCGCGACCAGCTGGCGCGCCATCTCGACGCGCTGCTGACCGACCGCGACATGGCGGGCGTGTGGCCGAACCGGCAAGCGCCGCTCGACGGCGCGCTGGTCGCGCGCGCGCGCGCCGCGGTGCAGACGCTTTCCCTCGCCGACCGCGCCTATGCGGTGATGAAGCAGCGCGCGGCGTCGGCGGGCGCGCCGTGGGAGACCGCCAACATCCTGTCGGCGGGTGACGCGCTCGCCTTCTCCAACCCGCAACAGGTGATGGCGAGCCGTATTCCCTATTTCTTCACCCGCGACGGCTATGAGCGCAGCTACATGCCCGGGCTGGCGACGGTGCAGGCGGACCTCAAGCGCGACCTGTGGGTGCTCGGCGGCGCGGGGCAGGGGGGCGTGTCGGAGGAGCTGAGCAACGTCCGCCCGGGCGTCGCGGGGCTGTACGCCAAGGAGTATATCGCCGCGTGGCAGGGGGTGCTCGACCAGCTCAAGCCGGGCGCGTATTTCCGCGATCCGGCGGCGTTCGGCGCGTTCACCAAATCGCCCTCGCCATTGAAGCGGGTGCTGCTCGAGCTTCGCAAGAACACGGTCTTCTCCGGCGGGCTCAAGGCGGGGTTGGGCCGGGCGGAACGCAATGGGCTCAACCGCTTCCGCTACGGCCGCTTCATCGACGAGGTGAACCGCGACCGCGCGCACGGCATCGACGCGGGCGACGAGATCACCGCCGCGTTCCGCGACCTGCATGAATATGTCGGTGATGGTCACGGCGCCGCGCCGGTCGACGACTTCGTCGCGGCGGTGAAGGGGGCGGGGCAGGCGGTGCTCGCCGCCAAGTCCGTCGGTGGCGGCGGCGGCTCCGACACGACCCAGGCCTCGATGGCCACCGCGATGGCGAGCGTGAAGGCGGCTGCGGCGGGTGCCCCCCCGCAGCTCCAGGCCTTTGCCGCGAGCGCGGCGAGCGGCGGCTCGGCGGCGCAGACCACCGCCGCGAGCGGCGCGGTGTCGGACGCCTATGCGCGCGACGTCCTCCCGGCGTGCAAGGGGGTTGCCGAGGAGCATTACCCTTTCGTCCGGACCGCCGCGGCGGATGCGCCGGTGGTTGACGCGCTGCGCGTGTTCGGGATGGGCGGCACCGTCGACGCGTTCGTCCAGCAGCGGTTGAAGGCGCTGCTCGCCGCCGACGGCGCGACGTGGCGGCAGGGCGACCCGGTCGCCGCGTCGCTCAGCCCCGCCAGCCCCGTCGCATTTCAGAAGGCGGCGGCGTTGCGCGACCTGCTCGCGGGCGGTCTGCCGATCAAGGTGCAGGTGGCGACGTTCGGGGCGGGCGTGGCGACGGTGGAGCTGTCGAGCGCGGGGACGACCTATCGCTTCACGCCCATGTCCAATGCGGCCAGGCCGCTGCTCTGGTCGGCGAACGGCGGACTGCCGCAGGCGTCGCTGGTCCTCTACGGGCCCGCGCCCGCCGCCAAGCCGGGTGCCGCCCCGGCAAGCGCGGACGCCGCGCCCGGTCCCGAGTTGTCGCGCGTTGAGACGGAAGGCCCCTGGGCGCTGTTCCGGCTGATGGACAAGGCGAAGTTGCAGAATGCGGGACAGACGACGCTCAAGGCGGCGTTCGGCACCGGCGCGACCGGCGCGGTGCTGAGCGTTGCGCTTCCGAGCGACAAGAACCCGTTCGGCCATGCGGGCGCGTGGTCGTTCAAATGCCCGGCGACGCTGTGACCGCGCGGCTCTACGGCAAGCTGCCCGCGCATGGCGATTTCGTGTCGCGCGGCTTCACCCGGGCGGAGGCGGAGGCGTGCGACGCCTGGCTGTCCGACGCACTCGCCCACGCGCGCGCGGCGCATGACGCGGCGTTCGACACGCGGTACGACTTTGCGCCACCATGGCGGTTCGCGGGCGAGGACATGGGCGGCGCGCTGGCGCTGTCGCAGGACACGGCGGGGCGGCGGTTTCCGATCTATCTCGAAGTGCCGAGCGCCTCCCCGCTTGCGGCGGCGGCGGCGAGCGAGGAGCTGCTTTACCGCGCGATCGCAGAGCGGTGGGCCGCCGATGCGCTCACCGCCGCTGCCGAGGCGCTTGATCCGGCTTTGGAGGAGGCCATGCCCGATGCGCCTATATGGTGGCTGGAAGGCAGCGACGCGGCGCTCGACGGCACCCGCCCGCTCGAACTGCTTTCCCGAATGCTTTCCGTCGAGGTCGACGCATGATCGCCCCGCTCCGCCTCGACAGCGCCGCCGTGACGCATCCCGGGCTCGTCCGCCGCGCCAATGAGGACAGCTTCTGCGACCGCGCCGCCGAGGGCGTCTGGGCGGTCGCGGACGGGATGGGCGGGCACGCGCACGGCGACTGGGCCTCGCGCACGCTCGCCGGGGCGATCGGCGGCGCGCCGCTCGCCGACACGTTCGAGGACGCGGCGCGCGCGCTGGCGGACGGCATCCACCACGGCAACCGGCTGATCTGGCGCGAGGCGCAGCGGCGCGGGCAGCAGATGGGCTCCACCGTGGTCGCGCTGCTGGTCCGCGACCGGCGGTTCGCGGTGCTGTGGGTGGGCGACAGCCGCGCGTACCTGCTCCGCGACGCGCAGCTCTATCAGCTCACCCGCGACCATACGCAGGTGCAGGAGCTGGTCGACCGCGGGCTGCTCAGCGCGGACGAGGCGCGCGCGCACCCGCGCGGCCATGTGCTCGCGCGCGCGGTGGGGGTGGGCGAGCGGCTCCAGGTCGATGTCGTCGTCGATGAGGTCGAGCCGGGCGACCTGTTCCTCCTGTGCAGCGACGGGCTGACCGGGCCGGTCGCGGACGCGGAGATCGCCAAGTTGCTCGGCGAGGGTGACGCGCGTCAGGCGGCGGTCGACCGGCTGGTCGCGTTGACGCTGGAGCGCGGCGCGCCCGATAACGTCACGGCGGTGCTGGTGTCCGCGCAGGAGACCACGTCGCTCTCCTTCGCCGCGCCGGGAGGCTTCGCATGAGCGGCGACGACGACGCGGACCGCACCGTGTTCCAGCCGGGCGCGCCGGACGCGGAGGGCACGGTGTTCTCGCCGGCGAGCGGTCGCGCGCCCGCCACGCCGCCGCGGCTCGGCATCAAGCCGGGCGACGTGCTGAACCACATCTTCGAGGTGAAGCGCTTCATCGCGCGCGGCGGCATGGGCGAGGTGTTCGAGGGCGCGAACGTGATGAGCGACGAGCGGGTCGCGATCAAGGTCGTGCTGCCCGCGCTCGCCGCGGACCCTAACGTCATCTCGCTGTTCCATCGCGAGGCGCGGACGCTGACGCACCTCCACCATGAGGCGGTGGTGCAGTATCGCGTGCTCGCGCAGGAGCCGCAGCTGGGCGTGCTCTACATCGTCACCGAATATATCGAGGGCGCGCCGCTGTCGGAGGTGCTGGGCTCGCTCCGACCGACGTCGGAGCAGCTTGCCGGGTTGCTTCGCCGGCTCGCCTCCGGCTTACGCGCCGCGCACGCGCTGGGGGCGATCCACCGCGACATCTCGCCGGACAACGTGCTGCTCGGCGACGGGCGGCTCGAGCGCGCGAAGATCATCGACTTCGGCATCGCCAAGGACCTCGACCCCGGCACCGCGACGATCGTCGGTGATGGGTTCGCGGGCAAGCTCGGCTATGTCGCGCCCGAACAGCTCGGCGATTTCGGGCGCCGGCTGGGGCCATGGACCGACGTCTACAGCCTCGGGCTGGTGATGCTGGCGGTCGCGGCCGGGCGCGATGTCGGGATGGGCGGATCGCTGGTCGATGCTGTGGAC
>CALMGC010000113.1:52049-53566 GCA_937863505.1 uncultured Sphingomonadales bacterium | reverse complement strand
ACGCTGTACCGTGCCGGCAAGCAGTCCGCCGTTATCAACGCGCTGATCGCCGCCGCCGAGGCGGGCAAGTCGGTGACCGCTGTCGTCGAGCTGAAAGCGCGGTTCGACGAGGAGCAGAACCTGCACTGGGCGTCGGCGCTGGAGCGCGCGGGCGTGCAGGTCGTGTACGGCTTCATCGACTGGAAGACGCACGCCAAGGTGGCGATGGTGGTGCGGCGCGAGGACGGGCAATTCCGCACCTATTGCCACTTCGGCACCGGTAACTACCACCCGGTGACGGCGCGCATCTACACGGACCTGAGTTTTTTCACCGCCGACCCGCGCGTCGGGCGCGACGCGGCCAAGATGTTCAACTACGTCACCGGCTATGTCGAGCCGGCGGGGATGGAGATGGTGTCTACCTCGCCGCGCGACCTGCGCCGCCGGTTGGTGGGGCTGATCGACGCCGAGATCGCGTTCGCACGCTCGGGGTTTCCCGCCTCGATCTGGGCGAAGATGAACAGCCTGGTCGACCCGGCGATCATCGACAAGCTCTATGAAGCGAGCGGGGCGGGAGTGCAGGTCGAGCTGGTGATCCGGGGTATCTGCTGCCTGCGCCCTGGCGTGCCCGGCCTGTCCGAGCGGATCGGGGTCAAGTCGATCATCGGGCGTTTCCTCGAGCACAGCCGCATCTGGGCGTTCGGCAACGGCAAGCCGCTCCCCAATGACGGCGCGCGCGTGTTCATCTCATCCGCCGACTGGATGCCGCGTAATTTCGACCGGCGGGTGGAATATATGCTGCCGATCGAGAACGAGACGGTTCACGACCAAATCCTCGATCAGGTGATGGTCGCCAACCTGATCGACAACGAGCAGAGTTGGGTGCTGCACCCGGACGGGACGTACAAGCGTTGCGCGCCGAGTGACCGACCGTTTAATCTGCATAGGTACTTCATGACCAACCCGAGCCTCAGCGGGCGAGGGGCGGCGCTGGAGCAGGGTGGCGAGGTGCCGACGTTATCGCTGCGGCGGACGCGCTAGGACGTGCGCTTTCGCTCGGTAACACCTTCCCCGGCGAAGGCCGGGGCCCAGCTGTACCGCTCGAGATGGGCCCCGGCCTTCGCCGGGGAAGGTAGTAGGGCGGCATCGGCATGAGTCTTCTCGCCCCCCTTTCGCGAGCTCTTGGCAAAGCCCACACTGCGCACCCGCGCACCGCGATCATCGACATCGGCTCCAACTCGATCCGCCTCGTCGTGTACCAGGGCCCCGCGCGCATTCCCGCGATCCTGTTCAACGAAAAGGTGCTCGCAGGCCTCGGTCGCGGACTCGCCGCCACGGGCGCGATCGAATCCGAGGGCATGGCGCGCGCGGCGAACGCGCTTGCCCGATTTGCCCGGCTGGCGCGCGAGATGGAGGCGACGCGGCTCCGCACCGTCGCCACCGCCGCCGTCCGCGACGCCGCCAACGGCGCGGAGCTGATCGCGCACGCGAAGGCGGTCGGCTTGGACGTTGAGCTGCTCTCGGGCGAGCAGGAGGCG
>CALMGC010000113.1:18045-52039 GCA_937863505.1 uncultured Sphingomonadales bacterium | reverse complement strand
GGGCTCGGGCGTCCTCTCCGCCTTTCCCGACGCGGACGGCATCGTCGGCGACCTCGGCGGCGGCAGTCTGGAGCTTGTCCGCGTGCGCAAGGGAAAGGCGGGCGAGCGGGTGTCGTTCCCGCTCGGCGTCCTCCGCCTCGCCGCATTGCGCGCCAAGGGCGAGGCCGCGTTCGACAAGCAGGTCGCGCGCGCGATCGACAAGGCGGGCTGGGCGGGGAGGGGCAGGGGATTACCCTTCTTTCTCGTCGGCGGCTCGTGGCGCGCGCTGGCGCGGCTCGACATGGAGCTGACCGGCTATCCGCTGCCGATCATCCACGGGTACGAGATGAACGCGGAGACCGTCGCGCGCCTGCGCCGCACCGCCGAGCAGGAACCGAAAAGCCGGCTCCGCGCGATCCCCGGCCTGTCGAGCGGGCGCATCCCGACGCTGGGCGACGCCGCCGCGATCCTGTCGCTGCTGATGCGTGAGTTGGGCAGCACGGGGACGATGGTGTCCTCCTACGGCCTGCGCGAAGGGCTGCTCTACGAGGAGCTCGACGCGGCCACCCGTGCGGAGGACCCGCTGATCGTTGCCGCCCGCGACGAGGGCCGCCGGTCGGGGCGCTGGCCCGAGCATGGCGACCTGCTCGACACGTGGCTCGCGCCGCTGTTCGACCGCGATTCGTCCGGGGCCGCGCGGCTGCGTCATGCCGCCTGCCAGCTCGCCGATGTCGGCTGGCGCGCCAATCCCGAGTTCCGCGCCGAACGAGGGGTCGAGATCGCGCTCCACGGTAACTGGGTCGCGATCGACGCCGCGGGGAGAGCGCAGGTCGCGCAGGCGCTCCACGCCAGCCTCGGCGGCGGCGCGACCGCCCTCGACCCGATCCCGCGCCTGCTGGGCAAAGAGCGAATCGACCGAGCGACCGCCTGGGGCCTTGCCATCCGCCTCGGCCAGCGGCTCAGCGGCGGGCTTGCAGGCCCGCTGCAACGCTCCCGCCTCAGCGCGGACGCCTCAACGGTAACGCTCCACCTCGCGGCGGAGGACCGGGCGCTGTATGGGGAGACGGTGGAGCGGAGACATGCGGCGTTGGCGGGAGTGTTGGGGAGAAAGGCGTCGCTCGCAGTCTAACTTGCTACTTGCCCTCTTTGACTCCACGCCGCGTCCACAATCGCTTTATGCCGAATGCAACTGAGAAAAGCACTGCGTGTACTGTAAAGGTCAGGGCGTACGTCTGAAAGATAGTCGGAAGCGACCAATCGGGAGTCTCTCCAAAGCGCACCGCTGCGTTATTATGGCCATAAAGCGCAATAGTGGTTGCGACCGCAGCGGAAGCGAGAACCAGAAGCAAACCTTTAGGCCAAATTCGCTCACTCCTCCAGGCAGCCACTATGACAAATAGCGCAACTAGCATGTTACCCCCAATCTCCGACCTAGCAGCGTGAGCCTTGTTCCTCGTGCTTGTCAACGCAAGATCAAGGCGTTTCCAGCACCTCCGCCCGCGTCATCTTCAACTTACCCCCCTTCACCGCAAACCCCAGCCGCCCATCCACTAAATCCAGCGCATCCCTGCCGAACTGGTCGAACCGCCACCCCTCCAGCATCGCCAGCCCGTCCCGCGTCCCCGCCGCGAGCGCGTCCAGCTCGTCACCGCGCGCGAGCAATCTCGGCGCGACGTCGAGGTCGCGCGCCTTGATCTTGAGCAGCAGCTTGAGCAGGTCCGCCACCAGCGCGCCGTCCTTGCCCAGCCCGGGCTTGCGGTCGTCGCGCGCGGGGAGTTCGTCCGCGCCCATCGGCTGCGCCGCCTCCAGCGCCGCCATCAGCCGCGCGCCGATGTCGTTGATCCCCCAGTTCGCCGACAGCCCACGTACCTTGGCCAGGTCCGCCTGACGCCGCGGCGCGTGGCCCGCGAGGTCGGCCAGCGTCTCGTCCTTGACGATGCGACCGCGCGGCAGGTCCTTGCTCCGCGCCTCCAGCTCGCGCCAGCGGGCAAGCGCCTTTAGCCGCCCCATCACTTCCGGCTTGCGGCTGGGCGCGCGGATGCGGTGCCACGCCTCGTCGGGATCGTTGGCGTAGTTGGCGGGGTCGGCGAGCCGCTCCATCTCCTGATCGAGCCACCCGCCGCGCCCGGTCTTCTTCAACCGCGCCAGCATCTTGGGGAAGATCGCGGCGAGATGCGTCACGTCGCCGATCGCATACTCGATCTGCCGGTCGTCGAGCGGCCGCCGCGCCCAGTCGGTGAAGCGCGCGCCCTTGTCGATCGACACGCCCAGCCAGCTGTCGACGAGGTTGGAATAGCCGATCTGGTCGCCTTGCCCCAGCGCCATCGCCGCCACCTGCGTATCGAACAGCGGGTGCGGGGTCTTGCCGGTCAGATTGTAGATGATCTCAAGGTCTTGCCCGCCCGCGTGGAAGACCTTGAGCACGTCCTCATTGTCGACCATCAGCTCGAGCAACGGCGCGAGGTCGATCCCGGGAGCGAGCGGGTCGATCGCGGCGGCCTCGTCGTTGCCCGCGATCTGGATCAGGCACAGCTGCGGCCAGAAGGTGCTTTCACGCATGAACTCGGTGTCGACGGTGACGAAGTCGGCATCGGCGAGCCGGGTGCAGAGATTGTGCAGCGTGGCGCTGTCGGTGATGAGCGGGTGGATGTGCATGGGCTGGCGCATAGCGGGGCGGGGGCGGGTTGACAAAAGTCCATGACACACGACAGCCCGCGCCGGTCGAGGCGGGCGAAGGACTCCGGTGAAGCGTTCGGTCCCAGCGGGTTACTTGTCCGGTATCGCGACATTGTGCGGGAGCGCGGCGGCGGTCGCGGTCGGCGCGTGGGCGATCTACTACCCGCTCGGGTTCGGGCCCGCGTGGTGGAACCCGCACGTGCAACCGGTCACGCTGTGCGTCGCTTTCCTGCTGCTCGGGTTGCTGTTCGCGGCGGCGGTGTGGGTGTCCGCGCGCGTTTTCGACCTTGCGCGGTGGTTCACCCCCGACGACGCCCGCGCTCCCCGGATCGCGATCGCGGCAGGCGCGCTGCTCGTCCTGCTGTCGCTCGCCGGTGCGTTCCTCGTCCAGCAGCGCCTCGCCGGCTCGGGCGACGAGTACGCTTACCTGTTCGAGGCGAAGACGTTTCTCGCCGGTCGCCTGTGGAACACGCCGCCTGCGGGCGGGCAGGCGATGGCGGCGATGTACATCTGGGTGACGCCGACTCGATGGGTCGCGCAATACCCGCCGGGGTGGCCGGGGGTACTGGCCCTATGGTCGCTGCTCGGGCTTGACCCGTGGGCGCTCGGCGCGGCGCTGGCGGGGGTGACCGCGCTGGTCCTGTACCGGATGACGGCATCGGCGGGCCGTGTGCCCGCGATGCTGGCGGTCGCACTGTTCGCGACCGCGCCGTTCACGGTCTTCACCGCGGGGTCGCTGTTCTCGCATACGCTCGCGGCGATGCTGGCGTGCGCGGGCGCATGGGCGGCGGCGCGGCGGCGGGACGGGGGAGGCCTGGGCTGGGCGGTCGCGATCGGCGGCGCGGTCGGGATGCTCGGCATCACCCGCTCGTTGACCGCCGTGCTGGTGCTGCTGCCGATCGCGGCGGCGATGGTGCGGCGGCGTGATTGGAAGGGCGTCGTTGCCGTCGGCGTGGCGGGCGTCCCGTTCGCGGCCGCGCTGTTGTGGTATCAGTGGCGGATCACCGGTTCGCCGCTGACGCCGGTCTACTGGATTGGGGGTCGCGAGGTCGACCATCTCTATCTGTCCCGCGCCGAGCTGGTCCGGGGAGCGCTGGAAACGGGCAGGCGGCTGCTCGACCTGGGGCTGTGGAGCTCACCCGTCATCCTCGCGCTGTGGCCGCTGGCGTGCTGGGCCAAGGCGAGGGCGGGCCGGTTCCAAGCCGCGGACGCGATCGCGCCGCTGCTGGTCGGCACTTTCCTTCTGTACCCGATCAACGCGGGTAACGGCTTCGGCCCGCGTTACTATTTTGATGTGTTCCCGCTGATGCTGTTCACGATCGCGTCGGCGCTGCCGGTCCTGTCGAACCGTTTGCGACGCGCGGCTGAAGCGGCACTGGTCCTCGGCGCGCTGGTCGGGCTTGCGCTCCTGCCCGCTTTGGGACGGAGCTATCACCGGATCGCGGGGGAGCGCCGCGACGTCTTCGACCAGGTCGCGGCGCAGCTTCTGCACGACGCGGTGGTCTGCATCCGCGGTTCGACCGGGGTGATGCTGGACATGCAGCCGCTGGACCTCGCGCGCAACGATCCCGACGGTCGAGCGCCGGTGCTCTATGCGCGATGCGACCTGACCACGCCCGCCACGCTGGCGCTCGCCTATCCGGGGCGGAGCATCTGGACCTATGATCGCAATGCGGGCACGGTCCATGGCCGTCTGACCCGGCGGCGCTGATCGGACCCGCTTCGCTTGACAAGGCAGGGCCGCTCCCCAAAGCGCCTCGCAGCCTTTCGAGCAGCCGGACTTTCTCCATCATGCACGCCTATCGCACCCACAATTGCGCCGCGCTCGACGCCGACGACGCGGGGGAGACCGTCCGCCTGTCGGGCTGGGTGCATCGCAAGCGCGACCATGGCGGGGTGCTGTTCATCGATCTGCGCGACCATTACGGCACCACCCAGATCGTCGCGGACGCGGACTCGCCCGCATTGCCGACGCTCGAGGCCGTGCGCGTCGAGTCCGTCCTGACGATCGACGGCACGGTCAAGCGCCGCTCCGAAGCGACGGTGAACCCCAACCTCGCGACCGGCGAGATCGAGGTCTATGCCCGCGCGGTGACCGTGCAGTCCGCGGCGCAGGAGCTGCCGTTGCCGGTGTTCGGCGACGCGGAATATCCGGAGGACATCCGCCTCCGCTACCGCTTTCTCGACCTTCGCCGCGAGCGCATTCACGCCAACATCATGCTCCGGTCACAGGTGATCGCCAGCATCCGCCAGCGCATGATCGCGCAGGGCTTCACCGAGTTCCAGACGCCGATTCTCACCGCCTCCAGCCCCGAGGGCGCGCGCGACTATCTTGTCCCCAGCCGCGTCCACCCCGGCAAGTTCTACGCGCTCCCGCAGGCGCCGCAGATGTTCAAGCAGCTGCTGATGGTGGCGGGGTTCGACCGCTACTTCCAGATCGCGCCCTGTTTCCGCGACGAGGACGCGCGCGCGGATCGGTCGCCGGGCGAATTCTACCAGCTCGACTTCGAGATGAGCTTCGTCACGCAGGAGGACGTGTTCGCCGCGATCGAGCCGGTGCTCCACGGCGTGTTCGAGGAGTTCGCGGACTGGCAGGGGCGGGGGCGGCAGGTAAGCGCGCTGCCGTTCCGCCGCGTCCCGTATCGCGAGTCGATGCTTCGCTATGGCAACGACAAGCCGGACCTGCGCAATCCCATCCTGATCAGCGACGTGTCCGAGCTGTTCCGGGGCAGCGGCTTCGGCCGCTTTGCCTCGATCGTGGAAAGCGGCGATATCGTGCGCGCGATCCCCGCGCCGGGCACCGCCGACAAGAGCCGCAAATTCTTCGACGACATGAACAGCTGGGCGCAGGGCGAGGGCTTTGCAGGGCTCGGCTACGCGACGCGCAAGGGCGGATTGTTCGGGGGGCCGATCGCGAACAACCACGGACCCGAAGGGATGCAGGCGATCGCCGACGCGCTCGGGCTCGCCCCCGATGACGGCGTATTCTTCGCGGCGGGCAAGCCGGCGCAGGCGGCCCGGCTCGCGGGGCTCGCGCGGACGCGGGTCGGCGAGCAGCTGGGGCTGATCGACCCGAACCGTTTCGAGTTCTGCTGGATCGTCGACTTCCCGATGTTCGAGTATGACGAGGACGCGAAGCGCGTCGACTTCAGCCACAACCCGTTCTCGATGCCGCAGGGCGAGCTGGAGACGCTGGAGACCAAGGACCCGCTCGACATCCTCGCCTATCAATATGACATCGTCTGCAACGGCGTTGAGCTGTCGTCCGGCGCGATCCGCAACCACCGGCCGGAGATCATGTATCGCGCGTTCGAGATCGCGGGCTACTCGCGCGAGGATGTGGACAAGAACTTCGCCGGCATGATCAACGCGTTCAAATATGGCGCCCCCCCGCATGGCGGCTCCGCGCCCGGCATTGATCGCATGGTGATGCTGCTCGCGGGCGAGCCCAACATCCGCGAGGTGGTGCTGTTCCCGATGAACCAGCGCGCGGAAGACCTGATGATGGGCGCGCCGAGCGCGGTGTCGCTGAAGCAGCTGCGCGAGCTCAATATCCGCGTCACGGGCGAGGCCGCGAAGGACCTCGACCGCGCAGTCGACCCCAAGGCGGGTTGACGCTCAGGCCGGGGAGAAGGCCCCCACCTCGTCCATGACGTGCAGCACACCGTCGCGGATCGCGAAATACGCACCCCGCAGCGTCAGCTTGCCTGCCGCTTCCCGCTCGGCGACGAAGGGAAAGGTGCGCAGGTTGGCGAGGCTGACGCGCACCGTTTCGTGCTCCAGCGCGCGGACGGCGGCGGGGCCATCGCCGTGCTCGGCCACGATCCGCCCGCGCGCGTCATCGAGCATGTCGACCCAATGCGCGATGAAGCCGCCCTCACCGGGCGCGGCCCCGTCGAACCGCTCGGTCAGCGCGGCCCCGACGCCGCCGCACGACTCATGCCCCATCACCACGATCTCGGGCACTTCGAGCTGTGTCACCGCGAACTCGATCGCGGCGGAGACGCCGTGCCGTCCGCCGCCCCGCTCATACGGGGGGACCAGATTGGCGATGTTGCGGACCATGAAGATTTCACCGGGCGAGGCATCAAAAATCTGCGTGGGGTCGACCCGGCTGTCGGAACAGGCGATCACCATCACCTTGGGGCTTTGCCCGTCGGCCAGCTCCGCCCAGCGCGCGCGCTGGTGCCCCCAGTCCTCGCGCCGGAACCGCTGATAGCCGGCAATCAGGTCGGTAAAGTCGGTCATGCTTGCCCCGTTCTCGCGTTGTTTCCCCGCCGGTCCGACGCTATCTACATTCCATGACCGACAGCACAGCGTTGGCGCGACCCGCGCGCGTTCGCAAGCCCGACTGGATTCGCGTCAAGGCACCGACCTCGGTCGGGTTCGGCGAAACCAAGGCGTTGATGCGCCGTCTCGGCCTCGCGACCGTGTGCGAAGAGGCGGCGTGCCCCAACATCGGTGAATGCTGGACGCGCAAGCACGCCACGGTGATGATCCTCGGTGACACCTGCACCCGTGCCTGCGCCTTCTGCAACGTCAAGACCGGAATGCCGCGCGCGGTCGATCGCAACGAGCCCGAGCATGTCGCGGTCGCCGCCGCCGAGCTGGGCCTGGAGCATATCGTCATCACCTCGGTCGATCGCGACGACTTGCCCGATGGTGGCGCGTCGCAATTCGTGCGCGTGATCGAGGCACTTCGGCGTAACACGCCGACCACCACGGTCGAGATCTTGACACCCGACTTCCGCAACAAGGCGCAAGCCGCGGTGGAGTCGATCGTCGCCGCGCGCCCGGATGTATACAATCACAACCTCGAGACGGTGCCGCGGCTCTACCCGACGATCCGCCCGGGCGCACGTTACTATGCGTCGCTGCGGCTGCTCGAATCGGTCAAGCGGCACGACCCGTCGATCTTCACCAAGTCGGGGGTGATGATGGGCCTCGGCGAGGAGCGGCTGGAAGTGCATCAGGTGATGGACGATATGCGCTCGGCCGACATCGACTTTCTCACGATGGGGCAATATCTTCAGCCGACGCCGCGCCACGCCAAGGTCGCCGACTTCGTGACTCCGCAGGCGTTCGACGCCTATGCCGCGATCGCCCGCGCCAAGGGCTTTCTGCTCGTGGCGTCCTCGCCATTGACCCGCTCCAGCTATCATGCGGGTGCGGATTTTGCGAAGCTGCGCGCCGCCCGTGAAGCGAAGCTCGCGCGCGCCTAACGACCATGCCGCGCCACGCCGAGACGCGATTGCTGCCATATACGCCGGAGCAGATGTTCGACCTCGTCGCCGACGTCGCGCGCTACCCCGAGTTCCTGCCCTGGATCGTCGCGACGCGGGTACGCTCGAACAGCGCGACGGAAATGTGCGCGGATGTCGTAATCGGGTTCAAGGGACTGCGCGAGACGTTCACCTCGCGCGTGGTCAAGCAGCGCCCCGAGAGCATCCGCACCGAATACATTGACGGCCCGCTCAAGCATCTGGTCAGCGAATGGCGGTTCGCGACCGAGGGGCAGGGCGGGTGCCGTGTCGATTTCTCGGTCGACTTCGCGTTCAAGAGCCGCTTGTTCGAGGCGATCGCCGGACAGGTGTTCGGCACCGCGCTGCGCCGGATGACCGGCGCGTTTCAGGACCGCGCGGCGAAGCTCTACGGTGCCGGCGTGACCGGCATCAGCAGGTCGAGCGCGCACAGCGCCGCCTGAAGCCGGACGCCGCCGCGACCGAGATCGCCAAACTCATGCCGGTCGGCGATGATATGGTTGGGGTCCGCCCCGCGTTCGGCGCGCGCGAACACCACGGTGCCGACCGGCTTCTTCGCGCTGCCGCCGCCAGGCCCGGCGATGCCGGTAATCGCCACCGCCACGTCCGCATCGCTGTTCCGGATCGCACCCTGCGCCATCGCCCAGGCGGTTGCGACCGACACCGCGCCGAAGGTGTCGAGCACGTCCGAGCTGAGCTTAAGGAAGCCGAGCTTGGCGTCGTTGGAGTAAGTCACGAACGCGCCCTCGACCACGTCCGAACAGCCCGGCACTTCGGTCAGCGCCGCCGCGACCAGCCCACCGGTGCAGCTTTCGGCGGTTACGATCCGCCGCCCCGACGCGCGGTTCGCCTCCACCACGCGGGTGGCCGCCGCGATCAGCTCGGGCGGCAGGATCGTGTCCATCAACGCGGCTCCGCGCACAGGGGCAGCTTGGGCAGGTTAACCTGCTTGCCCGCGTCCTGTTCCGCCTTGAGGTGCTGGAGCGTGGTGACGACTAGTCCGGCGGCGTTGGCGGGCGGCAGCGGCGCGAGGTCGGTCACGACGCGGTCGATGAACGAGCAATCGTCCGTGTTGATCTTGCCGACCAGCTGTGGGACCAGCAGCGTCGTCAGCAGCGGGCGGGCATATTGCGACTGGAGCAAAGTCTCCACCATCGGGTCGCTCAGCTTGACGATCGCCGCCTCCGCCGCGGGCCAGGCGTGGTCGGCGGCGTGTTCGTACTTCTCGATGAACGCGCCGTGCGTCTGCCGGATCAGGCTGTTGGCGGGCAGGCGCGTGATGCACACCGCGCCGGTGTCGCGGATGATCTCGGGCATCGCGACCAGCGCCAGCGACTCCGCTTCGGGCGCGGTCAGGCACGGGCGCTGTGCCTCGGCGGGTGCGGACCCGAGCGCGACGAGGGAAAACAACAGGGCAAGACGCTTCATGTCAGATCCGCAGGGAGGCGAACGGTGGCGACGGCCTGCGCAGCGATGCCTTCGCCGCGCCCGGTAAAGCCGAGCCGTTCGGTGGTGGTCGCCTTGACGCTGACCTGGCGGAGCGACAGCCGCAACAGGTTCGCGACGCGGGCGCGAATGGCATCCCGGTGCGGGCCGACCTTGGGCGCTTCGCAGATCAACGTCAGGTCGATGAAGGAGATGGCCCCGCCGCCGCGCGCGATCAAGTCCGCAGCGTGGATCAGGAAACGCGCCGAGTCCGCGCCGCGCCATTGCGGGTCGCTGGGCGGGAAGTGAGAGCCGATGTCGCCGTCCGCGATCGTGCCGAGCAACGCGTCGGTGATCGCGTGAAGCGCGACGTCCGCATCGCTATGCCCGGACAGCCCCTTGTCGTGCGGGATCAGCACGCCGCCGAGCCACAGCTCCTCCCCTGCCTCGAGCCGGTGGACGTCGAAGCCGGTCGCGACCCGCACGTCCATCGCCGCCGCGAGCCGCGCCTCGGCCGCGGCGAAGTCTTGCGGATGCGTGATCTTCTCCAGCATCGGGTCGCCTCCCACGATAGTGACCTCCAGCCCCGCGAGGCGCACCATCTGCGCGTCGTCGGTCGCCTCCTCGCCATCGGGCCAGTCGCGATGCGCGGCGAGGATGACGTCATACATGAACGCCTGCGGCGTCTGCACGCGATACAGGCCGTGGCGGGCGACGTTGTCGCCGAGCGCTCCGTCCCAGCGCACAAGCGTGTCAGCGACCGGCAGCGCCGGGACCGCGCCCTCGTGCGTATCGAGCGCGGCGAGCAATCTGTCGATGACCGCTGCCGGTAGGAACGGCCGAGCGGCGTCGTGGATCAACACGCGGTCGGCCTGTTCCTGGTGGAGCGCCTCCAGCCCGTTGCGGACCGATTCGCGCCGGGTCGCGCCGCCGGTAATGATGCGCACCCCATCGCCCAGCACCGCGCGCGTCGCCGCTTGCTGGTCGGCACCGCAGATCACGATCACCTCGTGCACCGCCGGATGGAACTTCAGCGCGGCATAGGCATGGGCCAGCATCGCTTTGCCGCCGAGCGCGCGGAACTGCTTGGGCACGCCCCCGCCGCTGCGGACGCCCTGGCCCGCGGCCATCAACAGCGCGACGGTGCGAACTTCGGTCATGCCGCGCGCCTAGCCCAACGCCCTCGCGCCCGCCAGCCTTGCCCCGACCCGCCCGCTCGACTACCTGCCCGAAACTTAGGCACATGCGCACGCTCAGCCCTTTGCAGATCGGCCCGGTCCGGATCGAGACGCCGGTGATCCTCGCGCCGATGACAGGCGTCACCGATCGTCCGTTCCGGGTCGCGGTGCGCGGCTATGGCTCCGGCCTCAACGTGACGGAGATGATCGCCAGCCAGGCGGCGATCCGCGACACGCGCCAGAGCTTGCAGAAATATGCTTGGGACCCGGTCGAGGAGCCGGTGTCGATGCAGCTCGTCGGCTGCACCCCGCGCGAGATGGCCGAAGCCGCGAAGCTGAGCGAGGATCGCGGCGCGGCGATCGTCGACATCAACATGGGTTGTCCGGTCCGCAAGGTCACCAACGGCGACGCGGGCTCCGCGCTGATGCGCGACCTGAAACTCGCCGCGCAACTGATCGACGCGACGGTGAAGGCGGTGTCGGTTCCGGTCACGGTCAAGATGCGGATGGGCTGGTGCCACGACAGCCTCAATGCGCCCGAGCTCGCGCGCATCGCGCAGGACCTCGGCGCGAAGCTGGTCACCGTTCACGGGCGCACCCGAAACCAGATGTACAAGGGCGAGGCGGATTGGCGCTTCGTCGCGCGGGTCAAAGCGGCGGTGTCGATCCCGGTGATCGTCAACGGCGATATCTGCTCGGTCGAGGACGCGCGCGCGGCGCTCGACCAGTCGGGCGCGGACGGGGTGATGATCGGGCGCGGCGCGTACGGACGCCCGTGGTTGCTCGCGCAGGTGATGGCGGCGCTGGGCGGTGGCGGGCGCGTACCCGACCCGTCGCTCGACGAGCAATATCGTTTGATCGCAGTGCATTACGAGGCGATGCTCGACCATTATGGCATCGTCACCGGTGTCAACATGGCGAGGAAGCACCTCGGCTGGTACACGCGCGGACTGCCCGGCTCGGCCGAATTCCGCAACCACGTCAACCAAGAGCCGGACCCGGCGCGCGTCCGTGCCATGCTCGCGCAGTTCTACGCGCTCTGGCTCGATCGCGCGGCGGCCTGAGGTGACCGGTGCCGCGCGGCCCGGGCCGGCCGAGCTGGTCGCCGCGTTGCCCGTGGCGGTGCTGACGCTCGATCCCGACGGTTGCATCGCGCAGGCGAATGCCGCGTGCGAACAGCTGCTCAACTGGTCCGAGCGGGCGATGCGGGGGCAATCGTTCACCGCCGTGCTGCCCGGCCAGCAGCGGCGCGCGGACGATTTTGCGGCGTTCGATGCGGAGGTGGAGACCGCGCGCGGGCTGCGGCTACGCGTCGACATTGCCGGGGCGGAGCTGCCCGACCGGCCCGGCTGGCGGGTGGTGACGCTGCATCCCGCCGGCCCGCGCGGGTTCGACCGCCCCGCCGCCGGAGCGCGTGCAGCGATCGGCGCGGCGGCGATGCTCGCGCACGAGATCAAGAACCCGCTGTCGGGCATTCGCGGCGCGGCGCAGCTGCTCGGCGCGGGCGAGCTGACAACGCTGATCGTCAACGAGGTCGACCGCATCGCTGGGCTGATCGACCGGATGCAGGACTTCACCGACGCACGCGCGCTGCCGATCGCTGCGGAAAATATCTACCCGGTGCTCGCCCATGTGCGTCGGGTCGCGGCCGCGGGGTTTGCGCGCCATGTCCGGTGGGAAGAGCGGTTCGACCCCTCGCTCCCCGACGCCGAGGTGAACCGCGACGCGTTGGTCCAGGTGCTGCTCAACCTCGTCAAGAACGCGGCGGAAGCGCTTGGCCCGCAAGCCGATCGGCGCATCACCCTCTCGACGGCGTACCGGCATGGCATGACGGTGAGCGCCGGGCCGGGACGACCGCGTCGCGCGCTGCCGATCGAGATCGCGGTGATCGACAACGGCCCGGGCGCGCCCGCCGAGATCGCAGACCAGCTGTTCGACCCGTTCGTGTCGGGGCGACCCGAAGGGCAGGGGCTCGGCCTCGCGCTGGTCGACAAGCTGGTGCGCGACATGGGCGGGCTGGTCCGATATGCGCGCGAGGGCGAGCCCGTAGTCACCGTGTTCCGCCTGCTGCTGCCGCGCGCCGCATGAGCCGGGTGCTGGTCGTCGACGACGACGCCGCGATCCGGACGGTGGTGACGCAGGCGCTGCGCCGCGCCGGGCACGAGGTTCGGACCGCGGCGAGCCTCGCCGAGCTGGATCGCGACCTCGCGCGAGCGCGGCCCGATGTGCTGGTCACGGACGTGGTGCTGCCCGATGGCGACGGGCTCGAGCGCGCCGCGCAGCTGGCGGAGAGCGACCCCACGCTGCCGATCATCGTCCTGTCCGCGCGCAACACGCTCACCACCGCGGTTCGTGCGACGGAAGCGGGCGCGTTCGATTACCTGCCCAAACCCTTCGATCTCGACCGCTTGACCGCTACGGTTGCCGCCGCGCTCGCGCGCGGTTTGCGGGGGGAGGAACCCTCCCTGCCGGTCGAAGAGTCGCTCCCGCTCGTCGGGCGCTCCCCGGCGATGCAGGAGGTGTACCGCGTCATCGCCCGTGTGGCCGCGGCCGACCTCACTGTCCTCATCACCGGCGAGTCGGGCACGGGCAAGGAACTCGTGGCGCGCGCAATCCACGATCTCGGGCCGCGCCGCGCCGCGCCGTTCGTCGCCGTCAACATGGCCGCGATCCCGCGCGAGCTGATCGAGGCGGAGCTGTTCGGCCATGAGCGCGGTGCGTTCACCGGCGCGGCCGCGCGGGCGGTCGGACGTTTCGAGCAGGCGGCGAGGGGCACGCTGTTCCTCGACGAGATCGGTGACATGCCGCTTGAAGCGCAGACGCGATTGCTGCGGGTGCTCCAGTCGGGCGAGTTCACGACCGTCGGCGGCGCACGGTCGATCCGCGCCGACGTGCGGATCGTGGCGGCGACCCATCAGAACCTGGCTACGCTTGTCAAAGTCGGGCGGTTTCGCGAGGACCTGTTCTACCGGCTCCACGTCGTGCCGCTCGCGGTGCCGCCGCTTCGCGAGCGCGGCGACGACGTGGTGCTGCTCGCCCGGCACTTCCTCGACCTTGCCGCCGCGCAAGGACTGCCCCGCCGCACGCTCGACGCCGACGCGGTCGCGTTGCTGGCGGCGCATCGCTGGCCGGGAAATGTGCGGGAGCTCGAGAATCTCATACGTCGGCTGTGCGTGTTGTCGCGTGACGAGGTGTTGGGCGCGGGCGATGTCGCGCCTATGCTCGCCGCGCGGGGAGAGAGCGTCGTCCGCGCGCCCGACCTCGCGGAGGCCGTCCGCGCGTATCTCGACCGGCTTTCGGCGGAGAACCGGCACGTGTGGGACGACGGCTCGCTCCATCAACGCGTCATCGAGGAAGTCGAGCGCCCGCTGATCGAGGCGGTGTTGGTTCGATACGGCGGCAATCAGCTTCGCGCCGCGCGTGCGCTCGGGCTGAACCGCAACACGCTTCGCAAGCGATTGGACGCGCTCGGCCTCCAGCCGCGTCCGAACGGCGCTGCCCCGGGGTGACCCGGGCCAAGATTGTGTTTTCCGGGCAACACCAAGCGTGTATCGCCTGGCACGATGATCGCCGGCGTCAGCCCCATGGACCCAGCCGAGCCGCGGCATCGCTTCCACGTCACCCCCTTGGTGGAGGTGGCGGTGCTGGCCGTCGCGGCGGCGATCGGCGTGGCGAGCTATTACGTCATCGCCGCGCACGCGCGGGCGCAGGAGCTGTTGCCGCAGGGACTGGTCGCGTTGCTGCTGGTCGCCAACCTCGTCCCCGGGGTCGCGCTGATGATCCTGTTGGGGCGCAGGATCGCGCACCGGCGCGCGGCGCGCTCGCCGATCGGCGGCGAGGGGCAGCTCCATGTCCGGCTCGTCGCCCTGTTCTCCGTCATGGCCGCGGTGCCGATGTTGCTGGTCGCGCTCGCCGCGTCGTTGTTGCTGCAATATGGCATCGAGTTCTCGTCCTCGGCGCGCGCCCGCGCGATGCTGGTGAACGCCAGCGCGCTGGTGCAGGGGAACTACACGCGGGAGCTGACCTCGGTCGCGGGCGAGGTCGGCGCGATGGGCGGTGACCTCGCCGGCTATCTCCGCCAAATGCCGATCGACAGCAGCCAGTTCGAGAAGGGCCTGCTGTTCCAGACGTACCGACGCGGCCTGTCGGAGGCGATGATCCTGCAACGCGGCGAGAAGGACCCGCTCGCGGTGCTGAACCCCTATGGTCGCCCGCTCAAGAACGTGATCACGACGCAGATGATGGCGGACCTCGACCGCGGCGCGCCGGTCGTGACGGTGAGCAGCAGCGACCGTATCGGCGCGATCGTCCCGCTCGCCTATCAGGCGCATACCTATGTGTACGCGGCGCGCATCTTCGACCCGCAACTCGCCGCGCAGCTCCGCCGGGGCGATGCGATCCTGGCCGATTACCGGGCGTTGCAAGCGCGCTCGCGCAGCCTCCAGCTTCGGTTCAACGCCGCGCTGCTGGCGGTGTCGCTGCTGATCGTCGGCGTCGCGGTGTGGATCGCGCTCGCGGTCGCGGACCGGCTGGTCGCGCCGGTGGGTGAGCTGGTCGATGCCGCGCGCCGCGTGGAGGGGGGCGACCTCACCGCGCGCGTCGCCGCCCCGCGCACGCGCGACGAGGTCGGCACGCTCGCCAACGCGTTCAACCGCATGACCGGCGAACTGCAGCAGCAGACCGCGGCGCTCGATTCGAGGCGCGCGCTGATAGAGGCGGTGATGGGCGGCGTGTCGGCTGGCGTGATCTCGGTCGCGCCCGACCGGACGGTGCGGATCATCAATGCGTCGGCGACGGCGTTGCTCGACATCGGCGTGTCGCCGGTGGGTCGTCCGCTGGGGGAGGTCGCCCCCGAGCTCAACGAGATGATCGACAGCGGCCAGCGCGAGGCGGTGGTGGAGATACAGGCGGGCGCGGAGGCGCGGACGCTGGCGGTCCGCATCGCTCGCGCCGAAGCGGGGCCGATCCTCACCTTCGACGACATGACGCATCAGCTCCGCAACCAGCGCCTCGCCGCCTGGTCGGACGTCGCTCGCCGGATCGCGCACGAGATCAAGAACCCGCTGACCCCGATCCAGCTCGCCGCCGAGCGGCTTCAGCGGCGCTATGGCAGGAATGTCGAGCCGGGCGACACGACCTTCGCGCGGCTGACCGACATCATTGTCCGCCAGGTCGGTGACCTCCGGCGCATGGTGGATGAGTTCTCCTCGTTCGCGCGGATGCCCAAGCCCGTGTTCCGGGAAGAGCCGCTGGTCGACATCGCCCGCCAGACGCTGCTCCTCCACGAGGTCGCGCATCCGGCGGTCCGGTTCAGCCTGCTGCACGACGCCGCGCCGACGCTGGTCTGCGACCGCCGCCAGATCGGGCAGGCGCTGACCAACATCGTCAAGAACGCGGTGGAGGCGATCGAGGCCGCGGGCCGGGGCGGGGAAGTGACGGTCACGCTGTCCGATGCGCCTGGCCGTGTCTGCGTCGAGGTCGCCGACACCGGCGTCGGCTTGCCGCCCGAGCGCGACCGCATCGTTGAGCCCTATATGACCACGCGCGCGCGAGGCACCGGCCTGGGGCTCGCGATCGTCAAGAAGATCGTGGAGGAACATGCGGGAACGATGGACTTTTCCGACCGGCCAAGCGGCGGCACGGTGGTGCGGATGACGTTCGACACCCACCGGCTTGCCGCGCTCGACACCGCTGAGGACGACATGCCCGATCTGCCCGGCCGCGATCTGCCCGGCCCCGTTCTGCCCGGTGACGCGCAGCTCGCCACGTTTTCCCCCGTCCGGACCTGACCCATGCCGCTCGATATCCTCGTCGTCGATGACGAACTCGACATCCGCGAACTCGTCGCCGGCGTGCTGGAGGACGAGGGCTATCAGACTCGCGACGCCGCCAACAGCGACGCGGCGTTGGAGGCGATCGCCGCGCGGCGACCCAGCCTGGTGCTGCTCGACGTCTGGCTACAGGGCTCGCGGCTCGACGGGCTCGACCTGCTCGACGAGATCAAGCGGCGTGATCCGTCATTGCCGGTGCTGGTCATCTCCGGCCATGGCAATCTCGACACTGCCGTTGCCGCGATCCGTCGCGGCGCGTCCGACTTCATCGAAAAGCCGTTCGAGGCGGAGCGGCTGCTGCTCCTCGTCGAGCGCGCGACGGAGACCGAGCGGCTGCGGCAGGAGCTCGCCTCGCTGCGGCTGTCGGCGGGGCGCGACAACGACCTGACCGGCGCGTCGGCGGCGATCAACACCGTTCGCGCGACGCTGAAGCGGGTCGCCGCGACCGGCAGCCGGGTGCTGATCACCGGCCCGGCGGGCGTCGGCAAGGAGGTCGCGGCGCGGCTGCTGCACAGCTGGAGCCCGCGCGTGACCGGGCCGTTCACGGTCGTCAGCGCCGCGCGGATGACGCCCGAGCGGGTCGAGGAAGAGCTGTTCGGGGTGGAGCAGGGAGGTGACCTCGTCCGTCCCGGGCTGCTCGAGCAGGCGCATGGCGGCACGCTGTTCCTCGACGAGATCGCCGACATGCCGGTGGCGACGCAGGCGCGGATCATGCGCGTGCTGACCGAGCAAAGCTTTACCCGCGTGGGCGGGACGCGCGTGGTGAAGGTGGACGTGCGCGTCGTGTCGGCGACGTCGCGCGACCTTGCCGCGGAGATCGCGGCGGGGCGTTTCCGCGAGGACCTATACTATCGGCTCAACGTCGTCCCGGTCGTAATTCCCGCGCTGGCGGAGCGGCGCGAGGACATTCCACCGATGGTCGCGTTCTTCATCGCGCATTATGCGACCGAGCGACGGGTCCGCACGCCCGAGATCGCGCCGGAAGCGATGGTCGCGCTGCAAAGCTATGATTGGCCGGGCAATGTCCGTCAGCTGCGAAACGTCGTCGAGCGCACCATCATCCTCGCGCCCGGGGATCGCCTCGCGCGGATCGACCTCGACCTGCTGCCCGCCGAAGTGCTGGGCGAGGGGGCGGACGCCGGCGGTTCGGGGGGTGGCGCGATCATGGGCGCGCCGCTGCGCGAGGCACGCGAGTCGTTCGAGCGCGAATATCTTCGCGTGCAGATCAGGCGTTTCTCCGGCAATATCTCGCGCACGGCGAGTTTCATCGGCATGGAACGCTCGGCGCTGCACCGCAAGCTCAAGCTTCTGGGCATTTCGGACACGCGCGACGACTAGCCGCGAGCGCAGGGCAACCTTAGGTTAGTGACACGGCCCGGCTTGGGCCGCAACCGACGCCGGGTAACGGCGCCGCCCGCGGGCACGTCCCGCCAACAAGGGGCTTGATAGATGGCCGACAAGCAGACCTCGCTACAGGACCTGTTCCTGAACGCGCTTCGCCGCGGCAAGACGCCGGTGACCATGTTCCTGGTCAAGGGTGTCAAGTTGCAGGGCATCGTCACCTGGTTCGATAATTTCTCGGTGCTGCTTCGCCGCGACGGGCAATCGCAGCTGATCTACAAGCACGCCATCTCCACCATCATGCCCGCCGGGCAGATCGACTTTTCGGACATCATCGACCAGGTGGGAGAGAGCGCGCGCAAGCAGCCGGGGTTGCAGGAGATTTTCCTCAACGCGGTGACCCGCTCGGACGACAGCGTGACCATGTTCCTCGTCAACGGCGTCATGCTGCAAGGCTATGTCGCGGCATTTGACCTGTTCTGCATGTTGCTTCAGCGCGACGGCATGTCGCAGCTAGTCTACAAGCACGCGGTCTCGACCGTACAGCCCGCGCGACCGCTTAACCTTGCCGAAGAGCCAGCTGAAACGGACGACGCTTGAGCGCCGGGTTCGACCGCGACCGGGACGAGTTCGCGCGCGGCGCGCGCGCGCTGGTGGTGCTGCCCGACCGGGGCGGGGCGAGTCGCGATGTCCACGCGCGGCTGGCGGAGACCGCAGGCTTGGCCGAGGCGATCGGCGTGATCGTCGCCGACAAGCTCGCGGTCAAGTTGCGCCAGCCGCGCCCCGCGACGCTGATGGGCTCGGGCCAGGTCGAGGCGCTGGCGACGGCGGTCGCGCAGGAGGACGCGCAGCTCGTCGTTGTCGACGCGAGCCTCAGCCCGGTGCAGCAGCGCAATCTCGAGACCGCGCTAAAGGCGAAGGTGATCGACCGGACCGGGCTGATTCTCGAGATCTTCGGCGAGCGCGCGGCGACGGCGGAAGGGCGGTTGCAGGTCGAGCTCGCGCACCTTGACTATCAGGCCGGACGGCTGGTGCGCAGCTGGACGCATCTCGAGCGCCAGCGCGGCGGGTTCGGCTTTCTCGGCGGCCCCGGCGAGACCCAGATCGAGGCGGACCGGCGGCTGATCCGCGACCGCATGGCGAAGCTGCGCCGCGAGCTCGACCAGGTCACGTGCACCCGTGGACTCCACCGCGACCGGCGCCAGCGTGCGCCGTGGCCGGTGATCGCGCTCGTGGGCTATACCAATGCGGGCAAGTCGACGCTGTTCAACCGGCTGACCGGCGCGGGCGTGATGGCGGAAAACCTGCTGTTCGCGACGCTCGACCCGACGTTGCGCCAGATCGCGCTGCCGGGTCTCGACAAGGCGATCCTGTCGGACACGGTCGGTTTCGTGTCCGAACTGCCGACGCAGCTCGTCGCCGCGTTCAAGGCGACGCTGGAGGAAGTGGTGTCCGCCGACCTGCTCCTCCACGTTCGCGACATCGCGCACCCGGACAGCGAGGCGCAGCGCGTCGATGTGGAAGCGGTGCTGACCGAAATCGGCGTGGCGGAGACGACACCGCGTATCGAGGCGTGGAACAAGCTCGACCTGCTCGACCCCGAAGCGCACGAGGCGATGCTGGCCGAAGCGGCGCGGCGCGAAGATGTGGTGGCGATCTCTGCGCTGAGCGGGGAGGGGGTCGACGTGCTGCTCGCGAACATGGCCGAGCGGCTGACGCGCGGACACCTTCTTTACCATGTCACGCTACCCGCGACCGACGGGGCGGGCGCGGCCTGGCTGCACGCGCATGGCGAGGTGCTGGGGCAGGAGGACGCAGGCGAGGGCGGGGTCGGCTACGACGTCCGGCTCGCACCGCGCGATTATGAGCGCTTCATGCAGCGGAGCGCTTGACCGCCGCCCACAACGCTTCCTTGTCCTCCAGGCTGAGCGCGGCGAACGCCTCGCCAGCCTCGCCTTCCATTGCGCGAAAGCGGCATTCGAACTTTGCGTTTGCCGACCGTAGTGCCGCTTCGGGGTCGACGCCGAGGTGGCGCGCCCAGTTGACGACCGAGAATAGCAGGTCGCCGATCTCGCTTTCGAGCTCGTCCGGCCCGGCGGTTTCGACCTCGGCCAGCTCCTCGTCAATCTTCGCACGCGGGCCGCTGGCGTCGGGCCAGTCGAAGCCGGTGCGGGCGGCGCGCTTCTGCAACTTCTCGGCGCGGAGCAGGGCGGGGAGGCCGGTCGCGACACCCGCCAGCGCGCTCGCGTCGGGCCTGGCGGCGCGCTCGGCCGCCTTCAGCGCTTCCCAGCCGGGGTTAGGACCGTCGCCGAAGATGTGCGGGTGGCGGCGCTCCATCTTGTCGCTGATCGCGGCTACGACGTCCGGTAGGGCGAACAGCCCGGCTTCCTCGGCGATGCGGCTATGAAACACGGCCTGAAGCAGCAGGTCGCCGAGTTCGTCCTTGAGGTCCGCCCAGTCTCCACGCTCGATCGCGTCCGCGACCTCGTACGCCTCCTCGATCGTGTAAGGCGCAATCGTGGCAAAGGTCTGTGCGCCATCCCAGTCGCAGCCGTGTTCCGGGTCGCGGAGACGGGCCATGATGGTTACCAGACGCTCAATCACGATTAACCAAACGAAAGTAACCTGTGAGAGACTCTGGCGCGAGTTCGATAATACACATTATGTAAACCTCGGATCGGGATGGTGCGGCACCAGCACCAGCGTCCGCCCTTCCACGCGCCAGCTTTTCAGCCGCGACAGGAAGTTCATCCCCAGCACGTCGGTGTCGCCGAACGCCGGCGACACCACCACCGGCAGGTCGCGCGCGACCACGTTGTCAAGGCGCAACTCGTCCACGGTCGACACCTTGGCGGTGATCGAGCCGTTGGCGGTGCGAAGTTCCATCGGGAACACGCTATTTTTGACCTCCAGCCCGGCCTCGCGCGCGGTGTCGGTCGACAGTGCGGTGACGGTCGCGCCGCTGTCGATCAGCATCCGCCGCTCGACCCCCGCGACGTTCGCGCGCGCCCAGAAATGCCCGTCCGGGCTCATGCGGATGCGGACCTCCGACCCGACGACGCTCTGGTCGTCGAGGTGAAACAGCTTGGCCGCGCGCGCCATCAGCGGGTCGAAACGCTCGCGCTGCCCGACGACGAGCAGCAGCACCCCGAACAGGACCACCCAGGTCAGCCCCATCCACAGCACCCTGAGCAACGGCACCCGCCGCGCGATCAGCGCCGAGATCGGCAGCGCGAGCAGCAGCAGATAGGCGAACGTCGTCGGCCCATGCTCCCCCGTCAACATGCCAGCTCCAGCCCGTCATAGCCCGGCTCCACCCCGGCGGGCAGCACATCGAGAAGCGAGCGATAGTTCATCGAGTTATCCATATGGATCAACGCGGTGCGCTCCGGCTTTAACTCGCCAACCCAGCCCAGCACCGCGTCGAGTGTCGGGTGCGTCGGATGCGGCGCGCGGCGGAGCGCGTCCACAACCCAGATGTCGAGCCCGCGATAATGCGCCGCCATCGCCGGGGTGAGCTCGTGAAAGTCAGTTGCATAGCCGATCGACTGGCGGTCAGCCTCGAACCGCAGCCCCGCCGAGGCGATCCGCCCATGCGGCTGGTCGACGGTGAATATGTCGATCTCGCCGATCCTGACCCGGTCGGGCAGCGGCTCGATCTCGACCGTCGCGGGATAGCCCGTACGACCGTTAAAGACGTAGCCGAACCGCTGGACGATCGCCTCGATCATCGCGGGCCGGGCGAGCGCGCGCACTGGGCGGCCCCCATTGTGAAACATCTGCCGCAGGTCGTCGATGCCGTGGAGGTGGTCGGCATGGTCATGCGTCCAGATCACCGCGTCGACCATCCCTACTCCGGCGGCGAGCAGCTGGTCGCGCATGTCGGGGCTGGTGTCGATCAGGATGCGCGTCCCCTCATGCTCGACGAGCGCGGACGCGCGGGTGCGACGGTTGCGCGGCTCGGCCGGATCGCATGCGCCCCAGTCATTGCCAATGCGCGGCACCCCCGACGACGTGCCCGAGCCGAGGATGCGAATCTTCATGCCGCGGTTTTGGTGAACAATGCGTGGAAGTTTCGCGCCGTCGCTTCGGCGAGCATTTCAGGCTCCTCCCCTCTCAGCTCGGCGAGGAACGCGACCGTGTCGGCGACGAACGCCGGTTCGCCGGGCTTGCCGCGATGCGGCACCGGCGCGAGAAACGGCGCGTCGGTCTCGACCAGCAACCGGTCGAGCGGCAGCCGGGCGGCGACCTCCTGCAACTCGCGCGCGTTCCTGAACGTCACAATACCTGAGATGGAGATGGTGAAGCCGAGCGCAAGCATTTGATCCGCAAAGGCGCTTGTCCCCGTGAAGCAATGGATCACGCAAGGGAACGCGCCCTGCCCCATCTCGTCGCGCAGGATTGCGGCGGTATCCGCCTCCGCATCGCGGGTATGCACCACCAGCGGCAACCCCGTCTCGCGCGCGGCGGCGATGTGCGCGCGGAAGCTTGCCTGCTGACGCGCACGGTCGGAGTGGTCATAATGGTAATCGAGCCCGCTCTCCCCCAGCCCCACCACGCGCGGATGCGCTGCACGTTCGATCAGCCGGGCGGCGTCGACCTCGGGATGCGCGTCCGCCTCGTGCGGGTGGATGCCGACCGTCGCCCACACGTCCGGCTCGCGCTCGGCGGTGGCGATCACCGCGTCCCACTCGCTCGCGCGCGTGGCGATGTTGAGCATCGCCGTCACGCCGCGCGCGCGGGCGCGCTCGAGCACCGCCGCCTGTTGCTCGGCGACGCCCTTGTAGTTGAGGTGACAATGGCTGTCAGCGAGCATCAGGCCGCCTCCGCCGCGGGCAGCTCGAGCCGCGGGAACACCGGCGTCGGCGCGACGATGCGGAAGTCCGTAGCGGCAAGCGTGTCGTACCAGCCGTCGTCGTCGACCGCCGCATGATCGCGTGCGTCCTCCGCACCGACCTGATCGAGTACCTTGGCCGCCGCATCCGGGACCACCGGCAAGATCGTGATCGCCAGCATCCGAATCGCGCGCACCAGCGTCCGCAATACCGCGTGCATTCGCTCCGGGTCGGTCTTGCGGAGCGACCAAGGCGCTTCGGCGTCGATATAGGCGTTGCACGCGAACACGCCGCCCAACCACATCTCGATCCCGTGGTTGAGCGCGAGGTCGTCGAACGCCGCCTTGAACCCGGCGCAGGCGACGGTGACCTCCTCGATCAGCACGCCGTCGATGTCTGCCGCCCTCCCCCGCTCCGGCAAAGCGCCGTCTAGGTTCTTGGCGATGAACGACAGCGTCCGCTGCGCAAGGTTACCGAAGGCATTGGCAAGTTCCGCATTCGCCCGCGAAACAATGGCTTCCGCCGACCAGCTGCCATCTTGTCCGAAGCTCACCTCGCGCAAGAGGAAGTAGCGGAGCGCGTCGACACCGTAGCGATCCGCCAGCCCGATCGGGTCGACCACGTTGCCGAGCGACTTGCTCATCTTCTCGCCGCGGTGGAGCAGGAAGCCGTGGCCGAACACTTGGCGAGGCAGCGGCAGGCCCGCAGACATCAGGAACGCGGGCCAATAGACCGCGTGGAAACGGACGATGTCCTTGCCGATCAGGTGCAGGTCGGCGGGCCAGTACCGCTCAAACGCCTCGCCCCGCGCCGGATAGTCGACGCCGGTGAGATAATTGGCGAGCGCGTCGACCCAGACATACATGACGTGCCCCGGGCTGCCCGGCACCTTCACGCCCCAATCGAAGCTGGTCCGCGAGACGGACAGGTCCGTCAGTCCGCCCTCGACGAAGCGCAGCACCTCGTTGCGCCGTGCCTCCGGGCGGATGAAATCCGGGTTGGCAGCATAGTGATCGAGCAGCGGCTGTTCGTACTTGCTCAGGCGAAAGAACCACGTCTCCTCCGCCGTCCACTCGACGGGTGTGCCCTGCGGCGACAGCTTGACCCCGTCGGTCTCGGTCAGCTCGGCTTCGGTATAGAAGGCTTCGTCGCGGACCGAGTACCAGCCCTCGTAGCGGTCGAGGTAGAGATCGCCAGCCGCCTCCATAGCGCGCCACAGCGCAGCGCTGGCCTCGTGATGGTCGGGCTCCACCGTGCGGATGAAATGGTCGTACGAGATGTTAAGGCGGTTGTCCATGTCATGGAAATGGCCGGACATCTCATCTGCGAGCGCGCGCGTGTCGACGCCCCGCTCGCGCGCGGTCTGCACCATCTTGAGGCCGTGTTCGTCGGTGCCGGTCTGGAACCGGACGTCGCGCCCCGCCTGCCGCTGGAAACGCGCGATCGCGTCGGCGGCGATCGCTTCATAGGCGTGGCCGATATGCGGGCGCCCGTTCGGATAGCTGATCGCGGTGGTGATGTAGAACGGTTCGGCCATGCTGCGCACCCTAGCCGTTCGCGGGCGCGCTCGCCAGCGTCGCCACCAAGCCCGCCATCTCGAACACGGTCGCGGCCGCGTCGAGTGACAGCCCGCGCGCGGCCCCCGCGATGTCGCGCGCTTGGGCATGGGCGTCGAGCGCGGCGCGGAGCGCGGGACCTTGCCGATACGCGGCGGCGTCGGCGAGGAAGGTCGGCACACGCTCCAGGAACGCCTCATAACGCGGCTGCGCCGCTTTTGGCGCGAGCGATTGCGCCAGCTTGAGGCGGCGCGCATTGTCGCGGTCGCCACCGCCGGCGATGCTCGCCAGCGCGGCGTCGATCGTGGCGAGGTCCAGCCCCGCATAGCCGAGCGCGCGCCCGGGCGAGCCCGCCCCCGCGCGGACCAGCGCGCGTAGCTCGGTCTGATCCGCCTCGGACAGCGCATCGGCGAGAACGCGCGCCATGTTTTCCTCGCCCAGCGGCTCGAACCGCAGCACGCGACAGCGCGAGCGGATCGTCGGCAGCAGGCGACCCGGCATGTGGCTGACGAGCAGGAACACAGTCCCGGCGGGCGGCTCCTCCAGCCCCTTGAGCAGCGCATTGGCGGCGGCGCGCTCGAGATCGTCGATCGCGTCGATCACAACGACGCGGCGGGGCGACAGCGCGGGCGTGGTCGCGAAGCTCGCCAGCAGCGCACGGACCTGATCGACGCTGACGTTGCGTGCGAGGTCGGGCGCGCGGCCCTCGCCTGGGTCTTTCGCATCTTTCTTGGGCAGGCGTTGGAGCAGGCGGAAGTCGGGGTGCGAACCCGCCGCGAACAGCTTGGCGATGCGGTGGTCGGGCGAGACGTCGAACGCAGGCGGCAAGTTCGCGTCGCTCGCCGCCGCAAGCAGCCTGAGCGCCGCCGCACGTGCGAACGTCGCCTTGCCCACCCCCGCCGGGCCGGTGAGCAGCCAGGCGTGGTGGAGCGCTCCCCCGCTCGCGGCGGCGAGGAACGCCTCGTGTGCGCGATCATGGCCGATAAGCGAGATCATGGCAGCAGGTCGGCGAGCCCGGTGAGCAGCCGCGCGGTCACCTGTTCGGGCGCGCCGCTCGCGTCGACGACGCGCACCCGCTCGGGCTCGCGCTCGGCGATGGCGTGGAAGCCGCGCGCGACCGCCTCGTGGAACGCCCGCCCGCGCGCGGCGAACCGGTCCGCCGCAGCGCCGTCGCGCTTGGAAGCGCGCGCCTCCCCTTCGGCAAGTGACAGTTCGAGCACGATCGTTCGATCGGGCAGCAGCCCTTTGGAGCCGAATGCATGGAGAGCGAGGATCGAGGCGTCCTCCGCCTCCTCACCCGCACCCTGATAGGCCCGCGTCGAGTCGAGAAACCGGTCGCAGATCACCCACCGTCCCGCCGCCAGCGCCGGGCGGATCAACCGCTCGACATGGTCCGCACGCGCGGCCGCGAACAAAAGTGCCTCAGCCCGCGCGCTCCAGCGGTCGACACCGCCGCCGAGCAGCAACGTCCGGATCGCCTCCGCGCCTTCGCTCCCGCCCGGCTCACGCGTCACCACCGCGTCGATGCCGCGCTCCGCCAGCGCCGCCGCGAGTGCGCGCGCCTGGGTCGATTTGCCCGCGCCCTCCCCGCCCTCCAGCGTAATGAAGCGCGCCGCCGCGCTCACCCGCCGAACAGCGAGCGCAGCCCCGCCCAGGCGCGCCCGAAGAACCCCGCCTGCGCCACATCCGCCTGCGCCACCAGCGGTAGCGTCTGCTCGGGCAGGCCCGGCGAGGTGACGACGAGGTCGGCGACATGCTGCCCCGCCTTGATCGGTGCTTTGATCGGGCCGTCATACACGACCTTGGCCTGCATCACCGGCACAGCGCCGCCGGGCAGCGTCACCTTCAGGTCCTGCGCCGTCACCAGCCCGACATGATTGCTGTCGCCCAGCTGCACGTCCGCCGTCTCGACCAGCTTGCCCTTGTGCGCCAGCGTCTTCTGCTGCCACGAACGAAAGCCCCAGTCCATGAACTTGACCGACTCTTCAATGCGTTGGTTGAAGCTGTTGAGACCGGCCACCACCATCACCAGCCGTCGCCCGCCCTGCTCCGCGGAACCGGTAAAGCCATAGCCTGCCTCGTCGGTGTGCCCGGTCTTGAGCCCGTCCGCGCCCGCGACGCGACCGAGCAAGGGATCGCGGTTCTCCTGGCTGATGTCCTTGCCCGCGCCCAGCGTCTTGCCCCAGCTGAAGCTGCGCTGCGAATAGAAGGTGCGGTATAGCTGCGGATGGTTCTGGATCGTCGCCACCGCCAGCTTGCCGAGGTCACGCGCGGTGACATAGGTCACGCCGTTGTCGGGCCAGCCGTTGGAGGTGCCGAAATGGCTCTCGTGCAGCCCGATCCGCGCCGCCGCCTCGTTCATCTGACCGACGAACGCCTCCTCGGTCCCCGCCACGCCCTCCGCCAGCACCACGCAGGCGTCGTTCCCGGACAGCGTCACGATACCGTGGAGCAGGTCCGCCACTGTCGGTTGCTCGCCGACGCCGAGGAACATCGTCGAGCCCTGCGAATGCCACTTCTTCCACGTCTCGGGCCGCACCGCGATCTTCTGGTCGAGCCTGAGCTGGCCGTGCTGGATAAGGTCGAAGGCGAGGTAGACCGTCATCATCTTCGCCATCGAGGCGGGCGGCATCCGGCGGTCCGCGTCCTTCTGATACAGCACCGCGCCCGAGGACAGGTCCTGCATGAACGCGACCGGCGCGGGTGTGTCGAACACGGGCGCAGCGGCCTGGCCCGGCACGGCGAGCAGGACGAGGGTGAGCGGCGCGAGATAGGTCAACTTCACGGGGGTGCGTTCCATCGGTTCGGCGGGGTGATCGAAGCGTGATAACCGGCGCTTGCGCCCGCGTCACGCCCGGCTTGCGGGTCGGGCGCGAGCAGGTCACGCTTTTCACCGCGCGGGAGATATTGTCCGGCGACCGCGCGGACGCGGACGCGCGCGAGATGCCGCGCGCCGCCGAGCGCATCAGCCGCGGCGCGCGACAGGTCGATCAGCAGCCTAGTGTCGCGTGGCCCACGATCGTTGATCAGTACGCGCGCATGGCGGCCGGTGTCGAGCGCGGTCACCTCGACCAGTGTGCAGAGCGGCAGCGTCCAGTGCGCGGCGGTGAACGCGGCGGGGTCGAACGGCGCGCCCGAGGCGGTCGGGCGACCGGCGAACGCTCCGCCATACCAGGTCGCCGCGCCCGTCGCGTCATAGCCGACCGCCGACCCGCCCGGTCGCGGGCTGCCGACGCAACCACTCAGCAGCAGCGCCGCGACCGCGCTACTTCTCGACCGCATCGGCCAGCAGTCCCACCGACAACGCGTAAAAATTGGAGCAGTTGTAGTCGAGGATCACGCGGTAATTGCTCGTCAAGAGATACGCGGTCTGCCCCTGCCCGTCGGGCTGAAACAAGGTCGCGAGGACGCGATCCTCGGGCCATTCGCGTGATTGCGGCTGGATGCCGAGCGCGCGCCATTCGGCCATCATGCGCCAGCCGCTATGCCGTGCGAACACGCGCGGGCAGCGCGGGCTTAGCAGCCGGTTGGTCACCTGCCGCTCGTCGAAGCCGGCGGGTACGTTCACCGCCAAGCCCCAGGACTGTCCGCGCCGCCACCCGGCGTCGCGGAAGTAATTGGCGATCGAGGCGAGCGTGTCCGCCGGGCTGCGCCAGATATCCACGCGCCCGTCGCCGTCGCCGTCGCGCGCCACGCGAAGGTAGATGGAGGGCAGGAACTGTGGATTGCCCGTGGCTCCCGCCCAGCTCCCCTTCAGCTGCTCGCGGGGAACACCACGGTCGACCATCTTGAGCGCATCGAGGAACTCGCCGGTG
The DNA here is from genome assembly GCA_937863505.1 of uncultured Sphingomonadales bacterium. Taxonomy (GTDB): domain Bacteria; phylum Pseudomonadota; class Alphaproteobacteria; order Sphingomonadales; family Sphingomonadaceae; genus Sphingomonas. The sequence goes on along the minus strand of CALMGC010000113.1, from coordinate 24,142 downwards.
AACAGCTCGCGCCGCCGCCCGTCATAGGCGAGGCTGGCAAGGCTGCGGAGCAGGTCGAAATTGCCGGTATACACGCCATAATTGCTTTCATTGCCCCAGATCGACACCGCGATCGCTTCGGGCACGCCCGAATCCGCCTCGAACCGGCGCGCGAGCGGGCGCTGCGTCGCGTATACCTCGCGCCCGCGGCTGATCCGCGCGGCGTCGACATGCGTACGGTAGTAAGGCGCGAACTTCGGCGCCGGTGCGTTCGGGTCCGCGCCGGGCTGCGCGCGGTCGAGCGCGACGACGCGGGCGTTGAACGTCAGCGTCGGCAGGACCGAGTCCGCCGTTGCCGCGCTCACCCCCGCCGCCAGTGCGCGGGGGCGAAGCGAGGCGAGGAAGGTCTGGAACCCCGCATCGTCCTGCGCCGACACCGCGCCGCCGGGGCCCATGCACGCGAGCAGCAGCGCCGCTGTCCACCGTGCCGATCTGATCACCCGCCCCATCGCCCGTCCTTGCCACAGCGGGGCGCGCGCCGGAACACGAATCGTCGCGGGCCTTGCACGACCGATCGCCCGCCCGGTAAGGCGAGCGCGCGCGGGAGAGGTGGCCGAGTGGTTTAAGGCAGCGGTCTTGAAAACCGCCGTGGGTTCGCGCTCACCGTGGGTTCGAATCCCACCCTCTCCGCCACGCCTCAGCGTTGGCCCTGGCTGAGCGCGATCAGCGCCTCGACGCTGTCCTCATCGAGCGGCTGGTGGAACTGGCAACCGGCGGTGAAGTCGTCCGCCCACATCACGTCCGCCGCGCGCTGGCCGACGCCGGGCAGCGTCAGCCAGATCGTGCCGCCGCGGGTCAGCGCCGAATAGGTCTGCAACCGCGCGCCGTGGACCGACACGTCGACCAGCTTGCACAAGGCGCGCGCGGTCTTGCCGATGCGCGCGTCGAGCGACACCGGCGCGCGGACGCTGCGACGGCGACCCAGCTGGGCGGGTTTAAATTCGGCGGCGAACATGGTCTAAGGGGTACGCGGCGCTGGCTAACGCCGCGTCAACCCGGGCGCGCTTCAGCGCTTGAGCGTCAGCCCGCCGAACCGCTTGTTGAAGCGCGCGACCTGCCCGCCCGCGTCGAGCATCGTGCCGCGCCCGCCGGTCCAGGCCGGATGCGCGAGCGGGTCGATGTCGAGCTGCATAGTGTCGCCCTCCTTGCCCCAGGTGGAGCGGGTCTCGAACACGGTGCCGTCGGTCATCTGCACCTTGATCATGTGATAGTCTGGATGCGTATTGGGCTTCATGAATATGCTCCTGATGCGGCTGGTTTCCGACCAGCTCGAAAACTATCGGACGGTAGCGGAGCCGGTTCGTCCGGGCAAGGGCGGCTGGTCTACGCGGAACAGCTTTGCTACCCTGCCAAGTGGAGGTGCCGGACCATGCCCTATTGCCCGCCGATCGTGACCCCTTGCCCGCTTCCGCTTCAGCTTGGAGATGCGCGAACGTCATTCTGCGAGCGCTGCAACAAGCATGTGCATGACCTCGACCGCATGGGCGAAGCGCAGCGGATGACTTTGCTTGCCGATGCACGGGAGGAGGTATGTGTCCGGTATCGTCGCCCGATCGGACGTGCCGCGCTGGCCGCTGCCGCACTGGTCGCGAGCGGACTCGGCCTTGTTTCTCCGGCAGCCGCGCAAGACACTCCGGTCGCTGCCCCGCAAGAGTCGCCAGGCGACATCGTCGTCGGTGGTGCCCGTCGACTGACCCGAGCCGAACAGGTGCAGCTGCGACGCGAGGCAAAGCGGCAAGAGCGGCTCGAACGAGCCGAAGCGGGGCGGCCCAAGGCGCCCGAGCACAGCACCGCACGCGCCACAGCGCGATGATCACCCGCTTGGCGGATCGGCGATCATCGCGGTGAACTGCGCTTCGGCCGCGAGCTGGCCGTCGATGCTCGCGCGGCCCGCGAAGCGGCATACCTTGGCGCGCTTCTGGACGAACTCCACCTCGAGCCGGAGCAGCACGCCCGGCTCGACCGGCTTCCTGAACTTCGCCGCGTCGATCGCCATGAAATAGACGAGCTTCCCCGTGCCCGCGAGGCCGAGGCTCTCCACCGCGAGCACCCCCGCCGCCTGCGCCAGCGCCTCGACGATCAGTACGCCCGGCATGATCGGGCGACCGGGGAAATGCCCCTGGAAGAAGCCCTCGTTGATCGTCACCGCCTTGATCGCGGCGATCGACCGGTCGGGAATCAGCTCCTCGACCCGATCGACCAGCAGCATCGGGTAGCGATGCGGCAGCGCCGCCATGACCCGCTTGACATCGAGCGGGCCTAGCGACGCGACCGGGTGTTCTTCGCTCACCGCCCGCCGCTGTTGCGACGGCCCGTGGCCGCGGGCGCGGGTGCGGGGGCGGCGGCACCGTTCTGCGCCGGGAGCGGGGTGACGCTGACCGACGGCAGCTGCGCGTTGAGCTGCGTCAGCACGTCGTTGGTCACCTCGATCGGGTCCGCGCTGGCGAGCGTCGCATTTTTGGCGAGTACGATGGAAGCGTTGCGCTGACGCTGGACGCCGCTGATGATCGGGCCGAGCCGCGCGTAGATCTGCCGCTGGACGTTCTGCTGGGTCGAGCGGAGACGCTCGTCCGTTCCCTGCAACTCCTGCGCGGCGCTGTTACGCTGTTGCTCGAAGGCGGCGATGCGGGCCTGAAGCGCGGCGTCAGGCTGGTGGTTCGGGGCCGCGTTGACCGCGGTCTGAAGCGTCTGCTGCTGCGTCTGGAGCGTGGCGGCGAGCGTTTGCGCGCGCTGGTCGCGCTGCTGCGCCTGCGCCTGCAGCTGGGTGGTGGCCGCGCGGCACGCGGTGCACTCCGTCAGGATGCGGTCGGTATCGACGATCAGGATCGCGCCGGGCGCCTGCGCGGCGGCGACGGCGGGCAGGAGCAGGGCGGCGGCGAGCGCCGCGGCGGACAGGTGCTTGGTCATCAGAACTGGGTTCCTACGTTGAAGGTGACGAGTTTCTTGTCGTCGCCCGGCTGGGTGAGAATGGCCTTGGCGATGTCGATACGCAGCGGGCCGAACGGCGAGTTCCAGTTGACGCCCGCGCCCACGGACAGCCGCGGCCGTGCGGTGCTGCCATAGTAGACTTCGTTGAACGGCCCGGCGCTGTTGCTCACGGCGGTGTTGACCGTGGTGCCGGTGCAATTGCCGATCGTCCCCGTGCCGGTTGCGCAGGTCGTGGTCGTGCCGCCATTAGTGATCGCGTTGCCCGACGCATCGGTCAGCGGGACGGCATAAAGCTGGTTGCCCGAGCCGTCCTTGACGAAGGTGACGAGCGGATCGACGATCGTCCTGCCATTGGCATCGACATGGGTCGGGAAGCAGCCGGTGGTCTGGCTACCCGTGCAGGGGCCGGTCACCGACGGCCGCGTCAACCCGAACAGGCTGCCAAACTGTGCGTAGATCGACGGGCGCAGCCCCAGCTCGCGCGCGCCCGCACCTAGCGGCAATTCAAGCTCGACCTTGCCGAGGTAATAGGCATGGCCGCCGAGCGCGTCGTTGGTGACCGAGTTCTTGTCGGTGACCAGCGTCTGCGCACCCGTCGTGGCGTCGGTCATGTAGGAATACCGGATCACGCGCGGGCCGACGCCGCGGATATCGAAGCCGCGGAACTGCGGCTCGCCGAGATAGAAGCGGTCTGTGATGCGAACCGAGTCGACGCCCGCGCCGCGACTGCCTTCAAGCGACTTGATGTATCCGCCCTCGCCCGCAAACGAGAGCACGAAGCCGCTACCCAGCCCGTAATATTTGGACGCGTCCGCGCGGGTGCGCAGGTACTTGACGCTGCCGCCAAGCCCCGCGAAATCCTGGCTGAACGAGAAATGCGTTCCCTTGGTCGGGCGCAGGCGGCTGTTGAGGCTGTCGTAGATCAGCGAATAGCCGACCGACGAGGTCAACCGCGTGCCGATCGAGTCGCAGAGATAGCGCCCAGCCTGGATCGGGTCGCAAGTGTCGTCGGGGCTGTTGCCCCTGATCCCGTCGGCGTTGTTGTCCGTGTAATAGGTGGCCCGGTCCAGCGAGACCTTGTCTTGCGACAGGCCGTAGCGGCCCGACAGCGACCAGAACTCGGTCAGCGGTACGCCCGCGCGGACCTGGAAACCGGTCGAGGTCTGCGCATAGGTCGTATTGCGCGTGCCGGTCAGCGTCGTGTTGAACGAATTGTAATCACGCCGGAACAAGTCGACACCGAGCGCGACGTTTTTGTTGAACACATACGGATCGGTAAAGCCGAGCTCGACCGACTTGGAGTAATAGGAATAGTTGATCCCCGCGCGTAGCTCCTGGCCCTTGCCGCGGAAGTTGCTTTGGGTGATATTCGCCTGGATGATGAACTGTTCGAGGCTCGAATAGCCGACGGACAGCTGCAGCGAACCGGTCGCCTTCTCCTCCACGTTGGCGCCCAGCACGACGCGGTCGGGGCTGCTGCCCGCGGTCTGCTTGATTTCGAACTTGTCCTGGAAATAGCCGAGGCTGTTGATGCGGTCCTGGCTGCGCTTGACCTGGAAGCTGTTGAAGGCGTCGCCTTCCGCCAAGCGGATCTCGCGTCGGATCACGCGGTCCTGCGTCTGCGTGTTGCCGGTGATGTCGACCCGCTCGACATAGGTGCGTTGCGCCTGCGCGATGTGGAAGTTGATCCCCATCGTCAGCGTCTCGGCGTCGCGCTGATATTCTGGGTTCACGTCGGTGAAGGCATAGCCGAACAGGCCGGTGGTCTGGTTGATCTGGTCGATCGAGTCCTCGACCGTCTTGGCGTTGTACCAGTCACCCTTCTTCATTCGCAGGCTGTCGGCGAGCTTCTTGTTGTCGAAGTCGCGGATGTCGCTGTCGACGGTGACATCGCCGAACTTGTAGCGCTTTCCCTCCTCGACGACATAAGTGATGATGAAATCGCGCTTGTCGGGCGTCAGCTCCGCGACCGCGCTGGTGACGCGGAAATCGGCATAGCCTTCCGTCAGGTAGAACTGCCGCAGCTTCTGCTGGTCATAGGCCAGCCGGTCTTGGTCATAGGAGGTGTTCGACGACAAGATGCGGCTGAAGCGGGCCTGCTTGGTCGCCATCTGCTCGCGCAGCTTGTTGTCGGAAAAGACCTGGTTGCCGATGATGTTGATCTGGCGAACCTTGGACTTCGCGCCCTCGTTGATTTCGAACACCACGTCGACGCGGTTCTGGTCTAGGTTGACCATCTTGGGGTCGACGCTCGCGGCGAAGCGGCCCTGCCGACGGTACAGCTCGATGATGCGGCCCACGTCCGCGCGGACGGCGGTGCGGGTGAAGATCTGCCGCGGGGCGAGCTTCACCTCCTTCTTGATCTTGTCTTCCTTGAGGTTCTTGTTGCCCTCGAAAATCACCCGATTGATGATCGGGTTCTCGCGCACGCGGATGACGATGTCGCCGGTCGACGCGCCGCTGATCGAGTAATCCGCGAACAGGTCGCTGGCGGCGAGATCGCGCAACGCCTGGTCGAGGCTTTCGTTGGTATAGGCCTGTCCCGTCCGCAACTTGGTGTAGCTGAGCACCGTCTCCGGCTCGATCCGCTGCGATCCCTCGACGCGGAGCGATTTGATCACCTTTGCGTTTGGATCGGTGACGACGACCGCGGGCGTGTCCGAGGGCGGGGGCAGGTTGGTCACAGGACCGCTGGAGGCGTTGTTGGCGCTCGGCTGCGGGCGATGGCCGCCGCCACGACGACCGCCGCCGCCGAACTGCGCGTCGGCCGGGGCGGCGACGCCTGCGAGGACCGTGCTGGCGAGCAGCAGCGCCGCCGTCATGCGGACGCTCCGGGCCGAGCCCGCCTTCGATGAAACTGTCGTCACAATCACCAACTACCCCGACCCCAGACCCTGTTCGCCCCGTCCGGCCCCCTGCCCCAGCTACGTCAGCCGATCAACCCGGCCAGCCCCTTCCATAACCCCAGCGATCCCAGATCGTTGAACGTCACCACCAGCATCAGTCCGAGCAGCGCCGCGAGCCCGCCGCGGAACGCCCATTCCTGCGCCGCCGCCCCCACCGGCCGCCGGCGCACCGCCTCGATCGCGTAGAACATTAGGTGGCCACCATCGAGCATCGGGACTGGCAG
>CALMGC010000113.1:10157-18035 GCA_937863505.1 uncultured Sphingomonadales bacterium | reverse complement strand
AACACATCCCAGCCGAGCGTGATCTGCTCGCCCGCGACGCGCGCCATCCCGACCGGACCCTGCATGTCGCGGATCGAGCGGCGGCCGCTGATCAGCTGGCCGAGCGTGTCGGCGGTGACCCGAACGCGCCCACTTACCCCGTGCCATGCCACCTCGGGCGCTTGCCAGGCCGGTATTTGAGCTACCACCGGCGCGGGCGGTAGAATGCCAAGCAGACCAGCACGTGAGCGGTTGCCGAAGCGGTCAACCAGCTGCTCGACACTAAGCGTCACTTCACGCGCCATCGGGCGACCGTCGCGGACATAATCTACGCGGACATGCTCGCCCGGGCGCAACTTCACATAATAGAAAAGGTCTTCAAACCTCTCCATCGACCGACCGCCCAGCGCAGTGATGCGATCGCCTGTCATCAGCCCGGCCCGCGCGGCGGCGCTGCCCGGGTAGACGCCGCCGACGATCGTGGGCGTGCGCTCCTCGCCCCAGACCGTCGCGGCGACGAGAAGGATCAGGAACGCGGCAAGGAAGTTCACCGCCGGGCCCGCTGCGACGACCAGCGCACGTTGCCAAACGGGCTTCGCCTGGAACGTCCGCGCGCGCTCGGCGGCGGGAAGCGCGAGCCACTCGGTCGAGGGCTGCGACGCCGGGTTCATGTCACCCGCGAACTTGACGTAACCGCCGAGCGGGAGCGCGGACAGCTTCCAGCGCGTGCCGCGCCGGTCGGTCCAGCCCGCGATCTCGCGCCCGAAGCCGATCGAAAACACGTCCGCCTTGATGCCGAACCAGCGTCCGACGAGGTAGTGGCCGAGCTCGTGGACGAAGATCAACGGGCCGATCACCGCCGCAAAGGCGAGAATGGTAAGCAAGAGGCCCGGCGACTGGATCAACTGGCTTCCTTCACGCGATCACCCGCGAGGCGGCGCGCCTCGGCGTCGACGGCCAGCACCGCGTCCAGCGTGGCGGGCGCGGGTGGGTCGTATCGGCTTAGCGTATCGGCAACGATTACGGCGATTGTGAGGAAGCCGATGCGCCCCTCCAAAAACGCCGCCACCGCCACCTCGTTCGCGCCGTTGAGAATCGCCGGGCGAGCGCCCCCCGCCTCCAGCGCCTCGCGCGCGAGCCGAAGCGCGGGAAAACGCTCGGGATCGGGCGCTTCGAAGTCGAGCCGCCCGAGCGCGACGAGATCGAGCGGCGCCATCGGCGTCGGCATCCGCTCGGGCCAGGCAAGGCAATGCGCGATCGGTACGCGCATGTCGCTCGGCCCAAGCTGCGCGAGGATCGAGCCGTCGTCATAGTCGACCATCGAATGGATCACCGACTGGCGGTGGATCACGATCTCGATCCGGTCAGCGGGTACGGGGAACAGCCGGGCCGCCTCGATCAGCTCCAGCCCCTTGTTGAACATCGTGGCGCTGTCGACGGAGATCTTCGCGCCCATCGACCAGTTGGGATGCGCCACCGCCTGCGCCACGGTGACCGCGCGCATCCGCTCGGTCGACCAGTCGCGGAACGGGCCGCCGCTGCCGGTGAGGATGATGCGACGGACGCGGTTAATCTGGCGCGTGTCGAGGCATTGGAAGATCGCGTTGTGCTCGCTGTCGGCGGGAAGCAGCGTCGCCCCGCTCTTGGCGGCGGCTGCGAGGATCAGCTCGCCTGCGGAGACCAGCGGCTCCTTGTTGGCGAGCACCACCGTGCCCCCCGCCTCCACCGCCGCCAGCACCGGCTCCAGCCCCGCGCAGCCGACGATCGCGCCCATCGTCCAGTCCGCGCCCGACGCCGCCGCGTCGACCACCGCGCGCGCGCCGCCTGCCGCGCCGATGTTGGTGTTGCGCAATGCCTCGCGCAACGCGGGGAGGCACGCCTCGTCCGCGACGACTGCCAGCTGCGCCCCCGTGCGGATCGCCGCTCCCGCGAGCGCCGCGACATCGCGGTTGGCGGTCAGCGCGCGAACGCGAAACTTGTCCGGCGCGCGCTCGACAAGGTTGAGCGTCGACGTGCCGACCGAGCCGGTCGCGCCCAGCACGGTGACCGTCCTCACCCGAACTGGCCCGCCAGGAACAGTCGCACCGTCGGCAAAACCGCTAGGAACGCCGCGAGCGGCGCGACCGGAACCAGCCCGTCGAGCCGGTCCATCACCCCGCCATGCCCGGGCAGCAGGGTCCCGGAGTCCTTCACCCCCGCGCGCCGCTTGAGCCAGCTCTCGTACAGGTCGCCGCCTTGCGCCAACACCGCCAGCACCGGCGTCGCCAACGTCATCCTCAGCGGCAGGCCCGCAGCTAAGTGCATCGCCGCCCCGAACAGGCTCGCCGCGAACACCCCGCCCGCCAACCCGGCCCAGGTCTTGTTGGGGCTGATCGCCGGCCACAGCTTCGCGCCGCCGATCGCGCGCCCGGCGAAATACGCGCCGATATCGGTCGCCCACACCAACGCCATCGCCCAGAACGTCCAGGCCAGCCCCTGATGCTGCCGCCGCAGCACCGTCAGCGCGAGCACCGGCAGCCCGCAATAGAGCGTCCCGAGCGCCAGCTCGCGCCGCCGCGTCACGATCACGGTGAAGAACGCCGCGCCCGCGAGCAGGCCGGTGACGAAGAAGTCGCGCGTTTCCAGGATGATCGACGGCGGAGCCATGAGGCACAACGGCACGAACAGCGCGAACTGCGCGATCCGCTTCTGGCGCGGGGTGGCGCGGTGGAGGTCCGCCCATTCGCTCATCATCAGCAAAGCACCGACCGCCACCAGCAGCCAAAACAACACGCCCCCCGCCCACAGCGCCGCCGCCGCGACCGCGATCAGCGCGACGCCGACGACGGCGCGGACGCGGAGGTCCGACGGCTTGCTCACAGGCCTCCGTAGCGGCGCTGGCGTTGCCCGAACGCCGCCACCGCCGCCGCCAGCTCCGCCGCGTCGAAATCGGGCCACAGCGTGTCGACGAACAACAACTCGGCATAAGCAGCTTGCCATAGCAGGAAGTTGGACAGGCGCTGCTCGCCCGAGGTGCGGATCAGCAGGTCCAGCGGGGGCAGCTCGCGCGTTTCCAACGCGGCCTCGATCATGTCCGCATCGATCTGCGCCGGGTCGACCGCGCCCTCGCGCGCCTGCTCGGCCAAGCGACGCGCGACCGACACCAGCTCCGCCTGCGACCCGTAATTAAGCGCGATGACGAGGAGCGGCCCGCTATTTGCCGCCGTCCGTCGCAGCGCGTCGTCGAGCAACGAACGCAAATCTGGCGCGAAGCGGCTCTGGTCGCCGATCAGCCGCAACCGCACGTTCTCGCGCACCATCTCGTCGATGTCGCTGCAGATGAACAGGCGGAGCAGCCCCATCAGGTCGCTGATTTCCTCCTCCGGCCGCCGCCAGTTCTCCGAGGAAAAGGCGTACAGCGTCAGCGCCTCTATCCCGAGCGCGCGCGCGGCCCGCGTGACGCGGCGCACCGCCTCAACGCCCGCCCGGTGACCCGCCAGCCGGGGCAAGCGGCGCTGCTTCGCCCAGCGCCCGTTGCCGTCCATGATGATGGCGACATGGCGGGGGAGCACGCCCACGTCCGGCGCGGGCGCGAGCTCGGCGCGCGCGGACGTCACTTGCCGAGTATTTCCTTCTCTTTCGAAGCCGCCGCCGCATCGAGCTCCGCCACCGTCTTGTCCGTCAGCTTCTGCAACTCGGCTTCGTGCCGCTTGCGCTCATCCTCGCCGAACACGTTCTTCTTCTCATCGGTCTTGAGGCTGTCCATCCCATCGCGCCGGACATTGCGGACCGCAATACGCGCCGCTTCCGCATATTTGTTGGCCAGCTTGGCAAGTTCCTTGCGGCGTTCCTCGGTCAGGTCGGGGATCGGCAGCCGCAGGTTTTGCCCGTCCTTGATCGGATTGAGGCCAAGCCCGGCGGAGCGGATCGCTTTCTCCACCGGGCCGACGTTCATCTTGTCCCATACCTGCACCGACAGCATCCGCGGCTCTGGCGCGGAGACGGTCGCGACCTGGTTGAGCGGCATGTGCGATCCGTATACCTCCACCGTCACCGGATCGAGCAAGGTCGTCGACGCGCGCCCGGTGCGCAGGCCCCCGAGGTCGTGCTTCAGCGCGTCCACCGCGCCCGCCATGCGGCGTTCGAGATCGGACTTGTCATAGGCCGGCATGGGTCAGCTCCTGTTGGACGATCGTCGACACGCCTTCGCCGCGCAGCACGGAAGCGAAATTGCCGTGCTCGCGGATGTTGAACACGACAATCGGAATGTTGTTGTCGCGGCACAAGGCGATCGCGCTCGCGTCCATGACCTTGAGGTCGTCGGACAGCACGCGCGAGTAGGACACGGTGGGATAGCGGGTCGCGCTCGGCACTTTCTTGGGGTCCGCGTCGTACACGCCGTCGACGCTGGTCCCCTTGAACAGCGCGTCGCACTGCATCTCCGCCGCGCGCAGCGCCGCGCCGCTGTCGGTGGTGAAGAAGGGCGAACCCACCCCCGCCGCGAAGATCACCACCCGCCCCTTTTGCAGGTGCCGCTCGGCGCGGCGGCGGATGAACGGCTCGCAGACGCTCGCCATCGGGATGGCGGACTGGACGCGGGTGTCGACGCCGATCTGTTCCAGCGCATTCTGCACCGCCAGCGCGTTCATCACCGTGGCAAGCATGCCCATATAGTCGGCGGTCGCGCGCTCGATCCCCTTGGCCGCGGCGGACAGCCCGCGAAAGATGTTGCCGCCCCCGACCACGACGCAAAGCTCATGCCCGGCAGCGCGCGCATCCGCGATCTCGCCAGCGACCCGCGCGGTGACTACCGGGTCAATGGCGAGGCCTACTTCCCCCATCAGGACCTCGCCCGAGAGTTTGAGCAGGACGCGTTTGAAACGAGGGGCGGACATGCGGAACGGATACTCGGGAACGGTGCAGCGCAAGAGCCTTAAGCGGCGCGGCAAGCGCGGGCAACCGCCTGCACCGAAACTCCATAGGTACGACTTTATCCGACGGAGATAGACGCGGCCACCTGCTCGACGACCGCGTCTCTTCCCGTTACGCCGTCGGCTCGGGCGTCGGCTCGTCCTTCTTCTGAGGTACACCGCTCGCGGCGGCGACCTCGGCAGCGAAGTCGCTGGCCTCGCGCTCGATCCCCTCGCCGAGCTGGAAACGGACATAATCGACCAGCGTGATCGGCGCGCCGGCTTCCTTCGCCGCCTTGGCGACCACGTCGGCGACCGGGGTCTTGCCGTCGTGCACGATTGCCTGGGTCAGCAGCGCGTTCTCGCGGCGGAACTTGTCCACCGGGCCCTTGATGATCTTCTCGGCGACCTCGGGCGACTTGCCGACGATCTTGTCCGCATTCTTCTCGCGCGCGATGGCGGCCTCGCGCTCGACCACTTCCGGGTCGATGCCGTCGGCGGTCAGCGCCAACGGGAACGCGGCCGCGACATGCTGCGCGATCTGCTTGCCGAGCGTCTGCAGCGTCTCCTCCGGAGCCTCGCTCTCCAGCGCGACGAGCACGCCGATCTTGCCCAGCCCCGCCGACTGCTGGTTGTGGACATAGCTGACGACCGCGCCGTTGCCGACCGACAGGCGCTTCGCACGGCGGATCGACTGGTTCTCGCCGATGGTGGCGATGTTGTTGGTCAGCACCTCGCCGACGGTCGTCCCGGACGGCATCGCCTCCGCCTTCAGCGCCTCGACGTCGTCGCCGGTCGCGAGCGCGATCTGCGTCACTTCCCGGACGAAATCCTGGAACTGCGCGTTCTTCGCGACGAAGTCGGTCTCGGAGTTGACCTCCACCGCCGCGCCACTCGTACCGCTGACCGCAACGCCGACCAGCCCCTCGGCCGCGGTGCGGCTCGACTTCTTGGCGGCGGCGGCGAGCCCCTTGGTGCGCAGCCAGTCCATCGCCGCGTCCATGTCGCCGCTGGTTTCGCCAAGCGCCTTCTTGCAGTCCATCATCCCCGCGCCGCTCTTCTCGCGCAGGTCCTTGACCATCGAAGCCGTGATGTCGGCCATGTCCATATCCTCTAGTCAGAATGTGGTCGCGGGCGAGGCGAGCGAACCGCCCTGCCCCGCCCGCGACTGTTCTTGACGCTGTTCGCGTCAGGCTTGCGTCAGACCGCCGGGGCCGCCGCCGCGAGCACATCACCCTCGGCATTGAGGTTCGTGTCGATCGGCGCATCCACGCCCAGCGCCTGCTCGACCGGCGGCTCCGCCATCGCGCCGAAGTCGGTGCCCCGGCGCGTCTGCTGCTCATGCCCGCCGCGCGTCGCCGCGATCGCGATCGCCTCGCAATACAGCCGGATCGCACGGCTCGCATCGTCGTTGGCCGGGACCGGGAATGCGATGCCGTCGGGCGACACGTTCGAATCGAGGATCGCCACCACCGGGATGCCGAGCGTGTTGGCTTCCTTGATCGCGAGCTCTTCCTTGTTGGCGTCGATCACGAACATCACGTCGGGGATGCCGCCCATGTCGCGGATGCCGCCGAGCGACAGCTCGAGCTTGTCGCGCTCGCGCGTCAGCTGGAGCACCTCCTTCTTGGTGAGGCCGACGGTGTCGCCCGCCAGCTGCTCCTCCAGGCTCTTCATCCGCTTGATCGAGTTGCTGATCGTCTTCCAGTTGGTGAGCATGCCGCCCAGCCAGCGATGGTTGACGAAATGCTGGTCGGAACGGCGCGCGGCGTCCGCGACCGGCTCCTGCGCCTGGCGCTTGGTGCCGACGAACAGCACCTTGCCGCCGCCCGCGACGGTGGACGACACGAACTCCAGTGCGCGCGCGAACAGCGGCACCGTCTGCGACAGGTCGAGGATGTGGACGCCGTTGCGGTCACCAAAGATGTACGGCTTCATCTTCGGGTTCCAGCGATGCGTCTGGTGGCCGAAATGCGCGCCCGTCTCGACGAGCTGCTGCATGGAGACGACAGGTGCCGCCATGGGGTGTTTCCTTTCCGGTTATGCCTCTGGGAAGCGGAAATACCGCGGCTTCAAGCCGAGGCACCGGGCTATGATGCTTCCCATGCGGTGTTGAGAGCGGCGCGCTTAGCCGCAGCCGCGCCGGAACACAAGCGCTTGACAGCTGGAACAGACGTGGAACATACAGTGTTCAACACGGGACCGACTCCCGACTCGGAGTCTCCAGGCAAGTCGCGTTACAGACAAACGCGCCTTGATTCAGGGCGGAAGGGAACCGGAACCAGTGCTGATTGATTAAGCCGTTGACACGGAAGGTCGCGGCCCAGGAGGCGGACGATGTTGATGCAGGTTCTGGCGAGTTTTGCGTTCTCAGGCGCGGCGGCGATCGCGGGCGGCACGATCTACACTTCGGTCGCCCCGCAATGGCAGCGCATTCTCCGGCTCGCCAGCGGGCAGCCCGAGACCGCATTCGCGCCGCTCTCCCAACTCGTCCAGGCCGAGCGGCGGATCGCGGTCAGGCGCTGGTCGGCGACCTCGCGCCCGGCGGCGGACTGGCGCGCAGCCGCCTGACCCGCGCATAGCTCGCTACGCTGAACGGCAGCGTCGCGAGGTAGCACAGGCTGACGATGCTGAGCGTCGGCCAGGGCGCGGATATCAAAGCCGCGACGAGCAGCACGATCACCGCCAGCGCCTCGAACCGCACGTTGCGGCGCAAGCGGAGCGACCGCCACGAGAAACTCGCGACACTCGACACCATCAGCATCGCGACCGCCGCCGTCCACGGAGCGACCAGCCAGGGCGAGCGAAGCCAGTCCTGCCCCGTCCACAGCCACGCGAAGATCGGCAGCAACGCCAACCCCGCCGCGACCGGCGCGGGTACGCCGGTCAGGAAGCCTGCCGATTTATGCGGCTGGTCCTCCGCGTCGATCGCGGCGTTGAACCGGGCGAGCCGCAACGCGCAGAACACCGCCAGCAGCAACGAGCAGATCCAGCCGACCCGCGGCGCTTC
>CALMGC010000113.1:0-10147 GCA_937863505.1 uncultured Sphingomonadales bacterium | reverse complement strand
CGCTTCGTGAAGCGACCAAAGGTACACGATCAGCGCGGGCGCGACGCCGAACGAGATCGCGTCAGAGAGCGAGTCGAGCTCCGCCCCGAACCGGCTCTCGCCGTGGAGCAATCGCGCGATTCGCCCGTCGATGCCGTCGAGCACGCCCGCGACGATCACCATCATCACCGCGCTGTCCCACGCGCCCGCGACGCCGAAGCGCACACCAGTCAGCCCCGAGCAGAGCGCGAGCGCGGTGACCGCGTTGGGCGCGACCGCGCGCAACGGCAGGCCGGGGCGCGCGGCGATCGGTCGGCGGCGAAGCGGTGAGCGCATCCGCGGCGTTACTGCGCGACGCCGGCGACGGAACGGCCATGCACCCGCCCGATCACCGTCTCACCCGCCAGCGTCCGCTGGCCCAGCACCACCTGCGGCGTGACGTCGTCGGGCAGGTACACGTCCACCCGGCTGCCGAAACGGATCAGCCCCACGCGCTGCCCGGTCGCGACCATGTCACCCGGCTTGACGAAGCCGACGATCCGCCGCGCCACCAGCCCCGCGATCTGGGTGAAGCCGACGCGGCGACCGTCGAGCCCCTCGACCACGAAATGCTGTCGCTCATTCTCCTCGCTCGCCTTGTCGAGATCGGCGTTTAGGAACTTGCCCGAGACGTAGACGACCTGCCGAATGGTCCCCGCGATCGGCGTGCGGTTGATGTGGACGTCGAACACCGACATGAAGATCGACACCCGCACCAGCGCCGCCGCGCCAACCCCGTTCGGCCCGTCCAACTCGCGCGGCACCGCGACCCGCTGAATCATCGTCACCAGCCCGTCGGCGGGCGCGATGATCAATTCTTCGCCGAGCGGCGTGGTGCGAATGGGATCGCGAAAGAACGTCGCCACCCAGATCGCCAAGCCGACCAGCGGCCAGAACAGCACCTTCCACACCAGCAGCGACACCAGCGCTATCGCGACGGCGATGGCGACGAACACGCGACCCTTCGGGTGGACGGACGGGAAACGCCATTTGACGGTGGTGGTGGCGACCGGCGGCTTCTGGAGCGAGGACATTCGGGGTGGTGTACCCGCCCCATCCCCGCGCCGCAACGTAGGCGAACGGTTGATCGGGAGCCACACGCCGCTTAGGGACCGGGCAAACCCCACTCACAAGGACGCGAACGCATGGCGAAGATCAAGGTGAAGACGCCCGTCGTCGAGATCGACGGCGACGAGATGACCCGGATCATTTGGGAGTGGATCCGCGAGCGCCTGATCAAGCCGTACCTCGACATCGACCTCGACTATTACGACCTCGGCATCGAGCATCGCGACGCGACCGATGACAAGGTGACGATCGACAGCGCGCATGCGACGCAGAAATACGGCGTCGCGGTGAAGTGCGCGACCATCACCCCTGACGAGGCGCGGGTGGAGGAGTTCGGCCTCAAGAAGATGTGGAAGTCGCCCAACGGCACCATCCGCAATATCCTGGGTGGCGTGATCTTCCGCGAGCCGATCGTGATGCGCAACGTGCCGCGGCTGATCCCCGGCTGGACACACCCGATCGTGGTCGGCCGCCACGCGTTCGGCGACCAGTACCGCGCCACCGACTTTCGCGTCCCCGGCCCGGGCAAGCTGACGATGACCTGGACCGGCGAGAACGGCGAGACGCAGCATTACGACGTGTTCGACTTCCCCGATGCGGGCGTCGCGATGGGCATGTACAATCTCGACGCCTCGATCCGCGATTTCGCGCGCGCGTCGATGCACTACAGCCTCGGGCGCGGCTGGCCGCTGTATCTCTCGACCAAGAATACCATCCTGAAAGCCTATGACGGTCGCTTCAAAGACCTGTTCGCCGAGATCTTCGAGGCCGAGTTCGCGGACCGGTTCAAGGCGGCGGGCATCGTCTACGAGCACCGGCTGATCGACGACATGGTCGCCAGCGCGCTCAAGTGGAACGGCGAGTTCGTATGGGCGTGCAAGAACTATGACGGCGACGTCCAGTCGGATCAGGTAGCGCAGGGGTTCGGCAGCCTCGGGCTGATGACCTCGGTGCTGCTCACCCCCGACGGCAAGACGGTGGAGGCCGAGGCGGCGCACGGTACCGTGACCCGCCACTATCGCCAGCACCAGCAGGGCAAGGCGACCTCGACCAACCCGATCGCCTCCATTTTCGCCTGGACCGGCGGGCTAAGATATCGCGGCAAGTTCGACGACACGCCAGACGTGACCCGCTTCGCCGAAACGCTGGAGCGCGTGTGCGTGCAGACGGTCGAGAATGGCGACATGACCAAGGACCTCGCGATCCTGATCGGCCCCGACCAGCGCTGGATGACGACCGAGCAGTTCTTCGAGGCGGTGCGCGTCAACCTCGAGACCGAAATGGCGAGCTGGGCCTGACCTGCGTTGCTCCGTGTCGCGGCGGCGACGGGTGGAGGATCACCCGCCGCCGCTCGACCGTTTCGCTTCCGTCCTTTGATGGGAGTGTCCTCATGAAGTTCCTGATCCCCGGTGCCGCGGCGCTGTTGCTCGCGCCCGCCGCCTTCGCGCAGACCACCACGCCCGCGCCGCAGACCAATGCGCCGATGCAAACGACCACGCCGGCGCCGACCGACCAGGCGAGCCCGGACGCGCAGTCGATGTCCACCGCCACCGACTCGTCCGGCGCGGGCCCCAGTGCCGCTCCGGTCAAGCCGACCGTGGGCGCGACAGTCTATGGTTCGGCGGGTACGCCGGTCGGCACGATCAAGGCGATGGACCCGAAGCTGGTGACGCTGACCACCGCCAAGGGTGACATCCGCTTGCCGTTGGAGGGCATCGGCGCGGGGCCGAACGGCCCGATGATCGCGATGACCGCCGAACAGCTCAACGCCGCGATCGACCAGGCCAAGGCCGCGCAGCCGGTCGCGAAGTCCAAGACGACCTCGGCAGCGACGCGTAAACGGCGGTAAGACGGCCCGACGGACGGCGGCCAGTGTCAGGCCGCCGCCTCGGCCTCCTCCAATGCAGCGCGCACCGCCGCGACCGCATCCGTCGCCTTGCTCGCGTCCGGCCCGCCGCCCTGCGCCATATCGGGGCGCCCGCCCCCGCCCTGCCCGCCCAGCGCCGCCACCGCGCGGCGCAGCAGGTCGACGGCGTTCAGCTTGGGCGTGAGATCATCGGTGACGCCGACCGCTACCGACGCGCGGCCTCCGCCGGTGGCGACCAGCATCGCCACGCCCGAGCCGATCCGCGCCTTTGCCTCGTCCACCGCGCCGCGCAGACCCTTGGCGTCGAAGCCGTCGAGCACCTGACCGACGAACGCGACCCCGCCGACCTGCTCCGGCCCGGCGGTCTCTCCTTTGCCGCCACCTAGCGCCAGCGCCCGCTTGGCTTCGGCCAACTCGCGCTCCAGCCGCCGCCGGTCCTCGACCAGCGCCGCGACGCGCGCGGGTACCTCATCCGGGGACGCCTTGAGCGCCGCCGCCGCCTCGCGCAGCTTGTCGTCGCGCCCTGTCAGATAGGCCCGCGCCGCTTCGCCGGTCAGCGCCTCGACCCGGCGCACACCCGAGCCGACCGCGCTCTCACCGACCAGCTTGAACAGCCCGATATCGCCCAGCGCAACGACATGCGTGCCCCCGCACAGTTCCACCGAATAGCGGCCCCCGTCGGTCCCCATCGACACGACGCGCACCTCGTCGCCGTACTTCTCGCCGAACAACGCCATCGCGCCCTCCGCGATCGCCTCGTCGGGGGTCATCAGCCGGGTGGTGACGGGCGTGTTGGCGCGGACCTGCGCGTTGACCGCGGTCTCGACCTCGGTAAGTTCGCCGGGCGACATCGCGACCGGGTGTGACACGTCGAAACGCAGCCGCTCGGGTGCGACCAGCGAGCCCTTCTGCGCGACATGCTTGCCCAGCCGGTCGCGGAGCGCGGCGTGGAGCAGATGCGTCGCGCTATGGTTGGCGCGGATCGCGGCGCGGCGCATGGTGTCGATGCGGAGCTTCACCGCGTCGCCCAGCTTTACCTCGCCCGCCTCGACAAACGCGTGGTGGACGAACAAGCGCCCGAGCTGCTTGGACGTGTCCGAAACGCGCGCGTGGAGCCCAGCGTCGCTGGCGATCTCGCCGGTGTCGCCGACCTGGCCGCCGCTCTCGGCGTAAAACGGCGTCTGGTTGGTGATGATCGACACTGTGTCGCCCGCAGTCGCGTGGCTCACCCGCGCACCGTCGCGGACCAGCGCGACCACCTCGCCCTCCCCGCTCGCGGCGGTATAGCCGATGAACTCCGTCGCGCCGACCTCCTCGGCGATATCGAACCATAGCTCGTCAGCGCCCTTTGCGCCCGAGCCCTTCCACGCGGCGCGCGCGGCGCGGCGTTGCTCGGCCATTGCGATATCAAACCCGGCACGGTCGACGGCCAGCCCCTGCGCCCGGAGCGCGTCCTCGGTCAGGTCGTAAGGAAAACCGTATGTATCGTAGAGACGAAAGGCGGTTTCGCCCGGCAGCACATCGCCCACGCGCATGGCGCCCGTAGCCTCGTCGAGCAGCCGCAGCCCCTTGTCGAGCGTCTGGCGGAAGCGCGTCTCCTCCTGTTGCAGCGTCGCCTCGATCAGCGGCTGCGCGCGGACCAGCTCGGGATAGGCCGCGCCCATTTCCGCCACCAAGGCGGGAACCAGCCGCCACATCAGCGGCTCCTTCGCCCCCAGCAGGTGCGCATGCCGCATCGCCCGGCGCATGATCCGCCGCAGCACATAGCCGCGTCCTTCGTTGGCGGGCAGCACGCCGTCCGCGACGAGGAACCCCGACGCGCGGAGGTGATCGGCGATGACGCGGTGGCTCGCCTTCCATTCCCCATCAGCGCGCGTGTGGGTCAGCGCGCTCGACGCGGCGATCAGCGCGCGGAAGGTGTCGGTGTCGTAATTGTCGGTGACGCCCTGCATCACCGCCGCGATCCGCTCCAACCCCATGCCGGTGTCGATCGACGGGCGCGGCAGTGAGCCGGTAATCTCGTTAGCCTCCTGCTCATACTGCATGAAGACGAGGTTCCAGATCTCGACGAACCGATCGCCGTCCTCGTCCGGGCTGCCGGGCGGGCCACCGGGGATGTGCGGCCCATGATCGTAGAAGATTTCCGAGCACGGGCCGCACGGGCCGCTGTCGCCCATCGCCCAGAAATTATCCTTGGTCGGGATGCGAATGATGCGGTGCTCGGGCAGGCCCGCGATCTTGCGCCACAGCGCGAACGCCTCATCGTCGGTTCGGTAGACGGTGGCGGTGAGCTTGTCAGGCGACAGCCCCCAATCGCGCGTCAGCAAAGTCCAGGCGTAGGTAATCGCCTGTTCCTTGAAATAATCGCCGAATGAGAAGTTGCCGAGCATCTCGAAGAACGTATGGTGCCGCGCGGTGTAGCCGACATTGTCGAGGTCGTTGTGCTTGCCGCCTGCGCGGACGCATTTCTGCGATGAGGTCGCGGTGCGGTAGGGACGCGTCTCCAGCCCGGTGAACACGTTCTTGAACGGCACCATGCCCGCGTTGACGAACATCAGCGTCGGGTCGTTCTGCGGCACCAGCGGCGCGCTCGGCACGATCCGGTGGCCCTGGCCCGCGAAATAATCGAGAAAGCTGCGGCGGAGGTCGTTGGTCGAGGTCATCGCTGCGGCTTAGGCGACGCGCCCGGCGCGCTCAAGCGGCGGGCGCGATCACGGTCAGCGCTTGGCGCTCGACGGCGAAGCGCAGCGGCATGGCGAGGTGCACGACCTCGCCATCGATCGCCACCGACACCCCGCGGCTCCGGCCGGAGACGGTAAGCTCGGATGTCTCCGTGACGGCGGCGAAATCGCGCTCCGGGTCGGCGCGACCGAGCAGCACTCGCGCAGCGAAGCCGAGCAGCGCGAGGCGGTGGCGACCGCGGATCGCGAACACGGACAGCTGCCCGTCGTCGAGCGCCATCCGCTCGCCGACATGGCCGGGCTCCAGCCGGTAACGGTTGTTACCGACGAACAGCATCGGCGTCACCACCTCGCGGTCACGGCCCTGGACGTATAGCCGGAGCCGGTGATGCCGTATACGCTTGAGCGCGGCGAAGGCGGCGGGCACGGCGGCCAGCTTCTTCGCCCACGCCCCGCCGGGCACACCGCCCGCATCGCGAAAGCGGATCATCGCCGGGTAGAAGCCGACGCACGCATTGTTGACGAACGCGCGCCCGTTGACGCGCGCGAGGTCGATGCGGCGGCGCTGGCGCTCCGCGATCACCCGCGCCGCGCCGGGCAGGTCGGCGGGGATGCCGAGTTCGAGCGCAAGGTGATTGCGCGTGCCTAGCGGCAGGATGCCGAGCGCGGTGCCGCTACCCGCGAGCACGCCCGCCACGCAGCCTAGCGTGCCGTCGCCGCCGCCGACGACGACGAGTGGCGCCCCCGCAAGCTCTCGCGCGCGTTTCACCACCGCTTCGCCGGAGAGCAACTCCAACGCGATTGGCACCCCCGCCTCCGCGAACGCCGCCTCGATCTCCGCGCCGAGCCGATCACCGCTCGCCTTGGCGGTGCCTCCGCCCGCGTTAACGAGCACCGGGATCGCGTCGCTCACACCGGCTGCTCCAGCGAGCGCGGGGGTTCGCTGAACCAGCGCGGGCCCGCCTCGGTCACGTGGAAGCAATCCTCCAGCCGCACGCCGAATTTGCCCGGCAGGTACAATCCCGGCTCGTCGGAGAAGCACATACCCACGTCCAGCGGGGTGGTTTCGCCGTGGACGAGGTTGACCGGCTCGTGCCCGTCGAGGCCGATGCCGTGGCCGGTGCGGTGCGACAGGCCCGGGAGCTTGTAGCCCGGCCCATAGCCAAGCGAGGCGTAAAGCCCGCGCACCGCGTCGTCGACGCTTCCCGCCGGCGCGCCCAGCTTGGCGGCGGCGAAGGCAACCCGTTGCCCGCGCTGCACCTGATCCCAAACGGTGCGCTGCTCTTTGCTAACCGCGCCATGAACCCAGGTGCGCGATATGTCGGATTGATAGCCCTGCACCGTGCAGCCGCAATCCATCAGCACCACCTCGCCATCCGCAACGCGATGGACCTGCTTGCTGCCGTGCGGGTAGGCGGATGCCTCGCCGACCAACACCAGCGCGGATTCGGGCGTGCCGCCGAGCCTGGCAATCGCGGCGTTCATCAGCGCGGCGATGTCCGCGCCCGTCATCCCCACCTCGACGCGCGGGTGGACCCAGCGATACGCCGCGATCGTGACATCGGTCGCCGCCTGCATCAGCGCGAGCTCGGCGGCGGTCTTGCGCATCCGGACCGCGCGCACGACCGGGTTGGCGCTGACGAGCCGGGCATCGGGCAGCGCGCGGCGGAGGCCGTCGACCGCGAAGAAGCGAACCGTTTCCTCGATGCCGACGGGGTAAGCAGCCAGCTTGCGGTTTGCGAGCACGCCACCGATCAACCGCGTCGGGTCCTCGTCTTCCTGCCATGTCCGTACCTCGGCGGGGATGGCGAGCGTCTCGCGCACGCTCGGCTCCTCGAAGAAGGGCGTGACCAGCACCGGCTGGCCCTCGACCGGCAGCACGGCCGCGGTCAGCCGCTCGCTCCGCCCCCAGCGGACGCCGGTGAAGTAGGTCAGCGACGACCCCGATTCGACCAGCACTGCGCCAATGCCTTGCGTACGCATCAGGGCCTGCGCCCGCGCGAGCCGCGCCTGCCGCTCCGCCACGCCGATCGGCGCGACGCCCGTCGTGAGGTCGCGCAACCCCGCCAGGTCCGGCTCCGCCGTCCGCGCGGCCGTGCCCGCCAGCGGCGCGAGCGCGGCGGCGGTGAGGAAGGAGCGACGTGTCGGGGCCATCGCGCCAGACTAGGGCGCTTGACCGCGCCGCCGCAATCCCCTTGGTTCTCCGGCACAAACGGGGGAACGACATGGCCAACCGCCTCACCTTCTGGATCATCGTCGCGCTGATGCTTGGGGTTACAACCGGCTGGATCACGCACGTCGCGATCGACGACGGTAGCAAGGCGGCGGCGGAGCGGCTGACCGGCATCGCGGGCTATCTCTCCATCCTGACGCAGCTGTTCCTGCGCCTGATCAAGATGATCATCGCGCCGCTGGTGTTCTCGACGCTGGTGGTTGGCATCGCGCATATGGGCGGCGGCGCGGCGCTGGGGCGCGTGGGGCTGCGCTCGCTGGCGTGGTTCGTCGGCGCGAGCCTGGTGTCGCTGATGCTGGGGCTCGTGCTTGTCCACGTCTCGCAAGCGCTGGCGGACGCGCTCGGCGTCCACACCGCCGCGCTGACCCCGCCCGCGGGCGGGGCGACCGGCGTCGACCAGTCGGCGTTCGATCTCGCCAAGTTTGTGACGCATGTCGTCCCTGCCTCGATCGTGGACGCGATGGCGCAGAACGAAATTCTCCAGATCGTCGTCTTCTCCGTATTCCTCGGCGTCGCGATCACGGCGGTCGGCGACGCAGCCGCGCCGTTGGTCCGCGCGGCGGAAGCGCTGGCGGCGGCGATGTTGCAGGTGACCAACTACGTCATGCGATTCGCGCCCGTGGCGGTGTTCGCGGCGACGGCGGCGACGCTGACCGAGCGCGGCGCAGGCGTCATCGGACAGCTCGCCTGGTTCATGGGCAGCTTCTACCTGTCGCTCGGCGTGCTGTGGGCGGTCCTGATCGGCGTCGCGTTCGCGATCCTCGGCGCGCGCGCGGGCAAGCTGGTACGGCTGATCGGCTCGCCGTTGCTGCTCGCCTTCACGACCGCCTCGTCCGAGGCGGCGTATCCACGCACGCTGGAGGCGCTGGAGCGGTTCGGTGTGCCGCCGCGCATCGCCAGCTTCGTGCTCCCGCTCGGCTATTCGTTCAACCTCGACGGGTCGATGATGTACATGACGTTCGCGTCCTTGTTCATCGCGCACGCATACGGCATCGCGCTGCCGCTCGGCGCGCAGATCACGATGCTGCTGGTGCTGATGGTGACGTCGAAGGGCATCGCGGGTGTGCCGCGCGCATCGCTGGTGGTGATCGCGGCGACCCTGCCGCTGTTCCACATCCCAGAAGCGGGGCTGTTGCTGATCCTCGCGGTGGATCACTTCCTCGACATGGGCCGCTCGGCGACCAACGTGATCGGCAACGCGGTGGCGGCGAGCGTCATCGCGCGGATGGAAGGCCCGCTCGGGCCGGTGCTGGACGGCGAGCCGGGCGTCGCGGACGCCCTCGCCTATCCGCGCGAGGCTCAGGCATAGGCGTACGGGCCGCCGCGCTCCAGCGCGCGCTCATAGGCGGGGCGGGCGTGGACCTTATCGAGCCATGCGATCGTCGCCGGGCGTGAGGTATCCAGCCCTGCCCGCGCGCGCGCCGCCTCAAGCGGGAAACTCATCATCACATCGGCGGCGCTGAACTGCTCGCCCGCGAACCAGGGGCGGGTCGTGAGTTCCAATTCGACATAGTCGAGATGCACGTCGATCATCGGCTGGAACCGCTTCTGCGCGAGGGTGCCCAGCAGCGGCACGCGGCTGAGCACCAGCTTGGTGAACAGCACCGGCATCAGCGAGGCCTCCGCATAATGGAGCCAGAACCGGTAGCGCAGCCCGTCCTCGCGCCCCGGCGGCGGGCCGAGCCGACCGTCAACCTTCTCGACCAGATACTCCACGATCGCGCCCGTCTCCGCGACCACCGTCCCGTCATCCTCGATCACCGGCGACTTGCCGAGCGGGTGCACCTGCTTCAGCTCGGGCGGGGCCAGCATCGTGACCTTGTTCCGCTCATACCGCTTCACCTCGTAAGGCAGCCCGAGCTCTTGGAGCAGCCACAACACCCGCTGCGAGCGCGAATTCTCGAGGTGGTGAACGATGATGGTCATGGCGGTCTCCTGTCGGCTGCGGCGAGCGGAAGGAGATTGGCGCGCCCGGAACGATTCGAACGTCCGACCCTCAGATTCGTAGTCTGATGCTCTATCCAGCTGAGCTACGGGCGCGTGGGACTGCGGCCTCTAGCGGCGGCGACGCGAGCGCGCAAGCCCCGTCCTGAGCCGGTCGAAGGACCCTGTCCCGAGGCTGTCGGTGGAGAGGCGTTGCGCCCGTTTTCGCGCCCGCCTAGACGCTGACCATGCGATACGCGCCCTTCCTGCTGCTGTGTCCGCTAGCGGGGTGCGCGGGCTCGGACCGGGCCTATCCCTCGCTGTCGCCGCGCGCGACTGAGGCGCGCGGGTTCGCGG
>CALMGC010000112.1 GCA_937863505.1 uncultured Sphingomonadales bacterium | reverse complement strand
GCGGCGGGGTCGTGCGGGAGCTCGACCGTCAGCCGCCCCGCGACCTGTTGCGCAAGCAGCGCCCGCGCGTGCAGCGTCCCCAGCCCCGCGGCGGCGGCGAGCAGGGTCAGGAACAGCATGATCGCGAGCACGCCCGTCATCGCGCGCAGCCCCCCCGCCTCGTCGAGCACGCGCCGAGCCGCCGGGACTCGCCGCGTCATGCGCCTACTGGCCGCGGCGGATGGCGGAGCGCGCCCGTCGGGTCGAGCAATCTCCCCTTGTCCAGCCGCATCATCTGCGCGTTCGGGATGCGGCTCAGCAGGTGCAGGTCGTGCGTCGCGACCACCACCGTCGTCCCGAGCCGGTTGAGGCTGTCGAACAGGTGCAGCAATCGCTCCGCCATCTCCGGATCGACATTGCCCGTCGGCTCGTCCGCGACCAGTACCTCGGGCCGGTTGATCACCGCGCGCGCGATCGCCACCCGCTGCTGCTCGCCGCCCGACAGCGTCGCGGGCAGCGCGTCGGCGCGCGGGGCTAGCCCCACCCAGGCGAGCATCTCGCGCACCGGCGCGACGATGTCCGCCTCCGCCACGCCCGCGACCCTCAGCGGCAGCGCGATGTTGTCCGCGGCGGACAGGTGCGGCACCAGCCGGAAATCCTGGAACACCACCCCGATGCGGCGGCGGAAGCCGGGGAGCCGCACGCGCGGCAGCAGTACCGCGTCCTCGCCGAACAGGCGGATCACCCCCCGGCTCGGTCGCTGCGCGAGGTAGAGCAGGCGGAGCAGCGACGTCTTGCCCGCGCCGCTCGCGCCGGTGAGGAAATAGAACGCGCCGGGGCCGAGCGAAAAGCTGAGGTCGGCCAGCGTCTCGGGACTCGACCCGTAGCGCAGCCCCACATTCTCGAACTGGACGATGCTCGTCACGCGCGCACCTCTGGCATGGGAGGACGCGCGGCGGCAAGGTGGCGCGGGGCTTGCCAGCCGCGGCGTGCGGGTGTTTAGCTTCGCGCCGGGGGTGGTTACCGTTCGATGATCCTGCAATGCCCGCAGTGCGCCACGCGCTATCTGGTGCCCGACGCCGCGATCGGCGCGGAAGGACGCACGGTGCGCTGCGCGACGTGCCGGCACAGCTGGTTCCAGGAAGCGCCCGAGCTCGCGCTGACGACGCCGGTCGAGATCGCTCCCGCCGCACCGCCGCCCGCCCAGACCTATCCGATTCCCGTGCCGGTCGAGCCCCGGCGGCCCGCGCCTTTACCGCCCGTCGCGGAGCCGGTCGCGCCGCCGCCGCCGTCGTTCTTCACCGAGCCCGCCGCGCCGCCTCAGCCGGTCGCCGAGGTCGTTTCGCCTTTCTACGAAGAGGGAGGCACGGTCGAGCAGGCGCCGTTTCGCCCCCGGCGCAACCCCGCGCGCTGGTGGACGCTGGCCGCGGTCGCGGCGGCGATCCTGCTCACCCTCGCGTCGGCGGGCATCACCTGGCTCGGCGCGCCGGGCCTCGCCGCCCGGTTCGGCCTCGCCTCCGCCGACCAGCCGCTCGAGGTGGTGAGCGACCCTGTCCAGCGGCGCGAACTGCCCAACGGGTCCGAGCTGTTCGCGGTCAGCGGCAAGGTCGTCAACCCGACGGGGCAGCGCCGCCGCGTTCCAGACATCCGCGTCGACCTGCTCGACCGCGCCGACAGCCGCGGCCGCGCCGTCTACAGCTGGACGATCACGCCGCAGCAGCGCACGCTCGACCCGCGGGCCAGCCTCCCCTTCGCCAGCGCCAAGCTCGACGTCCCCGCCAGTTCCAAACAGCTGCGGCTGAGCTTCGTCGGCGACTGACCGACGCGGGCCCGCTCAGCCCTTGTCCCAGAGCCTCTCGAGCAGCTCGGTCATACCGGACCGACAGGCGGGGGTGAGCGAGATCCAGCTGCGGCGACCGTCGCCCGCATCGGCGGTACGCACCACCAGCCCATGCGACAGCAGCTTGTCGAGGTGCCGCAGCGCGGTGGTGGGCGCACCGCCGGAGGCGATCGTCAGGCTGGTGATGCTGACCCGCTTCCCTTCCGCCTCGCGGACATAAAGGTCGAGCAGCATGTCCCAGGCGAGGTCCTGGAAAATGCCGTCGCCGAGCAGCTCGGCGCGCATCGAGCGCATCTTGAGCACCCGTGACGCGACCCGATGCGGCGCATCGTGCGGGAACGGGCGCAACCGGGCCGCCGCCGCCTCGATCCAGGCGACCGCTCCGGCAGGACCGCACTCCAGCGCGATCGCGACCGTTCTCGCCGCCGCGCCCAACCGGGCATGAGCGTCGGCGGACAACCTGAATTGTGCGGTCATTCGCTCCCCGTTTTTTCGAGAGCGTAACGGGGGTTGCACCAACCGGCGGCGGAACTGCCTCCGGATCGGATGTAACAACGGCGCATGGCGGCGCGGGCTGGCGCGTTCGGGTATCCGCGCCCACATGGGTCGCCATGCCTGCCCCGCAAATCGTCCGCGTCATCGACCTAGAGACCACCGGCAACGCGCCGCCCGCGCACGCCGTGATCGAGATCGGCTGGCAGGATGTGGCGCTGGGACCTGACGGGCGCTGGGAACTGGAGGGTGACGGCGGCGCGCTGTTCGTCAATCCGGGTCGCGCGATCCCGCCGGTCACGCAGGCGGTGCACCACATCCTCGACGAACAGGTGGCGGACGCGCCGTGGTGGCACGACGTCGCGCGCCGGGTGCTCGACCCTTATCCCCGCCGCCTCGCGCTTGCCGCGCACCGGTCGAGCTTCGAGGAACAATATTGCACGCCGAACCTCACGGGCGGCGCGGACTGGATCTGCACCTGGAAATGCGCGCTGCGGCTGTGGCCCGACAGCCCCGCCTTCTCCAACCAGGTGCTGCGCTATTGGCGTAAGCCGCACGGGATGGTGCATGAGCGCGGCCTCCCCTCGCACCGCGCGTTCCCCGACGCGTACGTCACCGCGCACCACCTGCGCGACATGCTCAACGAAGCGAGCGCGGCGCAGCTGATCGAGTGGACCCGGCTGCCCGGGCTGCTCCCGCGCGTCCGCTACGGCCCGGATCGGGGCAAGGAATGGCGCGAAATCGAGGAAGAGGTGTTGGTCGGCTTCCTGTCCGACCGCGACCCGGATGTGCGCTTCACGGCGGAGACGGAGATGGCGCGGCGGCGTGGGGGCGGGCATATAGGGAGGATGACGGCGCAGGAGTTGCTTTTGTAGCGCAGCGCGGCTGCTGGCCACGTCCAGCTGACTCGCGCAAGCTCGGCCGACGGGTCGGCTTCAGCCGAACCCGATCGACGGCGCGGCTCCGCCGCGACGCCCCTTTTACCTCCCTCACCCCCCACCCCCTTTGCCATCCACCCCGCCCCCTGCTACCCCACCCTCCGCGTACAGGGGGCCGAGTGACCGACTACCGACCGACGGAGTTCCTCACGCGCCGCCGCGCATCCGAGCTGCGCTGACCGGATGGCGATGATGCCGCTCAGCGACCGGCTCCTCGTGTCGGAAGCGCGGTTCAACCGCGTGCTGCTCGCGTTCATGGCGCTGGGCTTTCTCAGCCTGGTCGCCGCCGGGGTCGCCGCCGCCTGGGTCACGCGCCAGAATCAGACGCATGGTTTCTGGGTCGGCCATAGCTATCGCGTCGAGAACGCGATCGGCGATGCGCAACGCGCGCTGGATGAAAACGTGGTCGCGCGGCGCGGCGAGTTGCTCGCGCCGGACCACGCCGAATATCTGACCGTGTTCAACCGTTCGGCGACCGAGTTGCCGCGAGCCCTGGACCGGATCGCGACACTGACGCGCGACAACCCCCGGCAGCAGGCGGCAGTCGTCCGGTTGCGCGCGCTGATCGCGGTGCAACTCGCGCGCGCGCGCGGCAGCTTCGCGCTCGAGGCGGCGGGCAAGCCCGAGGAGGCAGTCCGTGCTTTCCGCGCCGAGCTGGCCGACCGGCAAGTTCGCGCGATCCGCCGCACTTTTCGTGCGATGGACGCCGAGGAACATCAGCTGCTGCGACTGCGCGATGCGGACCAGCAGGCGAGCGTGCGCCTGTTCTACGAGGTGCTCACGGTCGCGGGCTTGATCCTGCTGCTCGTCGCGATCGTGTCGCTGCTCGTCGTCTTGCGCTTCACCCGCGACCTCACCGCTTCGCGCAACGGCTTGCGTACGCTCAACGACACGCTGGAGGACCAGGTCGCGACACGCACCGCCGACCTCAGCCGCGCGAACGAAGAGATCCAGCGCTTCGCCTATATCGTCAGCCACGACCTGCGCTCGCCGCTGGTCAACGTGATGGGCTTCACCGCCGAACTTGAGACCGCGGCGCGGCCACTGGGCGAGCTGGTCGACCGGGTGGAGGCGGACGCGCCCGCGTTGCTGACGCTCGATGCGAAGGAGGCGGCGCGGGTCGACCTGCCCGAGTCGATCGCGTTCATCCGCACCGCGACGGGCAAGATGGACCGGCTGATCAACGCCATCCTGCGGCTGTCGCGCGAGGGCCGCCGGGTGATCACGCCCGAGCGGCTCGACATGGACGCGCTGGTCGCCGGCATCCGCGACACCATGACGCATCAGCTGGACGCGGAAGGCACGGTCGTCACGGTGGAGCCGCTGCCGCCGGTGGTGAGCGACCGGCTGGCGGTGGAGCAGATCCTGTCCAACCTCCTCGAGAACGCCGCCAAGTACCTGCAACCCGGTCGCCCCGGACGGATCACCGTCTCGGGCGAGCAACGCGGCGACCGGGTCAGCTATGCGGTTGCGGACAATGGTCGGGGCATCGCCCTCGCCGACCACCAGCGCGTGTTCGACCTGTTCCGCCGCTCGGGCACACAGGACAAACCGGGCGAAGGCATCGGCCTCGCGCATGTCCGCGCGCTCGCCTATCGGCTGGGCGGCACCGTCGACATGCTATCCGAACTCGGGCAAGGCGCGACCTTCCGCTTGATCCTACCGGCCGTGTACGGGACTTAGAGCCATGAACGCACATAACAGCGTGGGCATCGTCATGATCGAGGATGACGAAGGCCATGCGCGGCTGATCGAGAAGAACATCCGCCGCGCCGGCATCTCGAACGACATCCGCCATTTCACCGACGGCACCAGCGCGCTCGAATATCTATTCAATCACCAGGAAGGGCCGACGCACAACGGCCCCGCGCTGATCCTGCTCGACCTCAACCTCCCCGACATGAGCGGGACCGATATCCTCGCAAGGATCAAGTCGGAGAGCGCGGGCGCGGTGCGGCGCGCGCCGGTGGTGGTGCTGACCACCACCGACGACAAGGTCGAGATTCAGCGCTGCTATGACCTCGGTTGTAACGTTTATATAACCAAACCCGTTAATTACGAGAGCTTCGCGCAGGCGATCCGCCAGCTCGGACTATTCCTGTCGGTGATTCAGGTCCCCGACGTCGAGGAGCATGGGTGACGGGCGCATGCGTCCTTTATATCGACGACGATGCCGGGCTGCGGCGCTTGACGCAGCGCGCGCTGACGCGTCGCGGGTATGACGTGACGCTGGCGGACGGCGGCGTGGCGGGGGTGGCGCTCGCCGCGGAGGAGCGGTTCGATCTGATCGCGGTCGACCATTACATGCCGGGCATGGACGGGCTGGAGACGCTGCAGCGGCTCCGCGCGCTGCCGCGCACGCCCGCGGTGGTCTATGTCACCGGGTCGGAGGAAGGCCGCATTGCGGTCGCCGCGCTGAAAGCAGGGGCGGCGGACTATGTCGTCAAGACGGTGGGCGACGACTTCTTCGACCTGCTCGCCGCCTCGTTCGACCAAGTGCTCGCGCGCGCCGCGCTGGAACAGGGCAAGGCGAGTGCCGAAGCGGAGCTGCGCGCCAGCAACGCGCGGTTGGAGGCGCTGCTCAAGGAAGTGAACCACCGCGTCGCCAACTCGCTTCAGCTCGTCTCGGCGATGGTGGCGCTCCAGTCGGGGGCGCTCGCCGACGCCGCCGCCAAGGACGCGCTCGCCGACACGCAGCGGCGGATCAGCGCGATCGCGCAGGTGCACCGGCGACTCTACACCTCCGACGATGTCGAGAGCGTCGACATGCGCGAGTACCTCGCCGCGCTGGTCGATGAGCTGCGCGCGACCTGGTCGACCGACGCCGCGCCACGTACCCTTCGCCTCGAGGCCGACCCGATCCGGCTCCCGACCGACCGCGCCGTGTCCTTGGGCGTGATCGTCACCGAACTGGTCAGCAACGCGTGCAAATACGCCTATCCCGGTGCCTCGGGCGAGGTGCGCGTGGCGCTCGCGCGCGACGGCGATGCGGCGTTCCGGCTGGCGGTGGAGGATGATGGCGTGGGGATGCCCGCCGACGCCAAGCCGCGCGGCACCGGGCTCGGCACCAAATTAATCCGCGCGATGGCGCAAAGCCTGCAATCGGTGGTGGAATATGAGCAGGCCGGAACGGGCGTGCGCGCGACGCTACGCGCCGCCCTGGCCTAGCCCCAACGCCCGCTCCCCTTCCACCATATAGTCCCGCGTGATCGGCAACGCGTGGCGGTCGCGGGTGAACTGGACTTGGTAGTTGACGAGCTGTCCCCAGGTGAACGCCGCGTGCGCGCCCGCGAGGTAATAGCACCACATCCGGTAGAACCGCTCGTCATACAGCGCGACGATCTGCTCGCGCGCCGCCACCGTGCGGTCGTACCACGCCTTCAGCGTATAGGCGTAGTGGAGCCGCAGCACCTCCACGTCGCTGACGAACCAGCGCAACCCGTCGTTCGCGCGCAGCATCTCCGACAGCGCGGGAATATAACCGCCGGGGAAGATGTACTTCGACGTGAACGCATCGGTGAAGCCCGGCCCGTCCGCGCGCCCGATCGTGTGGATCAGCGCCACGCCTTGCGGGATCAGGAGGTCGCGGCAGGTCGCGAAGAAAATGCGGTAATTGGCGGGACCGACATGCTCGAACATGCCGACCGAGACGATGCGGTCGAATGTCCCCGTCACGTTGCGATAGTCGATCAGCTCGAAGCGCACGCGGTCCGCCACCCCCGCGGCATCGGCGCGCGCGCGGGCGACGCGCAATTGCTCCTCGGAGAGCGTGATGCCAAGCACCTCCGCGCCCGTCTTCTGGTGGAGGTAGAGCGCCATCCCGCCCCAGCCGCAGCCGATGTCGAGCACCCGCATCCCGGGCTCGATCGCAAGCTTGGCGGCGATGTGCGCTTTCTTGTCCGCCTGCGCCTGTTCCAGCGTGTTCACCGGGTCGTCGTAATAGGCGCAGCTGTACTGCCGGTCGGCGTCGAGGAACAGGTCGTAGAGCCGGTCGGACAGGTCGTAATGGTGCGCGACGTTGCGCTTGGAGCGGCGCGCGGCGTTGTGGGTATCGAGACGGTGGCGCGCCTTACCCCACCATTTACGGATGGGGCTGGCGCGCGTCGCGGAGGGGCGACCGTCCTCATAGCGGCTGTTCGCCTGCGCGATCTCGACCAGCGCGAAGATGTCGCCCTGTTCGACGACGATCCGCCCGTCCATGATCGCCTCGCCCGCGCCGAGCGAGGGGTCGAGCAGGATGTCGCGCACGACACGGGTGTCGGTGAAGCGGATGGTCACGGGCGCGAGCTCGGCGTCGGGCTTGCCGAAGCGTGCGACCCGCCCGTTCGCGTCGATAAGGGTGAACTCGCCCCGCTTGACCATGCGGGTGAGGAAACGGTCGATCAGCGCCATGCGCGCCCCGCTACCGGACCCGAAACGCGCCCGCCAGACCCGTCTTGCTGAGGCAGGTTAGTCGTCTGGCGAGCAGGAGGTGATCCGCAGGGCGGTCAGATGCCCGCATACCAGTCGTAACCGGTTGAATCTTCCCAGTAACCGCCCTTGCCGCCGCGCACGGAGGCGTAGTCCGCGACCGCGTCTATCCGCATGACATATTTCGCGTGCTTGTAGCCGAGCTTGCGCTCGACCCGGAGCCGGACGGGCGCGCCATGCTCGACGGCGAGCGGGTGGCCGTTCATCGCCCAGGCGAGGATCGTCTGCGGGTGGAACGCGTCGATGAGGTCGAGCGACTCGTAATAAGGCTGCCCTCCGAACAGGTCCGCGCAGGTCAGCACGACATAGCGCGCCGCCGCGCGCACCCCGGCGGCGTGGAGCAGCGTGCCGAGCATCGGCCCATGCCATTGCCCGATCGCGCTCCACCCCTCGACGCAATCGTGGCGGGTGATCTGGGTCCGCGCGGGCATCGCGCGGAGCTGATCGAGCGACAGGCGCAAGGGACGCGCGACGAGCCCGCCGACCTCCAGCCGCCAGTCGGCGAAACGGTTCGCGACCATTGCGTTGTAGGCGGGGGTGTTCGGGTTCGCGGTGCCGTTGACGCGGAACACCGGCGACATGTCCGCGCGGGTATATTCGGGCGCGAGCGCGTACGGGCTCGCGACGCTGCGCTGCAGCTTGCGGTGGAGCGGCTCGGCGCCGGCCAGCACGCGCTGAACCGCGGGCACGTTGCCGAGCTTGTCGCAGCCCGCAAGGGTCAGCCCGGCACCTGCGACCAGCGCGCGGCGGGTGATCACAAGCGTCATGCCGTTTCCTCCTCGGGCACCGTCCACCAGCCGGTGATCATCGACCTGAGCTCCGGCAACGTGCCCGCGAGGATCACCAGCACGAGATGGACCACCGTGAACAGCCCGATTCCGCTCGCGGCGAGAAAATGGATCGACCGCGCGCTCTGCCGCCCGCCGAACAGCGCGAGCAGCCACGGCCAGGCCGCGTCCATCCCCGGCGACAGCGACAGCCCGGTGGCGATCATCAGCGGCAGCAGGACGAAGATCACCGCCACGTAGCTCAGCTTCTGGAAGATGTTGTAATCGCCGGGCCGCTCGGGGTCGTGAAAGCGGAAGTTCAAATGCGCCTTCAAATCGCTCCACAGATGCGCGGGGCTCAGCTCGGCCAAGCGCACGGTCAGGTCGCGGCGGAAATGCCGGTTGACGAGGCTCGCGATCATGTAACCCAGCAATCCGAAGGCGAGCACCAGCGCGAAGAACAGGTGCCACCTGCGCCCCATCGCCAGATTATAGTGAGTGGGGATCGTCAGCCAGCTGGGGAAGGACGGCAGGTTCCACCACGCGTGGTCGAAGTTCGCGCCATATTTGCCCCAGTAAAGGTGCGGGTGCGCGTTGGAGATCATCATCCCCGAGCCCAGCAGCGTCACGATCGCCAGCGCGTTGATCCAGTGCCACACCCGCGTCGCGACGCGGTGACGATAGATGGTGCGCGGGCGCGAGGCCTGGTCGGGGGTCGGCGCGGTCATAGCGAAAGCGTATCAGATCGGCGGCGCATTGCACCCTCCTGTCACGGCGGTTTATTGCCCGTTCGCATGACACATTGGCATAGTTACAGTCCGGCGGAAGGGAACCGCCTGCCGCACGACCCGTTGAACGCGATCGTCGCGCCGCGCCCGATCGGCTGGATCGGCACACGCTCGGCGGCGGGGCAAGCGAACCTTGCGCCGTACAGCTTCTTCAACCTGTTCAACTATCGCCCGCCGATCATCGGCTTCGCGTCGTCGGGCGGCAAGGACTCGCTCACCAATGTCGAGGAAACGGGCGTGTTCACCTGGAACCTTGTCACGCGCGAGCTGGCGGAGGCGATGAACCGGACCTCGACCGCCGCCCGCGCGGACGAGTTCGTCGCGGCGGGGCTGGAGCCGCTCGCCTCAGTGGCTATCGACGCGCCGCGCGTGGCGCGCTCGCCGGTGCAGTTCGAGTGCCGGCACACGCAGACGGTGCGGCTCCAGGCCGCCGACGGGCGCACGCTCGATCAGTGGGTGGTGCTCGGCGAGGCGGTGATGATCCACATCGACCCCGCGCTGCTCGAGAACGGCATTTACCAGACCGCCCGCGCGCATCCGGTGACGCGCGGCGGCGGCCCGGCAGATTACTTTGAGGTCCGCGAGGACGCGTTGTTCAAGATGCGAAGGCCGGACTGATCACGCATAAGCGCGCCAGAAGAACACCGCCGTCGTCACCGCCGTCACCAGCAGCGTCCACGCCCTCACCGCGCCCGCGGGCAGCCGCTTGCCGAGGTGCGCGCCGAGCCAGCCCCCCAGCACCGCTCCCGCCAGCATCGGCAGGCACGCGCGCCAGTTGACCAGCCCGCTCGCGACGAACACGATCGCCGCCGCCGCGTTGGCGACCGCGAGCATCAGCGTGCGCGGCGCGAACAGCGCGCGGGGGCTGACACCCGCGAGCAGGCCATAGATCGCGGTGGTCATCAGCCCGACCCCGCCCCCGAAATAGCCGCCATAGACGCCGAGCAGCGCCTGCGCGCCGATCAGCGTCCGTCGCCCGATGCTGACGCGCGAGCGCAGCGTCTCGGCGGCGCGCTTGCCGACCGCGATCACAACGAACGCGAACAACAGCAGCCACGGGATGATGAGGTCGAACGCGTGCGTCGGGGTCGCGACCAGCAGCGCGCTTCCCGCCAGCCCGCCCACGAAGGTGATCGCCCCCAGCAGGCGCGGATCGACGCCGCCCACCGGCCCGATCTCGTCGCGGAACGCCCACACGCTCGTCGCCGCGCCGGGCAGCAGTGCGACGTTGCTGGTCGCGTTGGCGGTGTTGGCGGGCAGCCCCAGCGCGATCAGCGCGGGCAAGGTCGCGAACGTCCCCCCACCCGCCAGCGCGTTCATCGCCCCGCCAAGCACGCCGGCGGCGAGGGGGAGAGCCATGGTTTTAAGCA
Organism: uncultured Sphingomonadales bacterium; assembly: GCA_937863505.1. GTDB lineage: Bacteria > Pseudomonadota > Alphaproteobacteria > Sphingomonadales > Sphingomonadaceae > Sphingomonas. Next base: position 6,546 of record CALMGC010000112.1, on the reverse strand, counting down.
CGCCGACTTGTCCATGCCGACGCGAAGCGGTATTCGTCTTGCGTGAAAAGACGCTTTGAATGGGATCCCGCCAAAGCAAGCAGCAACGTCCGCAAGCATGGCATCAGCTTCGGGACGGCCACTCTCATCTTTGACGACCCCTATGCCATCGTTGATCAGGACCGGATCGAGGGCGGTGAGTACCGGTGGCGGACCATCGGAGCCGCTACCGGGTTTATCCTGTTAACGGTAGCCCATACGATCCGCGACGAGGATGTCGAGATCATCCGCATCATCTCGGCCCGTCCCGCGGACAGAAAGGAACGGCGACGTTATGAGCAGCAGTTTGGTTAGTTTCACCGTTGACCTGAACAAGCCGCGAGAGGTGACGGAAGCCCAACGGGAGGAGCTTGTCAGAGTAGCAGCGATGCAGGACGACGCGATCGACTATAGCGACATTCCGCCAATGACGTTCAGGAACAGCTTTCCGTTTCGCGACCGTCACCTCTACAAACCGGTGAAGGAACCCGCCCCCGTCCTCATCGACCCGGACGTGCTCAGCTGGCTACGTTTCACGGGTCCCGGTTATGAGGCTCGCCTCAACGCGATCCTGCGTGAAGCGATGCAGCGCGAGCAGGGATAGGTCGGCGCCGCCTTCCACCGACTGCTTCGCGGCCGAGCTTCGTTGGGCGTCATGCCCCGGTATGACGCTCATCCAACTACGCCCGCCGCCTCCCGCTCCAACTCCGCCCGTCCCTTTTTCTCCGCCGCCGTCTTGAGCTGGCCGCAGGCGGCGTCGATGTCGCGTCCGCGCGGAGTGCGGACGGGGGCGCTTATGCCCGCCTCGAAGATGATCGAGGAAAAGGCGCGCACACGCTCGGGCGTCGAGCACTCGTAGGGCGCGCCGGGCCAGGGGTTGAACGGGATCAAGTTCACCTTGGCGGGCAGGCGGTAGTGGCGGAGGAGGCGCACCAGCTCGCGCGCGTCCGCGTCCGAATCGTTCTTGTCGCGGAGCATGACGTACTCGAACGTGATCCGCCGCGCGTTGTTCGCGCCGGGGTAGTTCGCGCAGGCGGCGAGCAGCTCGTCGATGCCGTATTTGCGGTTGAGGGGCACGATCTCGTCGCGCACCTCCTTGGTCACCGCGTGGAGCGACACGGCGAGGTTGACGCCGATCTCCTCGCCCGCGCGCGCCATCATCGGCACCACACCGCTGGTCGACAGCGTGATCCGCCGCCGCGACAGGCCCAGCCCGTCGCCGTCCATCACGAGGCGAAGCGCGTCGCGCACATTATCGAAATTATACAGCGGCTCGCCCATGCCCATCATCACGATGTTGGTGAGCATCCGCCCCTCAGGCTGCGACGGCCATTCCCCGAGCGCATCGCGCGCGAGCATCACCTGCCCGACGATCTCGCCGGCCGTAAGGTTGCGGACCAGCCGCATCGTGCCCGTGTGGCAGAAGCGGCAGTTCAACGTGCAGCCGACCTGTGACGACACGCACAGCGTGCCCCGGTCCGCGTCGGGGATAAACACCATTTCATAGTCTTGCGCATCGGGCGAACGCAGCAGCCATTTGCGCGTGCCGTCAGTCGAGACCTGCGCCTCGACCACCTCCGGTCGCCCGACAACGAAGCGCCCCTCCAGCCATGGGTGCTGCGCCTTGGCGATGTCGGTCATCTGCGCGAACTGCGTCGCGCCGCGGTTATAGAGCCAGTGCCAGATCTGCTTGGCGCGCAGCTTGGCCTGGCGCGCGTCCATGCCGGCGTCGAGGAGCGCGGCGCGCAGCTGATCCTTGGACAGGCCGATCAGGTCGACGCGCCCGTCGGCGCGCGTCACGGGCGCGCGCGGAACCGGCACGGGGTCGATGTGCCCGGGAATGGGCATGGGCGGGGCGACGGTGTCGGGCATGACGGGCGATATAGTCGCGTCCGTGCCGCTTACCTAATCGCGGTCAGGAGCCGGAGAGCCAGCCGACGACCTTGCCGAGCAACGACGGTTGACGACCCGGTCGGTCGCCGGGCAGCGGCAGTTTCTCCGAATAGGACAGGCCGGTGCCGGGCAGCCCGACCGTACCGCGCGCGCCCTTGCGACCGAGGTTGATCGTCGCGCCCTTCGTGCCGATGCTGGCGCTGACGCCGCTCTTGCTGATGTTGAGCCGTACGCCGGGGAGCACGGAGATGGTCTTGCGGAAGCATAATCCCATGCGGCAAGCGTAGCACGTCCGCGCCGGATTGCGAGCCGCTTCATCGCCCGCCCAGACACCCCAGCGTCGCCGCGTCCACCGCCGTCGCCGCGCCCGCGAGCAGGTAGGTGTCGGCGAAGGGGCGGCCGTTCGGGGCGACCGCCTCTACGCTCATGCTCCGCTCGCCGCGCAGCGCGGCGACGATCGTGCGGTCGGTGGCGGGATCGGGGCTCCACGCGCCGTCGCCGCGCCCGGTGAGGCGGAAGCGGCGCTCGCCGACCGACAGCGTCACCGGGGCCGCTTCGTCGCGCGCGCTGCTCAGCCGCACATACACCACCTCGCGCCGTGCGCGCGCGGGCCAGCTGGCGATGCTGGCAAAGGCGCGCGCGGTCGTGCGCGTGGCCGTCCGCGCGGGCACCGCGACCGCGAAGCAACGGCGCGGCGCCCCGTCGCGAAACGCGCCCCACCCGCCCCAGATGCCGAGCGATTCGCGACCGGTCGCGGCCAGCACCAGCGCGAGCGCAACGCTCATGCGGGCGCGTGGCCGGTGCCGAGGTGGATCACCGTCTCGCGCCCATCCTCGATCATCACCAGCGAGCCCTGCGGCAGCCCCGGGGCAACGGGCGCGCCCAAGCGAGGGTTCACGTCGGCGTTCGTCATCACCCCGCGTAGCACCCGGCTGGAGATGCCGTGCATCACCATCAGCCGATCGCCTTCGTCGTCACGGGTATCCGCGAGCCACCCGCTCACCCGTGCCGCGATCTCGTGGTACCACTCGCCGCCGGGAGCGCGTTGCGAGAACAGCCCCGTTTCGCGGTCGATGATCGGACCATCACCGCGTACATCGGCAAAGTATAACCCGCCCCACGCCCCCATGCCGATCTCGACCAGCCGCGCGTCCGTCCGCGCTGAATGCCAGTCCGCCCCGACATGCTCCGCGACCACCGCCAGCGTCTGCAACGCGCGCCCGGTCGGCGACGCCCACAAGGTCAGCGCCGGGCGCGGCTCCAGAAACCGCGCCAGCGCCGCGCCCATCTCGTCCGCCTGCGCGAAGCCTGCCCGCGTCAGCGGCGTGTGCGGGTGGTCGCCCTGCAGCCGGGCGGCGGCGTTGAACACCGTCTCGCCATGCCGCGCGATGAAGTCGCGTCCCCGTCTCGCCATGCTCCATCCTTTGCGGCGCGTTAACCAGAACGCAAGGGCGCGGGCCCGACCTGAGCTTCAAGCCGGACTCGGGAGCGCGCTTGTGAAGCGACCCCCACCCCGGCTAGGAACCAAACGAGTCGCCCCCGGCGCGTGGGGCTGGGGAATGATATGAAGGCGACCATCGAACGCGCGACGCTCCTCAAGGGGCTGAGCCATGTGCAATCGGTGGTGGAGCGGCGCAACACTATCCCCATCCTGTCCAACGTCTTGATCGAGGCGACTGCGGACGGCTCGCTGCGGCTGATGGCGACCGATCTCGATCTCCAGATCAACGAGCGCATCCCCGCCAGCGTCGACCAGCCGGGCGCGACCACCGTGTCCGCGCACATGCTGTTCGACATCGCGCGCAAGCTGCCCGAGGGCGCGGAGGTGCAGCTCCACGCCAGCGAGGGCCGGATGGCGATCCGCGCCAGCCGGTATAACAGCTCGCTCCCAACGCTGCCGCGCGACGACTTCCCCGTCATCGCCGAGGGCGAACTGCCGACGCAGTTCGAGCTGTCGGCGGAAATGCTCAAGCAGATCATCGACAAGACCCGCTTCGCGATCAGCACCGAGGAAACGCGTTACTATCTCAACGGTATCTTCCTGCATGTGTCGAAGGAGGAGCCGGTGCTCAAGGCGGCGGCGACCGACGGCCACCGGCTCGCGCGCGTCACCCTGCCCCGCCCGGAGGGCGCGGAGGCGATGCCCGATGTGATCGTGCCCCGGAAATGCGTCGGCGAGCTCCGCAAATTGCTCGACGAGGTCGACGCGCAGGTCGGCGTGTCCCTGTCCACGACCAAGATCCGCTTCGACCTCGGGCAGGCGGTGCTGACCTCCAAGCTGATCGACGGCACCTTTCCCGACTATACCCGCGTGATCCCGACCGGCAACGACCGCATCCTGAAGCTCGACCCCAAGGGATTTTCGGAGGGCGTCGATCGCGTGTCGATCATCGCCAACGAGAAGACCCGCGCGGTGAAGATGGCGCTCGACCGCGACAAGATCACGCTGTCGGTGACCAGCCCGGAGAACGGCACCGCGACCGAGGAGGTGCCGGGCGACTACAGCGCGCAGGCGTTCGAGATCGGTTTCAACAGCCGCTACCTGCTCGACATCCTCGGCCAGATCGAGGGCGATACGGTCGAGGTCCACCTCGCCGACGCCGCCGCGCCGACGCTGATCCGGGAGAACGACAAGGCGGCGGCGCTGTACGTACTGATGCCGATGAGAGTGTAGCCGGAGTGAGGCGCGCAGCCTGCGCGCCGCTGCGCGTAGCGCACGCGAACGGCCGGCCGGCGTAGCGCAGCTACGTTCGACGTCACGGGATTTACTCCCGTGACGGCCTCCGCCGCATGACATTTCGCGTCGCCCGACCTCATGCTATGCCCTGTCTCGTCAGGAGCAGCATCATGGACGCGATCAGGCTGGACGCGCGCGAGTTCGACATCGAACGCGCGCTGGATGAGGTGCAAGGCGGCGCGACGGTGGAGATCACCCGCGACGGACGGCCCGTGGCGACGCTGGCACCGGTCTGGCGCGACACGCACCCCGCAAGCGACCGGCCCGCGCCGCATCCGTCGTGGAAGGAGGCGGGCGTGGACTGGGACGAGATACGACGGTTTCGAGAAAGCCTGCCTTACGACCCGACGAACTCGGTCGAGGAGATGCGGCGGGAAGATCGATATTGACCATTATTGCGACACGTCGCTGCTGGTCCCGGTGCTGGTGCCCGAGGTCATCAGCGATCTAGCCGAAACTTGGCTGGCGGAGCATGCGTCGGGCGGGCTCGCAATCAGTCGCTGGACGGAAACGGAGATCGCCAGCGCCCTAGCGCGCAAGCAGCGGTCCGACCGCATCGACGTGGCTGGGCGATTGCGCGGTGTGGAGCTTTGGCGTGCCCTGTCCAAGTCTGTGACGCGCGTTGAGATCGTTCCCGACGATTTCAGCCGCGCCGCATGCCTCGTCGACAGCGGCGCGCGCGGGCTGCGAGCAAGCGACGCGCTCCACCTCGCGATCATGCTGCGGCTGGAACTGGAACTCGCCACTTACGACCGTGACCTGGCGGAAGCGGCGCGGGCCGAGGGCGTCACAGTAGCGTCCGGTCCGCCGGACGCTTGACTCACGCCCTGGCCAACCTTACTAACACCTCTGTCAGTAAGGAACCGCTCGCGATGGCCGACCCCGCGCTCCCCGAACTCTACACCCGCGACTACCGCACCGCCTTCGCGGCGCTTCGCAAGCTGCTCTCGGACGGCGAGGACACGACGCAGGTGTTCCGCATCATGCGCGCGCTGAACGGGTCGAGCACGCCCAAGGGCTATCACCGGCTGGTCGAGCGACCCGGCGGCGGGCGCATCGCCTATGCGCGCGTCGAGTTGGCCGAGCGCTTCTCCGACCCGGCGTTCGTCGCCTCGTTCGCCCCCGGCACCGTCGGCGCGGCGTATCGCGCGTGGCTGGAGCGGACCGGCTATTCGGCGCAAGGCTTGGCGGACATCAGCAACCTCGACAAGGTCGCGCCCATTCAGCACCCCTATGCCTGGTTCGGCCGCCGCACGCGCGACGTGCATGACGTGTGGCATGTGCTGACCGGCTATCGCGCCGACGAGACGATGGGCGAGGCGTGCCTGGTCGCCTTTTCCTATGCGCAGACGGGCGGGCTCGGCTGGGCGTGGATCGCGGTCGGCGCGGCGCTGAAGTCGCTGCGCGTGACCGGCAATCGCCTGTTCTCGCGCGCGGTGTGGGAGGGACATCGGCACGGACGCGCGGCGGCGTGGCTGCTGGGCGAGGATTACGAGACGCTGATGCACGAGCCGCTCGACGCGGCGCGCGCGCGGCTCGGCATCCGCGAGCCAGCCGCGTATCGACATGCGCAGCAGGTGCTGGGCGAGGCGCTCGCGTCCTACGCCACGCAGCGCAAGGTCGCCGCCGCCGCCTGAACCGGCTAAGCCGGTGCGGTGCTCTCGCGCCTGGTCCTCACCGATGTCCGCAACCACGCCGCGCTGACGCTCGCGCCGGGGCCGGGCTTCGTGGTGCTGACCGGGCCCAATGGCGCGGGCAAGACCAATGTGCTCGAAGCGGTGTCGCTGCTCGCGCCCGGCCGGGGGCTCAGGCGCGCGGCGCTGTCGGCGGTGGCGCGGAGCGACGGGCCGGGCGGGTTCGGCGTCGCGGCGACGCTCGCCGACGACACGACACTCGGC
>CALMGC010000111.1 GCA_937863505.1 uncultured Sphingomonadales bacterium | reverse complement strand
CGCTCGCGCACCAGATCGAGATAGCCGGACGGCAGCACATGGTTGTGGATGTCGATCTTGCGCATGGTGGTGTTCCTTTTTGTTAGGAGGGCGCCCGCGCCGCTAGCGCACAGGCTCGAAATCTTCGGCGATCAGATACTCGGTCAGCCGCCGCCTGAGCGCGAGCGCGAACGGCGCGCCGACGGCCTGCTCGAACCGCTTCTCGGCTAGCGTGACGCCGCGGCGCACCTCGTCCAGGAGGTCGAGCCCGGACGGCGTGAACGACACGCGTTTCGCGCGCCCGTCGGCGGGGTCGGGCGCACGCTCCACCAGCCCGAGCGCTTCGGCGCGGTCGACCAGCTCGCGCATCGACTGTTTGGTCATCCGCGCCCGCGCCGCGAGATCGGTCAGCCGCGTCCCGGCAAGGTCGAGGTTGCGGAACAGCGCGAGCAGTACCTGCGTGACCTCGCGATACCCCCGCTCGTGAACGAAGCGCAGCAGGTCGCGGGAGAAGCGGCGCGCGGCAAGCGACAACAGCCGCCCGGCGTTGCGCGCCCGCCACCCGTCCGCTTCGTCTGGCACGCCAACATAGCTGCCGAGCTGCGCCTTGAGTTCGCGCAAGAACGCTTCCCCGACAGCCGCCGCGAAGCGCCGCTCCGCGTCGCGGATGCCGTCCTCCAGCCGCGCCAGCACGACCGTGCCCCGGGGCGTGAAGCGCACGAGCTTGGCGCGCAGGTCGTGCGGGTCGGCGCGGCGCTCGACCAGCCCCGCCATCTCCGCGCGATCGACCAACTCGATCATGCTCTGCTTGGTCTGGCCTGCGCGTTGCGCCAGGGTCGTCAGCCGCGTTCCCTCGCGATCGAGGTTGAGCATCAGCGTCACCGTCGCGTCGGACACGGCGACCATGCCCGCCTCGCGCAGGATGCGCAGCTTGTGAGCCACGAACAGGTCGGTCGCGGCGAACATCAGCCGCCCGACATTGTCGGCGCGCCAATTGCGATCCGCTTCGCCCGGCGTCGCGCGAACCTTTGCGTGGGTGACGGTCCCCATCCTCAGGCGGCGATGTCGGCGAGGATCGCGCGATAGTCGTCCGCGGTCGGGGCATAAGGGCTGGTGCGGTTGAAGTGGCTCTTGACCATGTCGTCCACCAGCCGCGCTTCTTCGCCGATCCGGTACGCCGCCCCGGCCAGACTGGAGGGGAGACCGAGCGACGCGACCAGCGCGCGCAAGGCGTCGGCGAGCTCGCACTGCCCTACCCCGATCGCGCGCGCGAGCCGCGCCGCCTTGGCGGGCACATGCTCCGCCAGCATCCGCGTCGTGCGCGGCAGCGCGACGCCGATCAGCGTGCCGTGATGCACATCCTGGTCGCCGCAGACGAACGCGACCGCGTGCGCCGGCCCCAGCCCCTTGTGGGTCGCCGCCCCGCCCGCGCACGCCGCCGCCATGAACGACGCGCGCGCCGCGTCGCCGCCCGGCTCCAGC
>CALMGC010000110.1 GCA_937863505.1 uncultured Sphingomonadales bacterium | reverse complement strand
CGCCTATATCGCGCGGCATGGCCCGCGTATCCTCCCGGCTCGCCACCCTGATCCGCCCCGCCGCCGCCGAGCCCGCGCGCGTGGGCGCGGCGACCCGGTTCGACGCGCTGCCGCAACGCCGCGCGATCATCGACGCGCGCGCGCTGGCCGAGGCTTTGGCGGCGCTGCCCGATGCCGTGCCCGAGGCGATGCGCAAAGCCGCGACCGCGTTGCTCCGCGAAGCGCTGCTGGCAGGGCGCGCGGAGATCGACCGTCGCCTGCTCGCCCAGCCCTCGCGCGGGCTGGAGGCGGCGAACGCGCAGGCCTATCTCCACGACCGCGTCCTCCAGCTGCTCGCCGATTTCATCGCTACTCGCCTCTATCCCGCGCACAACCCGACCGCGGGCGAGCGGCTGCTGCTGCTTGGCGTCGGCGGCTATGGCCGGGGCGAGATGGCCCCCTTCTCCGATGTCGACATCGCGTTCCTCACCCCCGGCAAGCAGACCCCGCACACCGAGCAGGTGATCGAGGCGATGCTCTACGCGCTCTGGGACCTCGGGCTGAAGGTCGGCCATAGCAGCCGCTCGCTCGACGAGATGGTGCGCCAGGCCAAGAGCGACATCACCATCCGTACCGCTCTGCTCGAGGCGCGGTATGTGTGGGGTGACGAGGCGCTGTATGGGGAGGCCGCGCGCCGGTTCAAGGCGGAGGCGCAGGACGGCACCGCCCGCCAGTTCGTCACCGACAAGCTGGCCGAGCGCAACGCCCGCCACGCGCGCATGGGCGACACGCGCTACGTCGTCGAGCCCAACGTAAAGGAGGGAAAGGGCGGCCTCCGCGATCTCCACGCGCTGTTCTGGATCGGCAAGTACGTCCACGACGTTCAGCGCGCGCGCCAGCTCGTCGATGTCGGACTGTTCACCCCGGAGGAGTACCGCCGCTTTCACCGCGCCGACAATTTCCTCTGGGCGGTGCGCTGCCATCTTCACACGATCGCCGGGCGCGCGGAGGACCGGCTCACCTTCGACCTGCAGCGCGAGGTTGCGGAACGGATGCGCTTCGCCGATCGGCCCGGCAAGTCGAAGGTCGAGCGGTTCATGCAGATGTACTTCCTGCAGGCGAAGACCGTCGGCGACCTCACCGGCGTGTTCCTCACCCATTTGGAGGAGGAGTTTGCCCGTCGCGCCTGGCGGTTCGGGCTGCCGACCTTGGGGCGGCGCAAGCCGAGCAGGCTGGCGGGCTTCGTGCTCGAGCGCGGACGGCTGGCGATGCCGAGCGACGCATGGTTTCGCGAAGACCCGGTGCGGCTGGTGGAGCTGTTCCAGCTCGCTGACCTGCAGGCGCTCGAAATCCACCCGCTGACGATGCGCGCGGCGGCGCGCGACGCCAAGCTAGTCGACGACATCCGCCGCGACGCGCGCGCCAACGCGCTGTTCCTCGACCTCCTCACCTCGCCGCGCGACCCGGAAACGGGGCTGAGGTGGATGAACGAAGCGGGGGTGCTCGGGCGGTTCGTGCCCGACTTCGGCCGCATCGTCGCGCAGATGCAGTTCGACATGTATCATCATTACACCGTCGACGAGCATACGATCCGCGCGCTGGGCGCGCTGTCCCGGATCGAAAAGGGGGAGCGCGCGGAGGAGCTGCCGCTCGCGACCGCCGTCTTCCCGCAGATCGTGTCGCGGCGCGCGCTGTACGTGGCGGTGCTGCTCCATGACATCGCCAAGGGGCGCGGCGGCGACCATTCGGTGCTGGGTGCCGAGGTCGCTTGTCGCTTGTGCCCGCGTTTCGGGTTGACGGCGGCGGAGACGGAGACAGTCTCGTGGCTGGTCCGCCACCACCTGCTGATGAGCGCGACCGCGTTCAAGCGCGACATCAGCGACTTCAAGACCGTGCTCGACTTTCGCGACGCGGTGCAGAGCCCCGAGCGGCTGCGGCTGCTGCTGGTGCTTACCACCGTCGACATCCGCGCGGTCGGCCCGGGGACGTGGAACGGGTGGAAGGGGCAACTGCTGTCCGATCTCTACCACCGCGCAGAGGAAGTGCTGCGGCTCGGCCATCAGCAGCGCGGGCGCGCCGAGCGGGTCACGGCGAAGCAGGCGGACCTGGCGGAGGCACTCGGCTGGGACGAGGTGCGCTTTGCCGGACTCGTCCGGCGGCTGCCTGAGGCGTACTGGGTAGCAGAGCCCGGCGACGTGCTCGAACGCAACGCGCGGCTGATCGCGGACGCTGGCGATACGCCGCTGTCGATCGAGGCGGCCCCCTATCCCGGGCGCGACGCGACGCTGGTGACGGTCCACGCCGCCGACCATCCCGGGCTGTTCTACCGCATCGCGGGCGCGATCCACCTCGCGGGCGGGACGATCATCGACGCGCGCATCCACACCACCCGCGATGGCATGGCGCTCGACAATTTCCTCGTTCAGGACCCGCTCGGTCGCCCGTTCGACGAGCCGACGCAGCTGACGCGCATCCGCGCCGCGATCACCGACGCGCTCGCCAATCGCGGGCGGATGAGCGACCGGCTGCTCGCCAAGCCGCTGCCCCGCCCGCGCGCGTCCGCCTTCACCGTCGAGCCAAACGTGCTGATCGACAACCGCGCGTCCAACCGCTTCACCGTCGTCGAGGTCAACGCGCAGGACCGGCCCGCGCTGTTGAACCAGCTCGCCTATGTGCTGTTCCAGTCGAAGCTGACGATTCATTCCGCGCATGTCGCCACATATGGCGAGCGGGCGGTGGACACCTTCTACCTCACCGACCTGACGGGCGAGAAGGTGGAAAGCGCGGGACGGCTAAAAGCGCTGGAAAGCGATCTGCTCGACGCGGCGGCGGGCAAGGTCGCGGCGATGGCGGCCTAGCAGCCACGCATCGCCGACGCGCCGCTCACGAACAATCGGGCATCAGCGCGGCGAGAGCACCATCAGCATCTGACGGCCTTCCATCCTCGGGAACGCCTCCACTTTGGCGTATTCGGCGGTGTCCGCCTGCACCCGCTGGAGCACCGCCATGCCGAGTTGTCCATGCGACAGCTCGCGGCCGCGGAAACGCAGCGTCAGCTTGACCTTGTCGCCCTCCTCGATGAACTCCGCCACCTTCTTCATCTTGGTGTCGTAGTCGTGATCGTCGATGTTCGGACGCATCTTGATCTCCTTGATCTCCTGCGTCTTCTGCGACT
>CALMGC010000109.1 GCA_937863505.1 uncultured Sphingomonadales bacterium | reverse complement strand
GAGCACGGCCAGCCAGACGGGCGACATCGCGTCGCAGGCGGGGGTGAAGAAATCGGGCCCCCGCGTCGCCGCGTGGAGCAGCACCGCGCCCCCGAAGGTCGCGGCCGTTGCGCCGACCAGCTGTCCGCGGCGCGACGGGTCGATCGCCCAGGCCAGCGCGACGAGGCCCAGCAGCGCGGCCGCGATCGGCAAACCCTCCAGTGAGATCGTCAGCAGCACGGCGAGCATCGCGCCGCCGACCGCGCCCGACCGCCAGTCGGCGCGTGCGCGCACGAACGTGGCCAGCGCCGCCAGCGCCAGCGCCACCTGCCATCCGTGATGGTCGATCCGCAGCGGCCGCATCTGAAACATCACCGGCACGGACAAGGGTACGATGAACAGCGACACGCCCGCATGGTCGTCATCGAGCAGCCTGCGGGTGAGATAGGCGGCGAGCGCGAGCACGCAGCCAAAGGTGAGGAGCGGCACCAATACCATCGCCACCCGCTCCGCCAACAGTTCGCCGAGGAGTTGCCGCAGCGGCAGCACCACGCCGGCGAGCGGCAGGTCGACCAGCCGCGACCAGTGCATCATCCCGCTCGCCAGCCGGTGCTGGCTCACGTCCCACCAGCTCTGCCCGGCGAGGAGGTCCCGCACCTCCAACCGCCGCATGATGTCGTCGGGGTCGGGATAATGCTCGCGCCCGATCGCGCGCGCACAGGTCAGCGTGACCAGCACCGACGCGGCCAGCCACCAGCCCGCCACCCGCCGCGAAAAGCGGCGATCGGCCGCGGCGGCCTCCGTCATGCCGCGCGCAGCCGCTCGGGCACCTCGCGCACCGACAGCAACGCCGCGCGCTCGCCTTCATTGCCGCTTTCATGATATTCGGCGTCTTCGTTGACCGCCCAGATGTCGTACACCCGCTCGCCGGCCTGGATGTTGCGGACGGTGAGCATCGCCGTCATCATCGCATGGTCCTGATTGTTGTAACGGTGCATCCCGTTGCGGCCGACGCAGTGCAGCGTCGGGTAGCGCTCTTCCAGCTCGCGGCGGAGCGCCTCCACATTGTCGCGATAGCCGTCGTCATAGACGGGATACGCCTTTTCCTGGCGGACCACCGCGCCGCCGACGACCTGTTCCGCCTTGAGCAGGCCGAGCGTCTCCATCTCCCGGGTCGCGAGCGCGACGAGGTCGTCGTCGCTCGATGCCCAGACCCCGTCGCCCTCAAAGCAGAAATACTCAAGGCCGACGCAGGCGATCTCCGGGTCCGGCACCATTTCGGGCGACCAGGAGCGGAAATTCTGCACCCGCCCGACCTTCACCTTGGAATCGTGAATATAAATCCAGTTGTCGGGGAACAGGTCCGGCGAGCGGACCATCAGCGCGACGGTCAGGAAGTCGCGGTAGCGCAGCGCCGACGCCTCGGGCAGCGCTTCGGGCAGCGGATGCAGGCGCGTCGCCAGCTCGCGCATCGGCGCGGAGCAGATCACATGGCTTGCGTTGATCGTGACGGGCGCGCCGTCTGCGTCCGACGCCTGGACGCGCCAGCGCCCGGTGCGCGGGTCGGTCGCGAGTTGCTTCAGCGCGCAGCCCATCAGCACCTGGTTACCCTGCTCGACCACCCGGTCGCGCGCGGCCTCCCACATCATCCCCGGGCCGAGCCGGGGATAGCGGAAATTCTCCAGCAGCGTCTTGGTCTCCATGCCGTCATTGGGGCGATTGTTGAGCCGGAGGCTGCGCCGCAGACCGTCGAGCACCGCCTTGCCGAGGCTCAGCCCCTTGATCCGCTGCGCCGCCCAGTCCGCCGACATCTCGTCGCAGGGCATCCCCCACACCTTTTCGGTGTAGGTCTTGAAAAAGATGGAATACAGCTTCCAGCCGAACTGGTTGACGACCCAGTCCTCGAACGAGCGCACCGTCTTTCGCGGAAGCGCCTTCCCCTTGAGATAGCTCAACATGCACAGCGATGACCGCAGCACGCCGAGGTTGCCCAGCGCCTCGAACGCGCGCAGCGGATAGCTGTAGAACTTGCCCTCGTAATAGATGCGGCTCATCCGCGGGCGTTCGATGAAGTCGTCGGGCAGGAGCTCGTTCCAGAGGTTCACCACCTCCTTCGACTTGGAGAAGAAACGGTGGCCGCCGATGTCGAAGCGGAAGCCTTCGTGTTCGACCGTGCGGCTGATCCCGCCGACATAATGCGGGTCGCGCTCGATCACCGTGACCGAATAGCCCGCCTTGCCGAGCAGATAGGCGGCGGTCAGCCCCGCCGGCCCCGCCCCGACGATCGCGACGTCAACCGCTCGATCCTGCTTCATGCGCCCGCTCTCCATGTTCATGGAGGCGGCATGGAGCGGGGACCGCTAAAACAAGGTTAAGAACTCCTACCGGTCGCGCCGACCCAGCAGGCGCAACCGCAGCGCGTTGAGCTTGATGAACCCCGCCGCGTCGCGCTGGTCGTAGGCACCCTGGTCGTCCTCGAAGGTGACGATGTCGGCGGAGTACAGGTTGTGCTTCACCGGCGCGCTCCGCCCGACGATATGGCATCCGCCCTTGTAGAGCTTGAGCCGTACCGCCCCCGTCACCTGCCGCTGGCTGTGGTCGATCGCCGCCTGAAGCATCTCGCGCTCGGGGCTGAACCACAGGCCGTTGTAGATCAGCTCCGCATAGCGCGGCATCAGCTCGTCCTTAAGGTGCGCCGCGCCGCGGTCGAGCGTCAACGCCTCCACCGCGCGGTGGGCGAGGTGGAGGACGGTGCCGCCGGGCGTCTCGTACATCCCGCGCGATTTCATGCCGACGAAACGGTTCTCGACGAGGTCGAGCCGCCCGATACCGTGCGCGCGCCCTAGCTCGTTAAGATGCGCGAGCAGGGTCGCTGGCGTCATGCCGACGCCGTCCACCGCCATCGCATCGCCGCGCTCGAAATCGACGGTGATATGCTGGGCCATGTCCGGCGCGTCCTCGGGCGCGACCGTGCGGCTGAAGACGTAGTCGGGCACTTCCTCCCACGGGTCCTCGAGCACCTTGCCCTCGGATGAGGTATGGAGCAGGTTCGCGTCGGTGGAGAAGGGCGCCTCGCCGCGCTTGTCCTTGGCGACCGGGATCTGGTGCGCTTCGGCGAACTCGATCAGCCGGGAGCGGCTGGTCAGGTCCCATTCGCGCCACGGGGCGATGACCTTGATGTCGGGGTTGAGCGCGTAATAGCCGAGCTCGAAGCGGACCTGGTCGTTGCCCTTGCCCGTCGCGCCATGGCTGACCGCGTCCGCGCCGACCTGGGCGGCAATCTCGATCTGGCGCTTGGCGATCAGCGGCCGGGCGATCGAGGTGCCGAGCAGGTACAACCCCTCATAGACCGCGTTGGCGCGCATCATCGGGAAGACGTAATCGCGGACGAACTCTTCCTTGAGATCGTCGATGAAGATGTGCTCCGGGCGCACCCCCATCAGCTCCGCCTTGGCGCGCGCGGGCTCCAGCTCCTCGCCCTGGCCGAGGTCGGCGGTGAAGGTCACGACCTCGCAACCATATTCCTGTTGCAGCCATTTCAGGATGACGCTGGTGTCGAGCCCGCCCGAATAGGCGAGCACGACGCGCTTGATGGGGTCGCTCATCGGGCGCGCTTAGGGGCGGGGATGCTGCGCTGCAACGGGGTTGAGAAGAATGCCTCACGCAAAGACGCAAAGCCGCAAAGAGAAGCAGGGAAGGGGCGCGTAGCGCATCGACCAATCAGATTGCTGCGCTGGCGCGCGGGTAAGCTGAATCTCGCGCCTTTGCGCCTTCATTTTGGCGTCTTTGCGTCTTTGCGTTAGGCAAATTACTATTCACCACGCGTTCAACGCCGGAACGTAGGGCACAGGCATGATCAACCGCCTCCTCCCCGCGCTCGCGCTCATCGCCGCTGCTTTCGCCACGCCCGCCGGCGCGCAGACCCGCACCGCCGCGCTCGCGCAGATCAAGGCGGAGTTCGCGGCGGACGACACGAACCACGACGGCGTCCTCACCCGCGCGGAGGTGGCAGCGCGTGTCGCCCGGATGCGGACGGCGGGCGGCGCGCGCCCGCTGTCGCCCGCGCAGGTCAAGCAGCTCACCGAGCTGTGGTTCGCGCGAACGGATGCGAACCACGACGGCAAGGTGACGCTCGCCGAGGCGCAGGGCGAGATGGCGGCGATCTTCGACCGCTATGATGCGAACCATGACGGGGTGATCAGCCCCGGCGAGATGGCGGAAGCGCGCGCGGGGGCGCGGCGATAGCGCCTATACCGGCTTGCGGAACTTGAACACGAACTGATCCGTGTGCCCGCGGATCGCGGGGTCGAATACGAGCTTGCTGTGATCGTCCGCCGGGTTGGCGAGCACCCGGCTCTCGCCGACGAAGCGGAAACCCGCCGCCGTCACCTGCTGCCGCACGATCGCCGGGTCGATGCGGTGGAGCGTGTTGGTGTCGCGCGCGCCCGATCCGGCGGCGGCGGCGTGGTCGACGACGACAAAGGTGCCGCCCGGCTTGAGCGCGGCATAGACCAGCTTGTTGAACACCATCGGATCGACCGGGCCCATGAACGGGTCGAGATAGTCGTGGTAGTTCTGCGATGTGAAGACCAGATCGACGCGCTCGGGCACCGACAGGCTGGTGGCGGGCTGCTCGCTGGCGGTGACGGGCGCGGTGCCGGGTGCGTGCGGCATGGCCGCGTAGGCGGTGAACTGGTCGCGGTGGTGCTCGACGAGCGGGGTGGGCGCGATGCCGTAGACATGCCCCGTCGGCCCCGCCGCGGCCGCGAACAGCCGCGTCCAATAGCCGGTGCCCGGTACGAGATCGACGATCTTGTAGCCCGGCTTCACCCCCGCGAAGGCGACGAGCTCCGGCCCGTGCCGCCGCGCGTCGAGCGTCGCTTGGTCGGGCATGGCGGGCGCTTGCCCGGACGCGGTCTGCGTGGGCGACGTCTGAGCAGGCATCGTTTGCGCGGTCAGCGCCACGCCGGACGCCAGCGCGGCGGCGGCAAGGAGGTTCGCGAGCTTCATGCGTTTCTCCTGAACGGAAGTCGTTCTCGCGAACGTAGCAGCTTCGCCGCGCGCCTCCTAGCCGACAAAGGGCCCAATCGGCGGCGGGTCGAGCGCGCCGCAAGCGACGAACGCGCCGTTGCGATAACCCGGCTTGCCGTAGCGAAAAGCCAGGCCGTCGGGCCCCAGCATCCGCCCGCCCGCCGCGCGCAGCACCGCGTCGCCCGCGGCGGTGTCCCATTCCATCGTCGGGCCGATGCGCGGATAGACGTCCGCCTCGCCCGCCGCGATCAGCGCGAATTTGAGGCTGGAGCCGACCGCGTCGAGCGTGCCGAGCCCAGCCGCCTCCAGCCACGCGCCGATCGCTGCATCGGCATGACTGCGCGAGCCGATCGCGCGTGGCGGCGTGGAAGGGATGCGGACCCGCGTCGGCACGGCGGCCCTAGCGTCGCCGCCCGGCGCGCGGGCGGCGAGCCAGGCACCCGTTTCGGCATCGCCCCAGACGATCCGGTGGTGCGCGGGCGCGTACACCACGCCCATCGTCGGCACGTCTTTCTCGATCAGCCCGATATTGACCGTCCAGTCGCGCCCCTTTTTCACGAACTCGCGCGTCCCGTCGAGCGGATCGACGAGGAAGAACGCCGCGCTCACCTCCGGCACCCGCCCCGCTGCGCTCTCCTCCTCCGCTACTACCGGCACCCCCGGTGCGGCGCGTGCGAGGCCTGCGAGGATCACCGCCTCCGCCGCATGGTCGGCGGCGGTGACGGGCGACTCGTCCGCCTTGGACATGACGGCGCACTCGCCGGTAAAGTACGTCCACACCACGTCCCCCGCCTCGCAGGCAAGCGCCACCAACGCGCGGAGCAGGGCGGGGCGGTCAGCGATCATGGCTCGCGCTGCTAGACCAACTCGCTGCCCTGCGCACCCGGACTTTGCTGGTAAAGAGCTATATTGGCGTCAGCGCGATGGTGTAGAGGGAACAAAACAAGCACATCCGCGTCTCGGCAGGATTGGGAGAGTCGCATGTCGATCCAGGCACCGCCATCGATGTTCGCCGCCGGGAAGTCGATTGGGAGGACGGCTAGTTTCGCCGGGATGATCATGAGCGGGTTGGCGCTGATGATCCTGTTCGTTCTGCCAACAAGCGGTGGACGGGCAGCGGTGCTCGACTGGAGCATGACCCTGCTCGCGCTCGGGGTGGCCGCGGCTGGCGCGGCACCGGGGTCGATCGACGCGCGCATCTATAATGCGCTGATCGCCCGGCCCGGTGGGATCGGCCGCGGGCTTCTTTCATGCCTGCTGCTGGTCGGGATCGGTTTTTTCGCCGGGGTCGGGCTTAGCGTCGGGATCGTGTCTGCGATGGCTCACCATTTCCAGCGGTTCGGCAATGCGGCGCAGCTGAATCACTTAGAGCACGTCATGATGACCGTCAATTTCGCGGGCCTCGCGTCCAGTTTCGGTCTGGCGAGTCAAATCCTGCTGCTGCGCGATGCGTTTCCGACCGCGCGCGAGCGCTCCGCCGCGGTCGCGCTGATCATCGTTACCGCCTTGATCATCTGCCAGATCGGCGCTTTTTTCGCCTGAACTCTTGTCCGCCCAATGCTCACCAGTCCGACGAGCGATGCGCGCGCGGGCGCGGCGGAGCGGAACCGCGGCGCTCCTTCGCCGCCCTCAAGCCCTGGTCGTGGAAGTGAGTCGACCCCAATTGCCATGCTCGATCAACGCGCGGTCGCCCGTGTTCAGCGCAGCCGCGTCGAGCAACGCCGCTGCAACGCCCGGCGGTGTGGAAATACGGATGGTCGGTCGAGAACAGGATCCGCTACGGGCCCGGCACTTCCAGCGCCCAGCGGAATATCGCTGGCTGGCGATTCTCCGTTCGCCGCCAACGCCCCGACACAGGAACGATGCTGTTGCGGAGCCTCAGGGGGAGCGGGGCGTTGCTTGGGTGAGGGAGACGGGCATGCGCATCGACCTGAGCGGCAAGACGGCATTGGTGACGGGTTCCACGGGCGGCATCGGCTTTGCTACCGCCAAGGGGCTTGCGGACGCGGGGGCGAGCGTCGTCGTCAACGGGCGCAAGGCGGAGGCGGTGGACGCGGCGGTCGCGCGCATCCCGGGCGCGCGGGGGGTGGTCGCGGATGTTGGCGACGAGGCCGGGTGCGCCGCGCTGTTCGCCGCGCTGCCCGCCGCCGACATCGTCGTCAGCAACGCAGGCCTCTTCGAGCCGGGCGACTTCTTCGACACCGACGACGCGACCTGGGACCGGCACTGGCAGGTCAACGTCATGGCGGGCGTCCGGCTCGCGCGGCACTACCTGCCCGGCATGCGGGACAAGGGCTGGGGGCGGTTCATCCTGCTCGGCTCCGAATCCGCGTTCAACATCCCGGTGGGGATGATCCACTATGGCGTCAGCAAGACCGCCGATGTCGCGCTCGCCCGCGGGCTGGCGAAGCGGATGGCGGACACGGGCGTGACGGTGAACTCGGTGCTGCCCGGCCCGACGCTGTCCGACGGCGTCGCGGCGATGCTGGGGGATGAGCAGCAGCGATCGGGCAAGTCGCTCGACGAGGTCGCGCGCGACTTCATCGCCGCCCACCGCCCCAGCTCGATCCTCCGCCGCGCGGCCAGCGTCGAGGAGGTGGCGAACATGATCGTCTACGTCGCCTCGCCACAGGCCAGCGCGACCACCGGCGCGGCGCTGCGCGTCGACGGCGGGGTGATCGACACGCTGATGTGAGAGGTGGGTTGGGGTGGAGTTCGATCCAGCCGCCAAACACTCTCGTCACCCCGGCCTTGAGCCGGGGTCCCGCTTCTTCTCTCAAACGGCAGCCTAAAGCGGGACCCCGGGTCAAGGGTGCCCAGCAAAGTGCTACTTTGCTGGGACCCTCAAGCCCGGGGTGACGAAGGGGTGTTAGGCCGCCACCCGCTCCAGCGCCTCGCTGGCGTCGAGCCATGCCGCTTCCAGCGTCTCGATCCGCTTGCCCAGCTCGCCGCGGCGCTTCATCAGCTCGGTCAGCGTCAGCTTCGCGAGTGCCGGGTCCGCGCCCGCCGGATCGAACATCGCGCGATCGACGCGGCTGCGCTGGTCGTTGAGCCTGGCCAGCTCCGCCTCCGCTTCCTTCGCGCGCTTCTTGAGTGCCTGCCCCTTCTCGCGCGCTTCGGCGGCGGCGCGGCGGGCTTCTTTGCGCTCGCCCTTGTCCGGCTTGGCGGACGCGGCCTCCTTGCCAAGCACCAGCGCGAGATAGTCCTCGATCGTCCCGTCGAACTCCTTTGCCGTCCCCGCATCGACCAGCACCAGCCGGTCCGCCGCCATCTCGATCATGTGCCGGTCGTGGCTGACGATCACCACCGCGCCCTCATACGCGGTCAACGCCTGGATCAGCGCCTCGCGCGTGTCGACGTCGAGATGGTTGGTCGGCTCGTCGAGGATGAGCAGGTGCGGCGCGTCGCGGGTGATCAGCGCGAGAGCGAGACGCGCGCGCTCGCCGCCCGACAGCTTGCCGACCTGCGTGGTCGCCTTTGCGCCGCTGAACCCGAACCGCCCGAGCTGCGCGCGCACCGCCGACTGCGTCGCGCCGCGCATCAGCGACGTCATGTGCTGGAGCGGCGTCTCGTCGCGGTCGAGCTCCTCAACCTGATACTGCGTGAAATAGCCGACGCGCATCTTGCCCGATGCCGCCATGCCGCCCGCCATGGGGCTAAGCTGCGCGGCAAGCAGGCGCGCAAGCGTGGTCTTGCCGTTGCCGTTGCGGCCCAAGAGCGCGATGCGGTCGTCGGGGTCGAGGCGGAGGTTCAGCCGCTGCAGGATCGGCGTCTCGGAATAGCCGACGCTCGCCATGTCGAGCGTGATCAGCGGCGGACGCAGCGCGTCGGGGCTGGGGAAATCGAACGTCAGCGAGGGGTCGTCGACCAGCTCGGCGATCGGCTGCATCTTCGCCAGCGCCTTGGCGCGCGACTGCGCCTGTTTGGCGGTGGAGGCGCGGGCGCTGTTGCGCGCGACATAGTCCTGCAGCTTCTCGCGCTCGGCCTGCTGCTTTGCCTTAGCCGAGGCGAGCTGCGCCTGCCGCTCGGCGCGCTGGCGCTCGAACGCGTCGTATCCGCCGGGGTAGAGCGTCAGCTTGCCGCGCTCGAGGTGCAGGATGTGGTCGACGACGTTGTTGAGGAAGTCGCGCTCGTGGCTGACCAGCAGGATGGTCGCGGGGTAAGAGCGGAGGAAGTCCTCCAGCCACAGCACCGCTTCCAGGTCGAGATGGTTGGACGGCTCGTCGAGCAGCAGCAGGTCGGGGCGCGAGAACAACAGCGCACCGAGCGCGACGCGCATCCGCCAGCCGCCGGAGAAGCCGTCGAGTGGCTGATGCTGCATCGTCTCGTCGAAGCCGAGCCCTTGCAGGATGCGCGCCGCGCGACCGGGGGCGGAATGCGCGTCGATCGCGTTCAGCCGCTCGTGCAGGTCGCCGAGCCGGTCGGGGTCGTGGCTCAGCTCCGCCTCCGCCAGCAGCGCGGCGCGTTCGGTGTCGGCGGCGAGCACGGTCTCGAACGGGGTCGCTTCGCCCGCGGGCGCTTCCTGCGCAAGATAGCCGAGGCGGCTGCCGCGCGGCATCTCGACCTTGCCGGTGTCGGGCTCGCTCATGCCGGCGACGACGCGCACCAGGCTGGTCTTGCCCGCGCCGTTACGCCCGATCAGCCCCACGCGCGAGCGCGGCGGCAGCTTGGCGGTGGCGGCGTCGAGGATCACGCGCCCGCCGAGGCGCAGGGTGATGTCGGTCAGATTGAGCATGGGGGCACCTACCACTGCGCGCGCGCAGTCGGAAGGGTTTCGCAGCTGTAAAGGATTTACAGGAACACAGACCGAAGCCGCGGTGTCTGCACCCGCCGACAGCTTTCCTCGCCGATACGGGGTGGCGATGACCCGCTTTCGTGAATTACCGCACTCCCATCCGATCAGGAGTGCAAGCGATGACCACCGAACCGCAGCGCAGCCGCGCCGTCTTCTCCACCGAGGATTTCGGGCTGATGAAGGAAGCGGTCGCCGCGTACGTCAAGCAGATCGCCGACGACCCGCGCTCGTCCAAGTTCAGCAGCCTGTACCACCGCCTCGGCCGCCTCGGCTGAGCGCTCTCTCTACACGCACAGGGACTTGCCCCATGACGCTTCAGGACCAGACCAAGGCGCTCGCGCAGTTAATCGGCGAGCATGGCGAGCCCTGGAGCGGCATCGACCCCGAAGCGGTGGCGCGAATGCGCGCGCAGAACCGTTTCCGCACCGGGCTCGACATCGCACGCTATACAGCGGGCATCATGCGCCGCGACATGGCCGCCTATGACGCGGACCCGGCCAACTACACCCAGTCGCTCGGCTGCTGGCACGGCTTCATCGGCCAGCAGAAGATGATCAGCATCAAGAAGCATTTCGGCTCCACCGAGCGGCGTTATCTGTACCTGTCCGGCTGGATGGTCGCGGCGTTGCGCAGCGAGTTCGGGCCGCTCCCCGACCAGTCGATGCACGAGAAGACCAGCGTTCCCGCGCTGATCGAGGAGCTCTATACTTTCCTCCGGCAGGCGGACGCGCGCGAGCTGGGGCTGATGTTCCGCGACCTCGACCATGCGCGCGAGGCGGGAAACGAGCTGGAGGCGCAGCGGCTGCTCCACGCCATCGACGCGCACCAGACGCATGTGGTGCCGATCATCGCCGACATCGACGCCGGATTCGGCAATGCGGAGGCGACCTACCTGCTCGCCAAGAAGATGATCGAAGCGGGCGCGTGCGCGCTCCAGATCGAGAACCAGGTCAGCGACGAGAAGCAATGCGGGCACCAGGACGGCAAGGTCACCGTCCCGCACGAGGACTTCCTCGCCAAGGTGCGCGCCTGCCGCTACGCGTTCCTCGAACTGGGCGTCGATGACGGCATCATCGTGACGCGCACGGACTCATTGGGCGCGGGGCTGACCAAGCAGATCGCGTATAGCAAGACGCCCGGCGACCTCGGCGACCAGTATAATGCGTTCCTCGATTGCGAGGAGGTGACGGACATGTCCTCGCTTAACGGCGAAGTGATCCTCAACCGCGACGGCAAGCTGATGCGGCCCAAGCGGCTGCCGTCGAACCTGTACCAGTTCCGCGAAGGTTCAGGGGAGGACCGCTGCGTGCTCGACTGCATCACCTCGCTCCAGCACGGCGCGGACCTGTTATGGATCGAGACGGAAAAGCCGCACATCGAGCAGATCGCCTCGATGGTGGACCGCATCCGCGAGGTCGTTCCGAACGCCAAGCTGGTCTACAACAACTCGCCCTCGTTTAACTGGACGCTGAACTTCCGTCAGCAGGTGTTCGACGCCTGGGCCGCCGAGGGGCGCGACGTGTCGGCCTATGACCGCGCGCGATTGATGAGCGTCGACTACGACGCGAGCGAGCTGGGGGCCGAGGCGGACGAGCGCATCCGCACCTTCCAGCGCGACGCGGCGGCGCGGGCGGGCATCTTCCACCACCTCATCACCTTGCCGACCTACCACACCGCCGCGCTGTCGACCGACAATCTGGCGAAAGAGTATTTCGGCGAGGCGGGGATGCTCGGCTATGTCCGGGGCGTGCAAAGGAAGGAAATCCGCGAGGGCATCGCCTGCGTCAAGCACCAGAATATGAGCGGGTCGGACATCGGCGACGACCATAAGGGCTATTTCGCGGGTGAGGCGGCGCTGAAGGCGGGCGGCGCGCACAACACGATGAACCAGTTCGCGGCGTAGGGGAGGAGGGCGGGCGGAGAGGAAATGTCCTCCCGCCCGCTTTCATGCTCGCAGCAAGCTGCCGAACGCAGTGCGCGACGCCGTTCTGATTAAAACGAAGTAAACTAATAGCGACGCGAGTCTAACGGGGCCGGTCGAGTGACTTGCACCAATTTCGAATTGCCGCACGATTGGCCGTCAAATCCTTTGTAGCTGCTCCAACACTTGTTGGGGCTCAGCAGCGGGTTCCCTTCGAGCGTGGCGTCTAGAACGCAACCCGTCCCACCCGCGCCACGACTCAACGCCCCCGCTTTGACTTGTTGGCGCACCCCCGCGACGGCGCGCGTCACCGACGAACAGCC
Source organism: uncultured Sphingomonadales bacterium (assembly GCA_937863505.1). GTDB lineage: Bacteria > Pseudomonadota > Alphaproteobacteria > Sphingomonadales > Sphingomonadaceae > Sphingomonas. Next base: position 16,280 of record CALMGC010000109.1, on the reverse strand, counting down.
GTCCGGTCGCGCCCATTCGGGCCGTCGGCGGCGAGACGTGGGGTCCCTCGGCGATCGCACCTACCGTGTTTCCCGCGGTCGCCGGCGACCTCGCGCCCCCGAAGCGTGACTGATGCCGGCACTCCGTTCTACGATCCTCAAGGCCCTTTCGTTCCTCGCCCTGGGCTGGACCGCGCAGATGACGATCGCCGCGCTGCCCGCCACGCCCGAAGCGCCCAAGGCGCCGACAACCCCGGTCACCATCATCGCCGCCGACCCACCGGTGGCCGTCCCGGTCGCTCCGGCCCCGGCGAGCACCCAGGTCGCTCCGGCCTCGATTGTCCCCACCAATACGCCCACCCCCGTCGCCGCCGATGCGCGACAGGTCGAGTGCATGGCCAAGGTGGTCCTCCACGAAGCGGGCGCGCAGCCCGGCGCGGGCCAGATCGCGGTCGCGCAGGTGATCCGCGCGCGCGTCAGGAGCGGACGCTTCGCCGCCGACGCGTGCGGCGTCGTCCGCCAGCGCGGGCAGTTCTTCGACGTCGACGCCTACCAGCCCGCGCGCGAGTCCGCAGGCTGGAAGCACGCGGTCGCGATCGCCACCGACGCGCTCACCGATCAGGGCGAGGAGGTCGCGCCCGGCGCGCTGTTCTTCCACGCGCTCGCCTCCGCGCGCGGCCACGGATCGCACCAGGTCGTCGCGCAGATCGGCGGGAACGTGTTCTACCGCTAGGTCATCCCGCCGCCGCGCCCTGCTGGCCCGGCTGTTCCGCCCCGAACCGCGCGGCGCGCGCGCGCTGCCACCATCGGCGCAGCCCCGCGTGGGGCGCGTCGAGCGGGTGCGTGCGCGCGACCCACGCCGCGACCGGCGCGCGCAGCGGGGCGTTGAGCGGGCCGGGGGCCATCTCGTCGAGCCAGCCCTCCATCGCTTGCGCGTTGAACAGCGCCAGGCACGCCGCCGCGACGACCACCGTCACCCCCGTCCACCAGCCCGGCGCGCGCGCGTCTAGGGGGGCGGGCGGAAGCAAGGTCGGCCCGCCCACCTCCGCGATCTCTCCGCGCTCCCTGCCCGTGGTCATGCCTCGCCCTTCAGAACTGGTAGTAGATAAACGGCGCGACCCCTTCGGGCCGGAGCGCGTCGATCATCAGCACCGCCGCCGCCACCGCGACACCGAACGCGGGCGCGGGCCAGTGGCGCGCTCGCTCGGCGATGCGCTGGAGCCCGCGCGCGGGCATGAAGTGGATCAGCAGCCCGAGCGCGACCAACGCCAGCGACAGCGGCGTCACCAGCGTATCGCTCCACCCGCCGCAGAATAACCGCCCGAGATAGGCGAGCGCGGCGGGAAGCGACTCGGCGCGAAAGAAGATCCAGCCGAGCACGACGAAGTGGAAGGTGAGTATCACCCCCAGCCAGCGCGGCATCGCTTGCCGACCCGGTCTCCGCCACACCCGTTCCCCGCACTGCCCCGCCCCATGCAGCGCGCCCCAGATCACGAACGTCCAGTTCGCGCCGTGCCACAACCCGCCGAGCAGCATCGTCAGCATGAGGTTGCGGCACACGAACAGCGTCCCCCCGCGCGATCCGCCGAGCGGGATGTAAAGGTAATCGCGCAGCCAGCTCGACAGGCTGATGTGCCAGCGCCGCCAGAACTCTTGGAGCGAGGCGGCGCGGTATGGCTGGTCGAAATTGCGCGGGAAGGTGTAGCCGAGCAGCGCCGCGATGCCGATCGCCATGTCCGAATAGGCGGAGAAGTCGCAGTAGATCTGCACCGAATAGCCGTACGCGGCCGTCAGCAGATCGAACCCGCTCCGCCGCGACGGGTCGAAAAAGGCGGGGTCGACGAGCGCGGTCGCGAGCTCGGACGCGATCACGACCTTTTTGAACAGCCCCCACACGATCAGCAGCATCGCCGCCGCCGCCGCGCCCCGGTCGGCGCGCGGGCTTTGCCGGAACTGCGGCAGCAGGTCCGACGCGCGCACGATCGGCCCGGCGACGAGGTGCGGAAAGAAGCTCATCAACAGCGCGATGTCGAGCAGCCCCGCCGCCACCACCCGCCCGCGCCGGACATCAACGAGGTAGGAGATCGCCTGAAAGGTGAAGAACGACACGCCCACGGGCAGGAACACCTGCAACAGCGGCAGGTCGCGCTGGAGGCCGAGGTAATGTAGCGCGGTCGCCAGCTGGCCGATGAAGAAGCTGAAATATTTGAACCAGCCGAGGATCGCGAGGTTGAATGCGACCCCGAGCACGACCAGCCCGCGCTTTACACCCTCCTTGGGGGTGGCCGCGATCCGCCGCGCGACGAACCAGTTGACGGTCGCCGACACGATCAACAGCGCGACGAACCGCCCGTCCCACGCGCCGTAGAAGAACCAGCTCGCGAGCAGCAGGCAGATCTTGCGCCATTCGTTGCTCGCCGACACCGCCCAGGCGAGCGCGTACACGACGAGAAAGAACACGCCGAAGCTCAGCGTCGGGAACAGCATTCAGTTGGCCGGGTCGTTATCCGCGCCCACCCGCCGCGCCGCCGCGTCGAGGTCGCGTTGCAAGAGCGCGGCGATCTCGCGTCCGCCCAGGCTGGTGAAATGAACCCGGTCGCCACGCATCAGCGGCTGGGGCAGCGCCGCCCAGGTGACGGCGGTGCAGCGGCCGCCCATCGCCGCCGACCAGTCCCAGTAAGCAAGGCCCAGCTCATGCGCGAGGCGGCGCTGAAGCGACTGCACGGTGATGAGGTTAGCGGACGGTGCCCAGCCGTCGGCGGGCGAGGCGAGCGGCTCCACGGCGGCGTCGGTCGGTGCTGCCGATACGCAGGCCGCCCCGCGCAGCTCGGGTCGCTTGGTCGCCGAGTCGGGCGCGCCGAGCAGTAATATCGGCACGCCGGGCGCGAACCGCCGGAGCCGCGCAGTCTGGACGCGGAACGCATCCTCGAACCCGTCGGGCGTGAGGCTGGCGGAGAACGCCTCGTTGGTGCCGAACGCGACGGTGATGAGGTCGGGGCGGTATTCGCGCAATTCCGCCGCCAGCACCGCATCGTCCTCGCGCGACAGGTGGGTGAGCTGCGCGCCGACGGTGCCGAGGTTGGACAGCGCGACGCCGCCGGACTCCGTATTTTCAGTCGACCAGGAGGTGACCGTGGCGGGGCCACCCTCGACGGTGACGCTCGCGCTCCCCGTCAGCATGTCGGCGCGCAGCGTCGTGCAGCGCGGGCCGGTGTCGTCGCCGAGCGGCACCGTCTCGCTCGCCGCACCCGCGGTCAGCAGCAGCGTGCCCGCGCCCGGCTGATGCAGCGCGCAGACGGTGAAGCGATCGAACAGCTCGCCCGCGTCGGCGGTGAGGCCGATCGACGCGCCCTCGCTGCGGGTCGACAGGCTGTATTGCGCGAGCCCGCGCGCGACGCCCTCGCCATGCCAGGCGGGGCCGAACACGCCGTCGACGCTCCACCCGGGCGATTGCGAGGCAGTGATGCCGCGGGTGAGATAACCCTGGTACGGCCTCCCCGGCGCGAGCACGCCGCGCCCCGCGCTGCCGTAGCGCGCCTGCAACGCGGTGCGCCACGCGCCGGTGATCTGGTCGCCCGCGGTGTGGCTGTCGCCGATCTGGATCACGCGCACGGTGCGGCGGTCGCGCCGGGCGGCGGCGAGCTTGTCGAAATACGGGCGCAGCCGCTCGGCGTCGCAGAGGTCGTTGGGGCAGGAGACGGACGCGCTGGCCGCCTGCGCCGCGAGCGCGATGAGGGCGGCGATCATCGGTCAGTGGCGTGAGGCGTGGGGGTGGGGGTTGCGCTCGGCTTGGGCTTCGCGCGCGGGGCCTGTATCGCCGCGAGCAGCGCGGGGCTGGGATGCCCGCCCGCCGCCGCCTGCCGCCGCGCCGCCGTCGCCGTCGCCCAGTTGCGCAAGGTGGCGGCGAGCGGCGCGGTCAGCCGGTCATAGCCCTGCATCGTCATGTGCACCCCGTCCTGCTTGCGCATCGGCACGGGCGCACCGGTGGCGGAGTCGGGCAGATAATCCGCGTACCGCCCCGCGGGGTCGACCGAGCGCGAACGCGTCTCGAGAAACGGTACGCCGAGCGCGCGCATCCGCCCGGCGAAGAACGCGTTCATCGCCGTGACGTTGGCGTCCATCACCGCGTCGCGCATCACCGGCAGGCCGACCCAATACACCGAAGCGCCGGTCGAGCGCGTCACCGCGACGAACCGGTCGACGCGCGCGCCGATGATCCGCTGCCAGCCCGGGCTCATCAGCGGCTGGAGGTGGCCTTCCTCGAAGATCGGCTGAACGTCGTTCGCGCCGAAGCTGATCACCGCGACGTCGATCGGCTGATGCGCGACCTGCGCGCGCGCACGGTCCTCGAGGTTCAGCGTCTTGTAGCGGGTGAAGCCGGTCGCTTCCTTGCCGAAGCGAAAAATCTGGAAGCCCCGCTTCTCCGGCAGTTGGTGGTAGAGCCCCGCCCAGACGCCGTCACCGAAGCTGTCGCCGAACACGCCGACGCGGACGCTGCCGTCCGCCGCCACGCGCCGGATGACACGCGGGTCGATCGCGCCGGGGGCTTGCGGTTCGGGGATGGCGGCGAGCGGCTGGGCCGGGGCGGGTGCGGCGGGAGCGGCAGCGTCGGGAAACAACGCCGCCCACGTCGCCGCGCGCCCGGCGGCGTTGAACGACAGGCCGAGCAGGAAACCCGCGACGATGCCGAGCGTCAGCACGGCGGTGCGGTCCCACGCCCACCACCACGGGCGCTGGGGCGCGGAGGGCTCCAGTCGGTACGGTGGCGGACCGGGCGCGCGCGCTACATCCCGGTCCTCATCCACCAACACCGTCGCCGTCACGCCCGCTTCTCACCCATGTCCCGCCGCGGGACGCCGGTGCGATATTGCCCCTGCGCCCGTTCGTAAACGGGGGAGGCGGCGGGCGTGACGACTAATTCACATCACGCGCGCGGTCGCTTGGCCGCGTCCACCACCGGACGCGCCGCCGCGACCAGCGCGGGCGCGGCGATCACCAGTTGCGCGAGCACCGTCGCCCATCTGCCGAAATCCATCTTCATGCCTTCTCTCCTCCTGAAACCGTGCCGGGGCAGCGCGCACCCGCCCGCAGCTGCGCGAGGCTGAGGTCGCCGGACCATTCGAAATGCGGTCGGTCCTCCAACCGCGCGAAGTCGCCGCCCCAGCGAAAGCCGAGGCCCTTGCCGATCGCGCCGACCCGGCTCCACAGCGCGTGGGCGCGCGCCCGATGCTCGGGCGTGTCGCCCCAATGCGGCAGCGCGAGCAGCTCGGTGGGCGCGACATCGACCGCCAACCCGAAATTGTGAAAGCTGTACCCGGCCCGCGCATTGGTGACGACGCACCCCGGACAGCTACGCCCTTGCGCGTAAAGCGCGGTCTGCGTCGCCATCGACCGCATCGTGAAGGTGACCGTCAGCGGCACCCCGGCGTCGTGTGAGCGCGCGAGCAGCTCCCCCGCCATGACGCGGACGCGCGGGTGAAGATCGGCGAGAAGGTGGCTGTCGACCATGAAAACCCTTTCCGAATCGGCGTTCTGGTAATGTTCTCGCACCCGCTCCAACATGTCCATGCCCGTCAACCGGGCGCGTTCGGCTTTCCGGGAAGGGCGGCAGAGCCTTGAGCGCTTGACCTCCCGCGCCTGTTTGGTGCAGCGACGATCCTTCGGGCGCGGCATGGACGGTCGCGACATGGGGGATGATGAGCGGCACTCGTTACACCGGCCCGCGCAAGCGGGTGCTCGTCACCGGCGGCGCGGGGTTCATCGGCTCGCATTTGTGCGAACGGCTGTTGTCGGCGGGGCACAAGGTGCTGTGCGTCGATAATTTCTTCACCGGCGACGCCGGCAATGTTTCGGAGCTGATCGGTCACCCCGACTTCGAGCTCGTCCGCCACGACGTGACCGCGCCGCTGCATGTCGAGGCGGACGAGATCTACAATCTCGCCTGCCCCGCCTCGCCCGTTCACTACCAGGCCGACCCGGTTCACACCACCAAGACGAGCGTGCTCGGCGCGCTCAACATGCTCGGCCTCGCCAAGCGGACGGGCGCGCGCATCCTCCAGGCGTCGACCAGCGAGGTCTATGGCGACCCGGCGGTGCATCCGCAGCCCGAGGGCTATTGGGGTAACGTCAACCCCGTCGGCCCGCGCTCCTGCTATGACGAGGGCAAGCGGTGCGCGGAGACGCTGTTTTTCGACTATCGCCGCCAACATGATCTGCCGATCAAGGTGGTGCGGATCTTCAACACCTACGGCCCCCGGATGCACCCGCAGGACGGGCGCGTGGTGTCGAACTTCATCGTCCAGGCGCTGTCGGGCGAGGACATCACCATTTACGGCGACGGGCGGCAGACGCGATCGTTCTGCTATGTCGATGATCTCGTCTCGGGGTTGATCGCGATGATGGCGACGGGGGCGGAGTGCACCGGCCCGGTCAATCTCGGGAACCCGGGCGAGTTCACGATGCTGGAGCTCGCGCGCAAGGTGGTGGCGCTGGTCGGCTCGCGCTCGCGGATCGTCCACCGCCCGTTGCCGCAGGACGACCCGCGCCAGCGCCGCCCTGACATCTCGCAGGCGAGCGAGCAGCTCGGCTGGACCCCGCGCGTCCAGCTCGACGAAGGGTTGGAGCGCACCATCACCTATTTCGACGCGCTGTTGAGCGACGGGCGAGGGACCCCGGTGGCGGCGGCGGCGGAGTAGGGCGCGACCCTAGCCTCCCGCCCACTCGCTCGCTACCGCCGCCATCTCCGGCCGCGGTCGTTCGACCAGCGCGCGCTCCGGCGTGCCGATGAAGAAGAACCCCACGATCCGCTCCGGGTCTCGCCCGAACGCATCGCGCACCCGCGCGTCATACGCGGCCCAGGTCGTCAGCCACCCGCCCGAATAGCCATGGGCGTGCGCGGCGTGGAGCAGGTTCATCGCCGCCGCGCCCGCCGACAGCTCCTGCTCCCACGCCATGATCGGGCTTTCGACCGGCGAGAACAGCATGACCACCAGCGCAGGAGCCTGCCGCGCAAATTGCTCGGTCGCCTCCATGTCCGTCCGCCCCGCCGCGCGCGCTGCGTCGGCCAGCAGCGCCGCGAACGCATCGCGTCGCTCCGGGGGCACGATCACGAACCGCCACGGCGCGAGCTTGCCGTGATCGGGCGTCCGCGCCGCGAGCGCGATCATCTGGAGCAGCTCCTCGCGCGATGGCCCCGGCGCACCCAGATCGCGCGGCTTGCCCGAGCGGCGGGTGGCGAGCGCAGCGAGCGGGGAGGACTGGTCGTTGAACATGGGCCGCTTCTAGCGCGGCGCGCGGGGCTTTCACACCCGCGCCCACGCCGCTACGCCGCTTCGGGAGCGCCGCGAGCAAAGACGGCGCGCGAGGGAGCGTAGCATGGTGGACACCCCGACGGCCGACAGCCCGGTCGAGCCCGACATCAGCCATGTCCAGCCGCTCGCGGGCGCGACCTGGCTCGGCCACCCGCGCCAGCTGCGGCGGTTGTTCGGCATCGAGATGTGGGAGCGGTTCGGCTATTACGGGCTGCGCGCGCTGCTGGTGCTGTACCTCACCAAGCATTTCCTGCTTCCCGACCACCAGGCGAACGGCATTGTCGGTGGCTATCTCAGCCTTGTCTTCCTGACGCCGGTCGTCGGCGGGCTGCTCGCGGACCGTTATCTCGGCTCCAAGCGATCGGTGAAGTTCGGCGCGCTGGTGATGGCGTGCGGCTATCTGCTGCTGTGCTTCGGCGGCGGCCAGGGCCGCCCCTTCGCGACCATCGACGGCCAGCGCTACGCGGTTTCGCAAGCCGAGGCGGCGACCCCGCTCACCCCCAACACCGCGCCGCAGACGGTGCGGGTCGGCGGCGAGACGCTCGCCATCCACGGGCTGCCCGACGGGTCGGTGCAGCTGCTGCGCGGCAACGGCGCGGTCGCGCGCACGGTCGCAGGAACCGCGTTCCACGCCGATGCGGAGCGCGCGGACCGCAACCTGTCGCTGATGCTGCTCGGACTGGGGCTGATCGTCATCGGCAACGGTTTCTTCAAACCCAACATCTCGACCATGGTCGGCGCGCTCTACGCGCCCGGCGACCGGCGCCGCGATGCGGGTTTCACGATCTTCTATGCCGGGATCAACACCGGTTCGGTGCTGGGGCAGGCGTGTTGCCCGTTTCTCGTCAACCATTTCGGCTGGGCAGCGGGGTTCTTGATCGCCGGTGCGGTGCTGCTGATCGCCTGGGCGATGCTGCAATACGACGGTGGCCGGCTGGCCGGCTATGGCGAGCCGCCCCGGCAGGCCGGGCGCGACCGGGCGCCGCTCATCTACGCGCTGTCGCTCGCGTCGGTGGTGTTCTTCTGGCTCGTCTTCCGCAACGTGATGACGACGCCCGAGGCGGCGGCGGGGAGCGGCGTCATCGGCTATCTTGCCGCCACACCGCTGCTCGGCAAGGCGCTGCTGGTGATCTTCCTCGCGGCGGTGATCGGCATTCCGATCTGGTCGTGGCGCGTCGGCGACCGCGTCGAGCGCGGGATGATGCTCGCCGCGATCATCCTGGTCGTGTTCAACGTCACTTTCTGGGCGTTGTTCGAGCAGGCGGCCTCGTCGCTGACGCTGTTCGCGGACCGCAATACGACGCTGGAGTTCTTGGGCTTCCATATGTCGGCGGCGGCGACGCAGCAGTTCAACCCGTTCTTCGTCGTGCTGTTCGCGCCGGTGATGAGCACGCTCTGGCTGGCGCTGGCAAAACGCGGGCTGGAGCCGCCGATCCCTGTCAAGTTCGCGGCGGCGCTGATCTTGGTCGGGCTCGGCTTCGTGGCGCTGGCGTGGAGCGGTAACAGCGCGGACGCGACGTTCCGCGTGTCGTTGTGGTGGCTGGTGCTGACCTATTTCCTCCACTCGATCGCGGAGCTGTGCATCTCGCCCGTCGGGCTGTCGATGATCACCAAGCTGTCGATCGCGCGGATCGTCGGCATGATGATGGGGGTCTGGTTTCTGTCGATGTCGGTCGGCGAGTATCTGGCGGGGGCCGCCGCGCAGGCCGCGTCCGTCGCCACCGTCGGCGGGCAGGTGACCAACCCCGAACTGTCGCTCCACACCTATCTCGGCACGTTCATGACCGGCGGCGAGCTGACGATCGGCGCGGGCGTGCTGCTGCTGCTGATCTCGCCGCTGCTCAAGCGATTGATGCATGGAGTGACGTGAGATGCTGATGCTGCTCGCGGCGGCGGGCGCGTTCGTGGGAACGCACTTCCTGCTGTCGCATCCGCTCCGCGCGCCGCTGGTGGCGCGGGTCGGGGAGCGCGGGTTCCTGGGCCTCTCTATTCGCTGGTCGCGTTCGCGACGCTGGGCTGGCTCGCCGAGGCGTTCCGCCACGCGCCCGGTGAGGTGCCCTGGTGGCCCGCGGGCGATGCGCTATGGGCGGCGGCGAGCCTCGTCATGCTGGTCGCCAGCGTGCTGCTGGTCGGCTCGCTGGTCGGCAATCCCGCGCTCCCCACCGGCGGCGCGCCCGCGCGCACGCCGGGCGAGGCGCGCGGTGTATACGCGGTAACACGCCACCCGATGCTGTGGGCGTTCAGCTTGTGGGGGCTGGTCCACGTGGCGGTGCTGCCCACTTGGTCGAACCTGATCCTGGCGGGCGCGATCGTCGTCCTGTCGCTGGTCGGGGCGGCGCTGCAAGACCGCAAGAAGGAGCGGCTCCAGCCGGAGCTCTGGCCCGCCTGGGAGGTCAAGACCTCCTTCTGGCCCTTCGCCGCGATTGCGGGCGGGCGGGCGCGGTTCGGCGGCTTCCGCGCGCACGACCTCGCGGGCGGGCTGGTTCTGTGGTTGGCGGCGACCTGGGCGCACATCCCGCTCGCGGGCTGGGCCGCGGGAGTGTGGCGCTGGATCTAGGCCGCGAGCGGGCTCGCGTCGAACCCGGCGAGCAGCGTGGCCGTGCCGTTGTAGATCGCTACCGCGCCCGCTTCGGTGAGGTCCTCGTCGTCGAACCCGCCCGAGCGGACCGCGACCGGGACCATGCCGCAATAGCGCGCCGGGTCCATGTCGTACGGCGTGTCCCCGACCACCACGACCGCGCTCGCGTCCACGCCCGTCAACTTGCCCAGCGCGGCGACGAAGATGTCGGGCGCGGGTTTGGAGTGCTGCACGTCGTCGATCGTCGTGTCCGCGTCGACCAGCTTTTTGAGGTCGAGCAGCTTGACATAATGGTTGAGCTCCGCCTGGCTCGCCGACGATGCGAGCACCACCTTGCGCCCGCTCGCATGGACTTGGCTGACCAGCGCGCGCGCCTGCGGGAAGGGGCGGACCTGCTCCAGATAGCGATCCTTGAAGATTGCGCCGTGCCGGCCGCCGAGCTTCTTGGCGGTGCGCGCGTCCGCGCCGGGGATCAATGCGGGAACGAGATTGTCCGCGCCCTTGCCGATCTGGCGCAACACGGTCTCGGGCGCGAAGTCGTGCCCGGCCTCTGCGAACGCCTCCACCCAGGCCGCGACGTGGAGGCCATTGCTGTCGACCAGCGTCCCGTCGATGTCGAAGAAAACCGCTTGGCAGCGCAAAACCCTATCCTTCCAGGCTCTTGGACGCCTGTTCGAACAGGTCGGTCGATAAACCCGGGGTGAGCACGATCCGTTCCAGGCTCGCGCGCAGCAGCCCCGCGCGGCGCTCGTCAAACCGCCGCCAGCGCGCCAGCGGCGGGAGCAATTTGGCCGCGGTCTGCGGATTAAGCCGGTCGAGTGCGACCAGCTGGTCGGCGAGGAAGCGGTAGCCCGCGCCGCCGGGGAGATGAAACGCCCGCTGGTTGACCGAGAACGCGCCCACCAGCGCGCGCGCCCGGTTGGGGTTGGCGAGGTTGAAATCGGGGTGTGTCGCCAGCTCGGCGACGCGCGCGGCGGTGTCGTCGCGCGTCGACAGCGCCTGGGTCTGGAACCATTTGTCGAGCACCAGCGCGTTGTCGCGATAGCGGTTGTAGAAAATGTCGAGCGCCGCCTCGCGCTCGTCCGCCCCGCCGCTGACGAGCGTCGCCAGCGCCGCCTGCCGGTCGGTCATGTTGGTGGCCTGGCTGAACCGCGCGAACGCGATGCCGGGCGCGTCCGCCGCCCCGCTCGCGGCCAGATAGCCGAGCGCGACATTGGCGAGCCGGCGGCTCCCCTTGGCGGCGGGCGTGTATTCGTACGCGCCCGAAGGCGACGCCTCCAGCGAGGCGCGCCAGCTCGCGTCGAGGCGCTGGCCGAGATCGCGGCGCAGTGCCTCGCGCGCGCGGAAGATCGCTTCGGGGTCGACGGTCGCCATTTGGTCGCCGACGAACGCCTCCGACGGAAGCAGCACCGCCTCGGCGACGAAGGCTGGGTCGAGCGCGGGGTCGGCAAGCGTGTTGCCCACCGCTAGGATCACCGCCTCATGGTCCGCGCGTCCTTCGATCGCGCCCGCGACCAGCGTGTCGAGCATGAGTTGCTGCATAGCCTCGTGCCGCGCGACCGGGTCGTCGTCATGCGCGGATAAAAAGGCGAGGTCGGCGGCGGCGCGATCGCTTTCGATGACGACGGGGGCGGAGAAGCCGCGGTTGATCGACAGCACCGGGCGCTCGGTCACCGCCTCGAAAACGATCTCCGCCTCACCGTCGTCGAACAGCACGAGCCGCTCGTCGGTGAGCGCGTGCCCCGTTTCTGCGCCGAACAGCTTCATGCGCAAGGGCAGCACAAGCGGCTGCTTGTCGGGCTGGCCGGGGGTGGGCGGCGTGCGCTGCGCGAGCTTCACCGTCGCGCGGCCCCCGCCCGGCTCATGCTCAACCTCGACCGACACGCGCGGCGTCCCCGCCTGCGAATACCAGCGGCGGAAACGCGACAGGTCGACGCCGCCCGCCTCCTCCATGCACGAAACGAAGTCCTCGCAGGTCGCGGCGGTGCCGTCGAAGCGGCGGAAATACAGGTCGCACCCGGCGCGAAATGCCGCTTCGCCGAGCATCGTCGCGATCATGCGGACGACCTCCGCCCCCTTGTTGTAGATGGTCGCGGTGTAGAAGTTGCTGATCTCGAGGTAGGACTCGGGACGGATCGGGTGCGCGAGCGGGCCCGCATCCTCGGGGAACTGCGCGGCGCGCAAGGTCCGCACGTCCTCGATCCGCTTCACCGCCGCCGAGCCCTGGTCGGCGCTGAACTGCTGGTCGCGATAGACGGTAAAGCCTTCTTTCAGCGACAGCTGGAACCAGTCGCGGCAGGTGACGCGGTCGCCCGACCAGTTGTGGAAATACTCATGCGCGACCACCGTCGCGATCGCGTCATAGTCATAGTCGGTCGCGGTGTCGGGGTCGGCGAGGATGTAGCGCGCGTTGAAGATGTTGAGTCCCTTGTTCTCCATCGCGCCGAAGTTGAAATCGTCCACCGCGACGATGTTGAACACGTCGAGGTCGTACTCGCGGCCATAGACGCGCTCGTCCCACGCCATCGCCTGCTTGAGCGCGTGGAGCGCATGATCGGTTTTGGCGAGGTCGGCCTCGCGCACCCAGATGGCGAGCTCGACCGTGCGGCCAGAGCCGGTGACGAAGGTGGAGCGGTTGGCGGCGAGGTCGCCCGCGACGAGCGCGAACAGGTAGGAGGGCTTGGGGAACGGGTCGCGCCACTCGGCCCAGTGGCGACCCTCGCCCGCGTCACCGCGCGCTACGGGATCGCCGTTCGACAGCAGCACGGGGTAGCGCGCGGCGTCGGCGGTCATGCGGACGGCGTAGCGGCTGAGCACGTCCGGGCGGTCGGGGAAGAAGGTGATGCGCCGGAAGCCCTCGGCCTCGCATTGCGTGCAGAGATTGCCGCCCGAGGCGTAGAGGCCCATCAGCTGCGTATTCTTATCCGGCGCGATCTCCACGTCGGTCTCGACGGTGTGCGCGTCGCCCGCGAGCGGGATCACCAGCTGCTCGCCGTCGAGGCGCCAGTCGTTGACCGTGACGCCGTCGACGCGAACGGACAGCGGCTGCTGCCCCGCGCCGTCGAGCCGCAGCGGCTCGGTATGTGGGCCGTTGCGCGTCACCTCCAGCCGTGCGCGCACCCGCGTCGTGGCGGGATCGAGATCGAAATCTAGCGTCACGTCCGGCACCAGCCACTCGGGCGCGCGATAGTCCTCGCGGCGGTGGACGAAGGGCTGGGCGAGCGCGGTCTGAACGTCGAGCATGATGGGACGTATAGTCCGGGGCGGCGCAAGGGTTCCACCGGTGAAAGGACAAGTCGATGCGATTGCTGATCTTCGGCCTCGGCTACACCGCCGCGCGGGTCGCGGACGCGGTGCGGGCCGGGGGCGGCGAGGTAGTGGGGACGACGCGCGACGGGCGGGGGGGGACGGTGCGCTTCGACGCGGCGGGGGCCGTGCTGGCGGCGGCGACGCACCTCCTCTCCTCCGTCCCGCCGGACGGTGAGGCCGACCCGGTGCTGGCGCGCTACGGTGCCGCGCTCGCGGGCAAGCGGATCGCTTATCTGTCCTCCACCGGCGTGTACGGCGACACCGGCGGCGCTTGGGTGGACGAGAGCGCGCCGACCGGCACCGGCCGCCGATCCGCGCGCGCGGCGGCGGACGCGGCGTGGCTCGGGTTGGGGGCGCGGGTGCTGCGGCTGCCCGGCATCTACGGCCCCGGCCGCTCCGCGCTCGACCGCGTAGCGGAGGGGCGGGCGCATCGCACCGGGCTGGCGGGGCAGGTGTTCAGCCGCGTCCATGTCGACGACATCGTCGCGGGCGTGCTCGCCGCGTTCGACGCTCCCGGCGGCGCGTACAACTTGGCCGACGACCACCCGTGCTCGCAGAACGAGGTGGTGGACTACGCCGCCCACCTGCTCCGCCTGCCCCCGCCGCCGCTCGTCACCCTCGACCAGCTGTCGCCGATGGCGCGCGGCTTCTATGCCGAGAACCGCCGCGTAGCGACGGGCAAGGCGAGGCGGGTGCTCGGCTGGGCCCCGCGTTACCCCGACTACCGCGCGGGCCTGCGCGCGCTCAATGCGATCACCAGCCCCACGCCCGTCAGCACCGCCCCTGACACCGCCAGCGCGGACCAGCGATAGCCCTCGAACACGGTGGAGAAGGTCATCGCGATCACCGGCACGATCACGCTCGAATAGGCGCCCTTGGCGGGCCCGATCGCGCGCAATACCTTGTAATAAAGCGGGAATGCCAGCGCCGACGCAGCGAACGCAAGATATGCTGTACCGGCGAAATACCCCAAGCGGTGCTCGATCACCGGCGGGCCCACGGTCGCCCAGGCCCAAGCTCCATCCGCCGCCGCACCGATCAGCATGCCGAGACCTACGGTGGCGATCAACGGGTAGCCTTTCGCGGTCTCGCTCGCCTGCAGCACGTTGGCGACCGACGCGCACAGGATCGCGCCCGCGGTGAACCCGACGCCGAGCAGCGCCTCGCGCGGCCCCGCCGGGTCCGCACGCGCCTGATGCACGAGCAGCAGCGCCACCCCCGCCACCGCGACCGCCGAGCCCGCCAGCAACTGCGCCCCCAGCCGCTGGCCGAGGAAGATGCGCCCGAACACCGCGTTGGGGAGCAGCAACAGCGCGAACACCAAGGCGACGAGGCCCGAGGTTATGTGCGCCTCCGCACGGTAGACAAGGTTGAAATTGCCCGCGAACTGCGCGAGCCCGGTCAGCGCAGCGAAGGCGAGCCCGCGCGGACTGAAAGGGAACCGCTCGCGCCGTATTGCTGCGAGCAGGCACATCGCGCTCCCGGCAAGCAGGAAGCGATACGTCACCGACCAGGTCGCGGGCACGACATGGAGCTGATCGCGGATCACGATCCAGGTCGATCCCCAGATCAGCGTGACGATCGTAAAGGGGATCAGGACGGACAGGCGCGTGGCGTTGGGGCGCTCCTCCGGCTTCACAACGCCCGGATCGCGTCGGCGAGCGGGCGGATCGCGTCGGGGCCTTGGTTCCATGAGATTACCAGCCGCGCCTCGCCCGGCCCCCAGTCATAGAAGTCGAACCCTTGCGCCCGTAGCGCGGCTGCTTCCGCCTCCGTCACGCGCAGGAACAGCTCGTTCGCCTCGACCGGGAACAGCAGCCGCTCGCCCGCCGCCTCCGCCAGCAGCGCCGCGCCCGCGTTGGCCGCGCGCGCATTCGCCAACCAGACGTCGCTCTCGACCATCGCCAGCAGCTGCGCGGCGAGATAGCGGCCCTTGGAGAACAGCAGCCCCGCCCGCTTGCGCCGGTACAGGGTCGCCGCGGCGAGCTCGGGGCGGAAGAAGATCAGCGCCTCCGCCAGCATCCCGCCATTCTTGATGAACCCGAAGCTCAGCGCGTCCACCCCCGCGCGCCATGTCACATCGGCGGGCGAGCAACCGAGATGCGCGACCGCGTTGGCGAAGCGCGCGCCGTCCATGTGCAGCCCGAGCCCGCGCGAGCGCGCCAGCTCGCCGATCGTGCCGACCTCGACGGGCGTGTAAACAAGTCCGTACTCGGTCGCGTTGGTGATCGATATGACGTGCGGCTGCACCTGATGCACGTCCGCGCGGGTGCCGGTCAGCACTGTCTGGATCGCTTGCGGCGTCAGCTTCGCGCCGGGGCCCTCGGCGAGCAGCAGCTTCGCGCCGTGGGTGTAGAACTCCGGCGCGCCGCCCTCGTCGTTCTGGATGTGCGCGTCGCGGTGGCAGACGACCGCGCCGTGCGGCGGGCAGAGCGCCGCGAGCGCGAGGCAGTTGGCGGCGGTGCCCGACGGCACCCACAACGCGCGCACCTCGCGCTCGAACAGCTCGGAAAAGGCGGCGTCGAGCCGCTTGGACCAGGCATCGCCGTCATAAGCGGTGTCGAGCGTGTTGGCCCGCGTCAACGCCTCCAGCGCGGCGGGACAGGCGGGGGCGGCGTTGTCGGAGAAGAAGCGCATGGCGGCGGCGCTTAGGATGCGAACGCGCTGGCGTCACCCTCTATGGAGGGTCGAAGAAAGAGGGCCTCACGCAAAGACGCAAAGACGCAAAGAGGGAGAGCCCGCCGCGCCAGCGGCTGTTACCTGATCAGATTGCTTGCGCCCGTTGGGCGCGAACGGCCCCCTTAGCGTCTTTGCGTGAGGCACTCTTCTACTGCTCATCCCCCCGCTCGTCCTCGGGCGCGCGACGCTCTTCCCGGACAGGCGGCGGAGGCGGTGCGTCCCGCGGCGCGCGGTTGACGCTGATCGAGCCGTCGCGACCGACATGGAGATTGAGCCCCAATCCCCTCACATCGCCCTCCACCCCAAGCGCCGCATTGTCCGACGGCGCGAGCGCGTCGGGGTCGACCGCCTCGTCGGGCACCGCCGCCGCCGGCCGGACGCGCGGCGCGAGGCCCAGCGCGCTTTGCATAAAGGCGCGCCACACC
>CALMGC010000108.1 GCA_937863505.1 uncultured Sphingomonadales bacterium | reverse complement strand
GTTACGGCCTGGTCGATCCGGTGGCGGAGACGATCACCATCGAGCGCGACTGGAACGCGCCCGGCGTCCGGTCCATCGCCGGCACGCTGCGCTTTCGTGACTATGGCACCTACATCGAGGATCTGAAGCGCGGCGACACCGCGATCGTGGAGGACGCGCGGCTCGATCCGCGAACCGTCGACACCGCGCCGGCGCTGGAGGCGATCACCGCCCGCTCGTTCATCAATATGCCCGTGACGGAGGAGGGCGGCTTCGTCGCGCTGCTATACCTCAACCATGGCGAGCCGCGGGTTTGGCGCGAGGACGAGGTGACTTTCCTGCGCGAGGCCGCGGAGCGGACCCGCGTCGGCACCGATCGCCGCCGCGCGCAGCACGCGCTGGCCGAGCTCGCCGCCTCGCTGGAGCGTCAGGTGGCCGAGCGGACAGGCGCGCTGCAAACGGCCGAGGAAGCGCTGCGCCAATCTCAGAAGATGGAAGCGGTGGGCCAGCTCACCGGCGGCGTCGCGCATGATTTCAACAATCTGCTGACCGTGATCCGCTCGGCGACCGATCTGTTGAAGCGCCCCGGCCTGTCCGACGAGCGCCGCGCCCGCTATGTGGACGCGATCTCCGACACCGCGGATCGCGCCGCGAAGCTGACGGGCCAGCTGCTCGCCTTCGCCCGGCGCCAGGCGCTCAAGCCCGAGACGGTGGACGTGGGCCAGAACCTGCGGACGATATCCGACATGCTCAACACGCTGACGGGATCGCGTATCGCGATCGGCATGACGCTGCCCTCCGAGCCGTGCTTCATCGACGTCGATCCCAGCCAGTTCGACACCGCGCTGGTCAACATGGTGGTCAATGCGCGCGATGCGATGGATGGGGAGGGGCGGATCGCGATCGCGGTGCGATTAGCGGATGCGATCCCGCCGCTGCGCGCGCACGTCGCAGTCCCGGGCGATTTTGTCGCGGTCTCGATTTCGGATAGCGGCTCGGGCATTGCCGCCGGTCTGCTCGATCGCATCTTCGAGCCGTTCTACACTACCAAGGGGGTCGGTCAGGGAACCGGCCTTGGCTTGAGCCAGGTATTCGGTTTCGCCAAGCAATCGGGCGGCGATATCGAGGTGGAGAGCGCGCCGGGCGAGGGGACCGTGTTCACGCTGTTCCTTCCCCGCGCACAAGCGGCTCTCGGCAAGCGGGCCGAGGCCCCCGACGAAGGAGGTGCCCCCGCCGACGGGCACGGTGCCTGTGTGCTGGTGGTGGAGGATAACAGCGACGTCGGCCGCTTCACCACCCAGACGCTGGAGGAACTGGGCTACCGCACGATGTGGGCCGCCAATGGCGACGAGGCGCTGGCCGAGCTCGCGCGCGACGGCGGCGCGCGGTTCGACATCGTCTTTTCCGACGTGGTGATGCCCGGCATGAACGGCATCCAGCTCGGCGAGACGATCCGCGCCGCCTATCCCGGCCTGCCGGTGGTGCTGACGTCCGGTTATAGC
>CALMGC010000107.1 GCA_937863505.1 uncultured Sphingomonadales bacterium | reverse complement strand
CGGCTGGCGGGCGCGCTCCGGCCACAGCATCGCCAGCGACAGCGCCGCGCGCCGCCGCGCCGCCGGGGCGAGGTAGAACAACAGGTTGCGACAGAACACCGCGTCGAACTGCCCCGACGGCGCAGGGTCGGCGAGCAGATTGTGCCGGCGAAAGGAGACGTGGCGCATCAGCTCGGGCCGGGCAACCCAGACATCGGCCTTGTTCTCGAACCAGCGTATCATGCGACCCATCGACAGCCCGCGCTGGATCTCGAACTGATTGTATCGCCCCGCGCGCGCGCGCGCGATCGCGGCGTCTGACAGGTCGGTCGCGACGATCTCGGGCACGATGCCGCCGCGCTCCGCCCACAGCATCGCCAGCGACAGCGCCTCCTGCCCCGTCGAGCATCCCGCCGACCAGATGCGCGGGCGGTGCCCCGGCGCGATCTCGGCAAGCACGGCCGCGACGCCCTCGAACACCGCCGGGTCACGAAAGAACGATGTCTCGCCGTTGAGCATCGCGTCCACCGCGCGATCGGCGAGGTCCGGGTGACGTCCGTCGAGCAGACGCAACGCGAGCTCGTCGAGCGTCTCGACGCCGATCTCCGCCAGCAGCGGCTTCAGCGCGGTGTCGATCCGCCAGCCGCGCCCGGTCCCCAGCTGTTGCCCCGCGCGCGCCTCCAGCAAGGCGGCGAGCACGGCCTGCGCGCCCGCGCTCATTCGGGCCGCCGCCGCTGCGCGATCAGCTCGCCGATCGCTTCGGGGGGGAGCAGCGCCTGCGCCAGCCCCGCCGCCGCGACCGCGCCGGGCATCCCCCATACGACCGAGGTCGCCTCATCCTGCGCCACCACCGCGCCCCCTGCCTCGGCGATGCGCCGCGCACCCTCCGCGCCGTCGCGCCCCATCCCGCTCAGCACCACCGCCAGCGCGCGCGGGCCATAGGCGGCGGCGACCGACTCGAACATCGGGTCCACCGACGGCATGCACCCGCTCGGCGCGGGGTCGGTGAACAGACGCACCGCGACCGAACCGTCGGGCAGCGCGACGCAGCGGACGTGCGCGTCGCCCGGCGCGACCACCACGCGCCCGGGGCGAAGCCGCAGCCGGTCGATCGCCACCTCGCAGGGCCGGTTCGCGACAACCGCGACCTGCGCGGCGAAATAGGGCATGAACGACGCGGGCAGATGCTGGGTGATGAGGATCGGCAGCTGAAACGTCGCGGGCAGCGCGCGGAGCAGCTGGCTCAGCGCATGGATGCCGCCCGTCGACGCGCCGATCGCGACGATGTCATACGGCGCGCGCGAGGAAAGCGGGCGAGACGAGGCGCCCGTCGGAACCGGCCGGTCGGCCCGCGTCAGCCGCTCCAGCTTGGCCGCCAGCAACTCCGCGAACAACGCGTGCGGGGTGCCCGCCCCCGGCTTGACCAGCGTGTCCGCCGCGCCGAGCGCCAGCGCCTGCACCGTCGCGGTCGCGCCTTCCGCGCAGGTCGAGGACACGACCAGCACCGGCGCGCCCCCTCCCGCCGCGATCATGTCGGGCAGCGCGGTCAGCCCGTCGACGCCCGGCATTTCCAGGTCGAGCAGGATCGCGTCGACCCGCGTCGTCGCGAGCAACTTCAGCGCGGCGGCGGCGTGCGGCACCGCGCCCGCGACGACGAAGCGGGCGTCCGCCTCGATCGCGCGCGCCATCACCGCGCGCGCGACCGCCGAATCGTCGACGATCAGCACGCGGGGCGCGTCCGACGGCCTGGGTGAAGCGCTCGGCACGTTCGTGGATCAGGCCGCGCCGACGATCAGCAACTTGCTGTGCAGCGTGTCGCGGTCGAACGGCTTCATGACATATTCGTCCGCCCCCGCCTCGATCGCGGCGCGGATGTGGGCCATGCCGTTCTCCGTGGTGCAGAACACCACCTTGGGCCGCGAGCCGAGCTGCGTGTCGCGCAGCGCGCGAAGAAAATCCATCCCGCTCATCACCGGCATGTTCCAGTCGAGCAGGATCACGTCCGGCGGCGAGGCGATGCACCGGTCGAGCGCCTCGCGCCCGTCCCCCGCCTCGCTGACGGCGAAGTCCATCGTCTCCAGGATGTGGCGCGCCACTTTGCGGATCACCTTTGAATCATCAACGACTAGGCAGGTTTTCATGGGCTCACGATCCGGTAAGAGGCATTGCGCCCGCCTTGGCGGAGCAGGCGTAAGCGCCGGGTTAATCGGGTGATGTCAGGCCGCCATCGCCGCTTGCGGGACCAGCGCGCGCAGGTCGATGGCGAGCAGCGGCTCGCCCCCGCAATCGACCACGCCGCGAGCAATCCTGCGCCATGCGCCCGAGATCGGCAATCCGGAGGGCAGTGGCCGCAGTTCGAACTCGGCAACGTCTTCCAGCTCGTTGACGATGATCGCATAATGATGCCCGTCGATCACGGTCACGACGGCGCGCCTGGGCACCATCAGCCCGACGTGCAGGCCCAGCACCGTGCGCGAACTGATCACCGTCATCAGTTTGCTTCGGAGCGCGGCCAGCCCGCGCACGAAGGCCGGCGCACCCGGGACGGGGACGATCGGGCCGAGGTCGACGACCGATTCAACCTGGTCGACCGAGATCGCGACCGTGCGTTCCGCGACGTCGGCGAGAAGAAACATCGTCATGCCGCTCTCCGGGTCGCCGCGGCCAGCGCGGCGAGTAGGCCGGCGCGGTCGTAACGGTAAATCTTCGCGTCGGTGGGCGCGACCGGCTCACGCGACAGCGTCACCAGCGGCGCGGGCGTGGCGACCGCCTCGCCGTCGAACGCCAGCGTAACCGCCGCGCGCTCGCCGGCGTGCAATTCGGTCGCGACGCGATACCCGGCCGCCTCCAGCGTCGGCTGAAGGAAGCTGCGCATCCAGCCCTCTCCATCGGCGTGGATCAGGCAGACCGGCGCGCGCGCGGTCGGCACCGGCGTGTTCTCCGCGAGCAGCCACAAGGGATCGAGCAGCTCGATCTGTTCGCCCTCGAACAGCACGGCGCCCGCGACCGGTCCCGCCTCCGCGGCGGCGCTGACCTCGCGCGGCAGGGTGACGATGTCCGCCGCGGCGTCGATCGCATAGCCGACCGCGCGTTCGCCGTCCCAGAGCCGCAGCACCTGCACCTGCGCGCGCGTCTGCCACGCACCCCGCGCGACCAGGGGCTCGAGCCGGTCCTCCACCGCCATGTGGAGCCGCCCGGCCGAGAAACGAATCGCGCCGATCGGCATCGTCAGCACCCGGTCGACCGCCGCCAGCGCGATCGCCCGCCGCTGACCGTCGAGGTCGAGGAACAGCAGCGCCTGCATCCCCGCCGCCTCGGTCGGACCCGCCTCATCCTCGATCACGCCGGCGTGGCCGAACGTCAGCCCCGCGCGCTCGGCGATGCCGCCGCCGTCGAGCAGCAGCATCGGCAGGCCGTTGTCAGGCAGGGTCTGCCCCGCATAAACGCCCACCGCCATCACCGCAGGCGCGGCGGGGCGCACCACCAGCTCTTCCGCGTCAAACACCTCGCCGACCGCGAGCGCATACGCCCCCTCGCGCACGCTCAGGATGACAAGCATCGGCTGCTCCGCCGTGCCCAGCCCGAGCACGGTGCCGAGGTCGACCAGCGGCAGGCGCCGTCCGCGCACGGTGGCGATCGTCGCGTCGCCCAGCCGGTCGACCCGCACGGATTCCGCACGCGCGTCGACCAGCTCGTCGATCGCCTGCCGCGGCAGCGCGAACCGCTGGTTGCCGACACCGACGATCACCGTGGGGATGATCGACAGCGTGAGCGGCACGTGGATACTGACCGTCAGCCCCTTGCCCGGCGCGTTGGCGAGGTCGATGCGCCCGCCGATCTGCTCCACATTGGCGCGCACCACGTCCATGCCGACGCCGCGCCCGGATATCGCTGTCGCCTCGTCCTTGCTCGACAGGCCGGGGTGGAAGATCAGCTCCGCGCGCGCCCGCTCCGGCAATGCGCGCAGCGCCGCCGCGTCCTGCCCGGGTTGCTCCGCGAGCTTGGCGACGAGGCGCGCGGTGTCGATGCCGCGCCCGTCGTCGCTGACGTCGATGATGATCTGATTGCCCGACTGGCGCGCGGCGACGGTCAGGTGCCCGGTCTCGCGCTTGCCAGCGCCGCGGCGCTCGACGGGCGCTTCGAAGCCGTGGTCGATCGCGTTGCGGATGATGTGCGCGAGCGGGTCGCGCATCAGCTCTACCATCTCGCGGTCGAGCTCCACATCCGACCCGTCGAGGTGGAGCGTCACCGCCTTGCCCAGTGTCGCGGCGGTGTCGCGGACCATGCGCGGCAGCGCGGAGAACAGCGTCTCCACCTTCTGCATTCGTGTGCGCGTCACCGTGTCGCGCATGTCGGCGACGCTGGTGGACAACCGTTCGAGCGCCGCTTCCAGTCGCGGGTCCGCGCCGCCTTCGCGCAAGGAGCGCGCGAGGTCGTTGCGCGCGAGCACCATGTCGGACATGCCGCTCATCATCCGATCGAGCAGGTCGACGTTGAGCCGGACGCTGCGCGCGACCGCGCGGGCGGCCGGGGCGGCCCCGCTCGCGACGACCGGGGCGGACGTCGCAGGCGCGCGGCCGTCGAGCGCGCCGATCAGCATGTCCTCGCCCGCATCGTCGAGCGAGTCGCCCGACGCGATCGCCTCCACCAGCGCGCCGATCCGGTCGACGATGGCGAGCACCGCGTCAACCAGCTGCGTGTCGGGCACGCGCTCGCCCGAGCGGACGGCGGCGAGCACGTCCTCGGCGGCATGGCTCAGCCGCGCCAGCCGGGGCAGGTCGAGAAACCCGCAGCTGCCCTTGACGGTGTGGACGAAGCGGAAGATCGCGTCGAGGCGTGCGCGGTCGGTCGGGTCGACCTCCCACGCGACGATCTCCCCCGACAACGCTTCCAGCGTTTCGCGGGTCTCGGCGATGAACTCTTGCAGCAGATCGTCCATGCGGGTCCCGGCGGATTGGCGTGGGCGTCATGGGCCGGGGGTGGTTAAGGAGCGCTTAGCCGCCCGCACCGGCGGGGAAGGTCGCGCCGAACAGCAGCACGCTCGCATCGGGCCCGTGGACCTGCACCGCGCCGCCCGCCTCCGTCACGAGCACGTGGACGAGGTGCGCCGCAGCCGTGCGCGCAGTCACCGGAACGCCCTCGACCAGCGCCGCGCGGACCTCGGCGTCAAGCACCAGCTTCGCGCCGCTCGCGCGCAGCACGATCTCCAGCGCGCCCGCATCGCTGCGTTCCGCGCCGATGTCGAGCCGCCCGCCGCGCACGGGCGCCTCGCCCGCGATCATCGCCAGATTGAGCAGCACCTTGGCGGCGGGCTTGGGCAGCGACGCCTCCTCGACCAGCCAGCCGAGCTCCAGCCGCTTGTTCTCGCCCAGCAGCCCCGTCACCGCGCCGTGCAGCTCGCGCGCATCGACCAGGTCGCCGAACCCGCCCGCCGCGCCGAACGCGAGGCGGAAGAACTTGAGCTTGTTGGCCGAGGTCCGCGCGCTGTCGGCGAGCAGCTCCATGCACCGCTCGCGCATCGCCGGGTCGCGCTCATCCGCGAGCAGCTCCAGCCCGTTGTTGAGCGCGCCGATCGGCGAAAGGAGATCGTGGCACAGCCGCGAACAAAGCAGACTCGCGAACTCGACCGGGCTGACGTCCATTGGTTCCCCTCTCGCCATATCGGAGTCGTGTGTGGCGGAGCGGCCTCACCCGCGCAACCCGGTGGGGACGAGACGCAGCGGGTCGAACCGCCCGTGCAACGCGCCGCCCTCGACCGCCCGCCATGCGCGTGCGTCATCGACGGTGATAATCAGCCACAGGCTTGCGTCAGGCGCGGCGGCGTCTGCGTCGGTTACGGACGGGATCGGCGCGCCCGACGGGTGCGAGTGGTAGCAGCCGATCAGGCGCGGGCCGCCGCGCCGCTGCTCACGATGCGCGGTGAGCAGCGCGGGGGGGTCGATCTCGAACCGACGCGCGGGCGTCGGGTGGACGTTGCGACAGGCGCGGGCGTCCTTGATCCGCAGGCCATCGCCGAACAGCAATCCGCACACCTCCGCATCCGCCGAGGCGTCCGCCTCCGCCCGCAGCCGTTCCAGCAGCTCGGTTGCAATCGCCACGTCCCGCACCATTTCCACCACACATGGACCGGGGGGTCTCGATCATTCAAGCGACGATCGCCGACGCCGCGCACGGCTGGCGGCTCGACCGCGCGCTCGCCGACGCCGCGCCGACGCTGTCGCGCGAACGGCTGAAGGCGCTGATCTCGGCAGGCGAGGTGTCGCGCGGCGGCGACCTCGCCCGCGACCCCGCGCGCAAGGCGAGCGCGGGCGACGTGTTCGCGATCCGGGTGCCCCTCCCCGTCCCCGCGCACAACGAGGCGCAGGCGATCCCGCTGGTGGTCGCCTATGAGGACGAGCACCTGATCGTGATCGACAAGCCCGCCGGGCTGGTCGTCCACCCGGCGGCGGGCAATCTCGACGGTACGCTCGTCAATGCGCTGCTCCACCATTGCGGCGGCTCGCTGTCGGGCATCGGCGGGGTCGCGCGGCCGGGCATCGTCCACCGCATCGACAAGGACACCTCCGGCCTGATGGTCGCCGCCAAGACCGACCGCGCGCATGAAGGGCTGGCGAAACAGTTCGCCGCGCACAGCATCGACCGGCGCTATCTCGCCATCACCTCCGGCGCGCCCAAGCCGCCGTCGGGCAGCGTCGACGCCCCGCTCGCGCGCTCCCCTGCGAACCGCAAGAAGGTCGCGATGGTCGCGGGCGGCAAGCGCGCGGTGACGCATTACCGCACGCTGCAGAGGCTCGACGAGGCGGCGCTGGTCGAATGCCGGCTGGAGACGGGACGCACGCACCAGGTGCGCGTCCACCTCGCCTCGCTCGGGCACCCGCTCGTCGGCGACCCCGTTTATGGCCGGACCCGATCCGCGCACCGGGCGCTGCTGGCGGAGCTGAGCTTCGCACGGCAGGCGTTGCACGCCGCCCGATTGGGGTTCATTCATCCGGTTTTCGGCGCTGATATGGCGTTCAACAGTAACCTGCCGCAAGACATGCAGGAACTGTTCAGGCGATTAACGGTAGGTGACACGACCGCTTCGGGCCTCTCCCCGACGCGCGACGAAAGGGAAGTTTGATCATGGCCAAAGGCAATCTGCCCGCGACGATCCCGGCGCTCGGCGGCGAAGCGAGCCTGAATCGCTACCTTTCGGAGATCAAAAAATTTCCGATCCTGCAGCCCGAGCAGGAATTCATGCTCGCCAAACGCTTTTCTGAGCATGGCGACACCGACGCGGCGGCGCAGCTCGTCACCTCGCACCTCCGGCTCGTCGCCAAGATCGCGATGGGCTATCGCGGCTATGGCCTGCCGACGTCCGAGCTGATCAGCGAGGGCAATATCGGGCTGATGCAGGGCGTGAAGAAGTTCGAGCCCGATCGCGGTTTCCGTCTCGCCACCTATGCGATGTGGTGGATCCGCGCGTCGATCCAGGAGTATATCCTGCGTAGCTGGTCCCTCGTAAAGATGGGCACGACGGCGGCGCAGAAGAAGCTGTTCTTTAACCTCCGCCGGATGAAGTCCAAGCTCGACGCGTTCGAGGATGGCGACCTCCGCCCCGAGGACGTGACAAAGATCGCCACCGATCTCGGCGTTACCGAGGGCGACGTGGTGTCGATGAACCGCCGCATGGCGATGGGCGGCGACACCAGCCTCAACGTGTCGATGAACGAGGACGGCGAGGGCCAGTGGCAGGATTGGCTGCAAGACGACGGCCCGCTCCAGGACACGGTGGTCGCCGAGGCGCAGGAGGCGGATGTGCGCCATGGGATGCTGGTGTCGGCGATGGACGACCTCAACGATCGCGAGAAGCATATCCTGACCGAGCGGCGGCTGACCGACGACCCCAAGACGCTGGAGGAGCTGTCGCAGGTCTATGGTGTATCGCGCGAGCGGGTGCGGCAGATCGAGGTGCGGGCGTTCGAGAAGTTGCAGAAGGGAATGATGCGACTGGCGGGAGAGAAGCGGCTGCTCGTAGCCGCGTGATGGTCGCCGGAGGCGACCCGCCTGTCCGGCCAGCGGGTCGGCGGCGACGCCGCCGATCCCGTCTGACGTGAAGCGCGGGCTTTGCCCGCGCCAGCCTCGGGAAGTTACGCTTGCTCCTCCTCCATGCCCGGCGCTGACGCCCTCATCATCGGCGGCGGCGCGGCCGGCATCGCCGCCACGCGCGTCCTCCACGATGCCGGCGTCGACGTCCTGCTGCTCGAGGCGAACGACCGGCTCGGCGGGCGCGCGCACAGCGTCCGGCTCCCGCTCTCGCCCGCCGGTGAGGTCACCGTCGACCATGGCTGCGGCTGGCTCCACTCCGCCCGTCGCAACCCATGGACCCGGATCGCGGAGGCGAACGGGTTCCATGTCGACCGGAGCGACCCCGGCTGGGGCCGGCAATGGCGCGATCTCGGCTACCCGCCCGCCGAACAGCAGGCGGCGAGCGAGGCGTATCAGCGGTTCGAGCACGACGCGCGCGCCGCAATGGGCGGGCCCGATCGCCTGATGTCGAGCTTCGTGGCCGCCGACGACCCGCATCGCGCGATCCTCGACGCGATCAGCGGCTATTACAGCGGCGCCCCGCTCGACCGCGTGTCGCTCCACGACTGGGCGACGTACGAGGCGGATGCCACCGACGACAACTGGGCGGTCGTGGAGGGCTATGGCACGCTCGTCGCCTATCACGCCGCAGGCGTGCCCGTCCGCCTTTCGACCCCGGTGACCCGGGTCGACCATCGCGGCCGCACGATCCGCGTCGAGACGGCGGCGGGCACCCTTGAGGCCGCGCATGTGGTCGTCGCCGTGCCCACCCCGGCGCTTGCGCGCGGCGAGATCACGTTCGAGCCGCCGCTCCCCGCCAAGGAAGGGGCTGCAGCGGCGCTACCGCTCGGGCTGGCGGACAAATGCTTCTTCGCGGTCGAGGGCACGCCCCCCTGGGAGGCGCAGGCGCATCTGACCGGCAACCCGCGCTCGGCGATGACCGCGAGCTATCGCCTGTCGCCGTTCGGCTGGCCGATCGTGGAGATGTTCTACGGCGGCCTCGCGGCGGAGGCGCTGAACGAGGAGGGCGCGGCGGCGGCGTTCGGCATGGACGAGCTCGTCGCGCTGCTCGGCGGGGACTTCCGCCGGCGTCTCCGGCCGCTCGGCGCGACCCGCTGGCGGGAGGAGCGCTTTGCGCGCGGCAGCTATTCCTTTGCGTTGACGGGCCGCGCGGGCGCGCGGGCGACGCTGGCCGAGCCGGTCGACGGTCGCCTGTTCTTCGCGGGCGAGGCATGCTCGCCGACCGACTTCACTACCGCGCACGGGGCCTACCAGACCGGCGTCGACGCGGCGCAGGCGGTGTTGGCCTCGCTTGGGCGAGACGCTACGGCCGCGACATGATCCGCCGCGTCTTCCGCCTTACCTTCCGGGCCGTGCTGGCGTTCGTGATCCTGTCGGTGCTGTGGGTGCTGATCTACCGCGTCGTGCCGGTCCCGTACACCTTCACCATGCTCGGCGACCGGTTGAGCGGCACGGGCGTCACGAAGCAATGGGAGCCGCTCGACCGGATCGACCCCGACATGGCGCGCGCCGCGATCGCGGGCGAGGACGCGCGCTTCTGCCTCCACCACGGCTTCGATGTCGGGGCGATCGAACAGGCGGCGAAGCGCAACGCGCGCGGCGGGCGCATCCGCGGCGGTTCCACCATCAGCCAGCAGACCGCGAAGAATGTGTTCCTGTTCCAGCGCGGCGGCTACCTCCGCAAGGCGGCGGAGGCATGGTTCACCCTGCTGATCGAGACATTGTGGGGCAAGCGGCGGATCATGGAGGTCTACCTCAACGTCGCCGAGACCGGCATCGGCACCTATGGCGTCGAGGCGGGGGCGCAGCGGTACTTCGGCCACGGCGCGGACCGGTTGTCGCCGACCGAAGCGGCGCGGATCGCGGCGATCCTGCCGCTGCCCAAGAAGCGGGATGCGGTGGACCCGCATGGGTTCGTGCGAAGGCACGGGAATGCGCTGGCGCGGTACGAGGGGGTGGTGCGGCGGAGCGGGTTGGATGGGTGTTTGCGCTAGCGCGCACGCCCGCAGCGGTTGAGCAGAGATAATCGTCTGAGGCCGCGTCACGGGAGTAAATCCCGTGACGTCGAACGGGCTCGCTGACGCGACCCGCCGGCCGGGCTGGCGCATCTCGCGAGTAGCTCCGCTACTTGCGTGCGCGCTGGCGCGCTAAAACGGCAACTTAAACCCCGGCGGCAGCTGCAACCCGCTGGTCATCTTGCCCATCTCCGCGCCCGACACCGCGTCCGCCTTCGCCCGCGCGTCGTTGAACGCAGCGGCGACCAGGTCCTCCAGCATTCCCTTCTCGCTCGGCTGGAGCAGCTCGGGGGAGATGTCGACCGCGATGATGCGACCCTTGGCCGAGGCGCGGACCTTGACCATGCCGCCGCCCGACGCGCCCTCGACCTCGATCGTGTCGAGGTTCGCCTGCGCCTTTTCCAGTTCGGCCTGGACGTTCTGCGCCATGGCCATGATCTCGTCGAGATTGTTCATTCAAGCACTCCGTTTGCCGGGCCAGTCCTCCAGCACCGCGTCGGGGAACGCCGCCAACGCGGCGCGGACCAGGGGGGTTGCGAGGATGGCGGTTCGCGCGTCCTCCTCTGCCTGTTTCTCAAGCTCGCGCAAGGTCGGCGCGCCGGGCTGGTCGACGATGCTGACCCGCCACGGCTTGCCCGACAGCGCCTTGAGCGCGGCGTTGAGGTCGGCGAGCGTATCGGCGGAGACCGGCCGCGCGCCGCTCAGCGCCAGCTCGGGCGGCGCGTACCGGACCACGCTCGCGCCGAGCCGGAGCTTGACCGCGAGCCCGAGCGACCCCGCCTGTTCGATCGCGTCGACCAGCGCGGCGAAGTCGGCGGGAAACGCGCTCGCCTCCACCGCGACCGGCGCGGGCTTGGGTGCCGGCACGGGAGCAGGGACAGCAACCGAAGGCGGCGCACCGCTAGCCAGCTGGCGCGCGAGTTCGCCGGGGTCGGGGAGCGTCGAGGCATACACCGCGCGGAGCAGCGCCATCTCCGCCGCCTCGATCGGCAGCGCCGCGCGCGCGACCTCGTCATGTGCCTTGAGGAACAGCTGCCACAGCCGGTGCAGATGCCCGAACGGCAGCGCGGCCGCCCACTCGGCATAAGCGGCGCGTTCCTCGGCGGGTTGCGCCGGGTCGGGCGCGGCCCCGACCTTGACGAGCGTCACGCCATGCACCGCCTCCAGCAGCGCGCGCAGCACCGCCAGCGGATCGACGCCGAGGTCGTATTGCCGCCTGAGCGCCTCCAGCACGCCCGCGCCGTTCCCGGCCAGCACTAACGCCAACAGATCGCGCACCGCGCCCCGATCGGACAGGCCAAGCATCTCGCGCACCGCCGCCGCGCTCACCCCGCCGCCCTCCATCCCCGCATGGGCGATCGCCTGGTCGAGGATCGACAACCCGTCGCGCGCGCTCCCCTCCGCCGCGCGGGCGATCAGTTGGAGCGCTTCCGGGTCCGCCTCGACACCCTCCTTGGCGGCTACCTCGGCGAAGTGCTGCGCGAGTTTGTCGGCGGAGATGCGGCGCAGGTCGAACCGCTGGCACCGCGACAGCACGGTGACGGGCACCTTGTTCACCTCGGTGGTGGCGAACAGGAATTTCACATGTTCGGGGGGCTCTTCGAGCGTCTTCAGCAGCGCGTTGAACGCGTTCTTGGACAGCATGTGGACCTCGTCCACGATGTAGATCTTGAACCGGGCGGACACGGCGGCGTAGCGCGAGGCGTCGATGATTTCGCGGATGTCGTCGACGCCGGTGTGGCTGGCGGCGTCCATCTCGATCACGTCCATGTGCCGCCCTTCCGCGATCGCGCGGCACGGCTCACACTGCCCACACGGGTCGATCGTCGGCCCGCCCTCTCCGTCCGGGCCGATGCAGTTGAGCGCCTTGGCGATCAGCCGCGCGGTGGAGGTCTTGCCCACACCGCGCACGCCCGTCAGCAGGAACGCATGCGCCAGCCGTCCCCGCTTGATCGCGTTGCCGAGCGTGGTCACCATCGCGTCCTGCCCGATCAGCGCGGCGAACGTCTGCGGCCGGTACTTGCGCGCGAGCACGCGATAGGGCGTGACGGGCTGCGACGGCTCGTCGAGACCGAGGTCCATCAGCGCGCCCCAAAGGTGACAAAGGTCACGCGACGGTGTCGGGAGACGTCGACCAAGCGTTTTGGCCGAGCGACGAACGGCATGCAATTAATTGCTGCGCCTTGGACAAGTTGAGGAGGTTGAGGCGCGATCGGCCCCGTTTGCCTCTCCCAATCTGCACGAGGTGAGGAAGTTGAGGCCCGAACGGGGGTTCGCACGACCGCGCCGGAGCGAGGTCGGTCGGCAGACAAGGCGAAGGGGTCGATCACACCTCTGATATGGCGCTTCAAGGCCGCGTAGGACAGGTTTTTCGCTACCGCTTCGTCGCGAACCAGATGACGTGGCGCGGGCCCTTGCCGTTGCTGCGCGCGCGCACCGCGACCTCCTCGACCGCGAACCCGGCCTGCGCCAGCCGCCGCGCGAAGGGCGGGTCGGGCCAGGCGGACCAGATCGCGAGCACCCCTCCCGCCGCAAGCGCGCGCTTCGCCGCCGCCAGCCCCGCCGCCGAATACAGCCGGTCGTTGGCCGAGCGCGTCAGCCCGTGCGGGCCGTTGTCGACATCGAGCAGGACCGCGTCGTACCCGCCCTCCGCCCCGGCGATCAGCGCGGCCACGTCGTTATAGACAAGACCCACCCGCAAGTCGTCGAGGCACCCCGCCGTCAGCGCCGCCATCGGCCCGCGCGCCCACTCGATGATCTCGGGCACGAGCTCTGCGACGGTGACGCTCGCCTCCGGGCCAAGCGCCGCCAGCGCCGCGCGGAGCGTGAAGCCCATGCCATAGCCACCGATTAGCAGCCGCGGCTTGCCGGTGGCGAGCCGCTCGCCCGTCATGGTGGCGAGCGCCTCCTCCGATCCGCTCATCCGGCTGTTCATCAGCTCGTTGCGGTCGAGCACGATGCGGAAATCGTCGCCGCGGCGGAGCAGCCGCAGCTCCTCGCCCCCGCCGGGGACACGCGCGGTGCCGAGCAGTTCGCTGGGGGTCATGCGTGGAGGTCCGGACTGAGTCGCGTAGGACGGGCCGACCGTGGAGCGTCAACGATCCGACAACCGACGCGGTCGCCCGCGCGCCTCGTCGATGATCGTCTCGAGCCGTACCAAGCGCTCGCGCGTGTTCTCCTCGCGTCGCTTCAGCTCGGCTACCTCCCGGGTCAGTTCATTGATCCGGTGCTCCAGCGTCATTACCTGCCGCAGCCCCGTGAAGACGTCGCCGAGCATGCTTATCCGAACAGCGAGCTGAGATCAACCGGATGCTCGCGCAGCTCGGCGAGCACACGCTGGCGGTAAATCTCGTCGCGCGCCGGGTCGTTCGCTTCCTTGAGGCTGGCGATTGCGCGGTCCAGCGTCGCCTCCATCCGGGCGGCGGAGGCGTGGAGCTCGATCGCGAGCGCCTTCAGTTCTTTCGCTTCCTCGGGCGTGAGGAAGATCGCCTCGCCCAGTTCCCCCGGTCGCCCGACCACCAGCCGACCGTCCTCGACACCCATGTCGAGCGGCTCGCCCGCTTGCGCGCCCAGCGCGGCCAGGACCGCCTTGGGCACGATCATGCCGGTGGAGTTGCCCATGCGGCGGAGCGCGGTCCGGGAGGTGGCTTGCATGGAGGTGCGGGTAGCAGAGTGGGGGTGTTGGTACAAGTTGGAACGGGGAGGTGCGCCGGGAGGTTACGCCAGCACCTTCCCCGGCGAAGGCGGGGGCCAGCAGTGTCAGTGCGGTGTGAAGCTAAAATGCCAGCCCGCAAACTACGGAGCGCGTCACGGGAGTAAATCCCGTGACGTCGGACGGGCTGGCTTCGCCACCCGCCGGCCGCGCTTGGTTGCGTGGAGCGCCGCGGGCGCTCTCTCGCAACCTGCGCGGTGGGAGCCGGGCGACCCGCGACGGAAATCGTTGCGGCTGCTTCCTTCCGGACCTGACCGGGTTGGCGACGGTCGCGCCCACCCGACTCCCGCCGCTCCTATGCGCGTCGTCGCCCGCGCGATCAAGTCCGCCGGTCAGCCGCGCGACGGCAGGCAATGCCGCGCATGGTGGCCACCGTGCCTGACGACCCGACAGCGCACGCGAGGGCGGGCGTGCAGCGGCCCGCCGGTCGTCCCCTCGACGCCAGGCGGCAGCTTGACCCGCTGTTGCCCGGTCGGCCCGCGCAGGTCCCCGCGCATCTGCGCGGCGGCGGGCGCGGCCAGGAGGAGTCCGAGCATCGCGAGCGGGACAAGGTGCGACTTCATGGATTCTCCTGCCGTTCAATAGCCGCGAAAGCAGCGCTGGCCGCCGAAGCGATAGCCGCATCCACGCCCGCCGCCATAGCCATGGCCATAGCCATAGCCATGCGGGCGATAGCCGTAGCCGTGCCCATAAGGGTGCACATACGCATGAGGTCGCACATAGCCATAGGACCGGGCATAGCCGTGCTCATAATAGCTGCGCGACGCGCCGCCATAGCGGTAATGGCCATAGCCATAACCATGGCCCTGCGCCTCGGCGGGCGCGGCGGCGGTGGCCGCTGCGGCGAGCGCGAGCCCGGCGACGATGGCGGTGACCTTCATGGGCAAGCTCCCTTTTACGCGCCCGGAGCGGGCGGGAGGTGAAATGCACGGAAGGGTCACCCGTTCCGCGCGGCCCCGGGGATGCGCGCGACAAGCCCGTCGAGCGCGGCCGTGAGCCTGATCTGGCAGGCGAGACGGCTGGTCCGCGCCGCGTCGCGGGCGAGGTCGAGCAGATCCTCCTCCTCCTCGCTCGCCGGCGGCAGGCGCGCGAAATCCTCCGGCGCGATGATGACGTGGCAGGTGGAGCAGGCGACCGCCCCGCCGCACGTCCCTTCCAGCGGCTGCCCGTCGCGCTGCGCGGCGTCGAGCAGCCGCTCGCCGGCAGTGGCGACGACCTCGCGCGTGGTGCCGTCACGGGCGATGAAGCGGACCTTCATGCGACGGTCCGCTGCGCGTTGGCGGCTGCGGTGAGCCGGAGGACGGCGTCGATCACCTGGTTCTGCGTCGTATAGCGCCCAAAGCCGAGACGAATAGAACTACGCGCCTGCGCATCAGTGAGACCGAGCGCTTTCAGGACGTGACTTGGACGACCTGAGCCGCTCGCGCACGCAGAACCGGCGGAGAAGGCGATGTCCCGGCAGTCGGACATCAGCCGCGCGACGTCCAAGCCGGGCAGAAAGGCACTCAGATTGCCGTAGTAGCGTCGTTCGATCGAGCCGTTCAGCGTCCATCCGCCGAGGTAAGTGTCGGCTAGCCCGAACAGGCCAAACACATGGTCGCTGTCCTCCCCGGCCCGCTCGCGCATCAGCCGTGCGGCGACGCCAAAGCCCGCGCACAATGCCGGGCTGAGCGTGCCCGATCGGCCCACCGCTTCCTGCCCACCGCCGTGGAGCAACGGCTCCAGCGCCACCCCGTCCCTCACCCACAGCGCCCCAACGCCCTTCGGCCCGTAGACCTTGTGCGCCGACACCGCGATGAGGTCGGAGCCCGGCGGGATCGGCACGCGGCCATAGCCCTGCACCGCGTCGCACAGGAACAGGGCGCCCGTGTCGTGCGCCAGCTCGGCCAGCGCGGCGACGGGCTGGATCACGCCGATCTCGTTGTTGACCAGCATCGCCGCGACCAGCCCGGTGCCGGGGCGGATCGCCTCGCGCGCCCGGTCGAGGTCGACCAGCCCGTCGCGCCCGACCGGCAGCACCGTCAACGCGCGTCCTGCCCGCGCCTCCGCCGCTGCCGTGTCGAGCACTGCGGCGTGTTCGGTGGCGATCGTCACGATCGGGCCGCGCGTGCCCTTGATCGCCCAGTTGAGCGCCTCGGTCGCGCCACTCGTGAACGCGACGCGTCCACCGGGTGGGAGCAAGGCGGCTACCTCGTCGCGCGCGACCTCCACCGCTGCCTTGGCGCGCCGCCCTTCGCGGTGCGCGGAGTGCGGATTGGCGTGCCCGTCGCGCAGCCATGGAAGCATCGCGTCGAACGCCTCGGGCGCGAGCGGGGTGGTCGCCTGATAATCGAGATAGGTCATGCCGCCAGCCGCCGTCCCGCCCGGGCGATCTCGCGCCATGTGATGATCGCGCGCTCCACATCCGCCTCGCTCGTATCGCGCCCGAAGCTGATGCGGACGACCTCGCGCGCCCTGTCCTCCGGCCAGCCCATCGCGGCGAGGACATGGCTCGGCTTCATGCTCCCGCTCGCGCAGGCGCTGCCCGCCGACACGGCCATTCCAGCGAGGTCGAAGCGGATCAGTTGCGCGGCGTTGGCTACCCCCGGCATCCGGTAGCTCGCGACGGCGGGGTGGCGCGGCGCGGCGGCCGCGACCACCTCGCCGCCCGAGCGGGTGATCGCGTCGTCTAGCCGCGCGCGCAACACGGCCCAGCGCTCGACCGGCTCCGGCTCGGCGAGCGCGGCGGCATAGCCGAGCGCGCCGGGCAGGTTCTCCGTCCCCGCACGGTAGCCCCGCTCCTGCCCGCCGGTGGGCGAGAGCGTGGCGAGCTCGCGGACGAGCAGCGCTCCCACGCCCGGCGGGCCGCCGCGCTTGTGTGCGGACAGCGCGACGACGTCGGCACCGGCGATCTCCGGGTCCGCTCCGGCGGGCATCTGCGCGGCGTCTACGAGGAGCAGGTCGCCGGCGGCATGGACGGCCTCGGCGATGGCGGCGATCGGCTGGCGAACGCCCGTCTCGCTGTTGCACCATTGTATGCAGACGAGTTGGCCTCGACCCACGCCAAGACCTTTGAGCGCGACAAGGCCTTCCCCGTCGACCCCCAACACACCTGCATCGGGCGCGGCGCGGAATACCGAATCGTGCTCCACCGCGCTCACCAGCCTGCGCCCCGTCACCGAGCGCCCGAGCGCGATCGCCAACGACTCGCTCGCCCCGCTGGTCAGCAGCACCTCGCCACGCCAGCTATAAGCCGCCCCGATCTCCCCCCGCGCGCGCTCCAGCGCCGCCCGCGCCGCGCGTCCCTCCGCGTGCGGGGAGGACGGGTTCGCCCAGCGCGCCATGCCTCCGGCCAGCGCCTTCTTCGCGGCGGCGGTCATCGGCGTGGTCGCGGCATGGTCCAGATAGAGACGGGGGAGCAAAGGCGAGTTCCAAATCG
>CALMGC010000106.1 GCA_937863505.1 uncultured Sphingomonadales bacterium | reverse complement strand
GCATCTGCTTTGGGAGCAGAGGGTCGCAGGTTCGAATCCTGTCTCCCCGACCAACTTGGCCGATCGTGCGGCCCCGTCAGTTCGGCATTGGCGGTGGCGAGCCCTGCTCGACCGGCTCGTCGGCCTCGCTATGGACGTTGCCGCGCGCCGACTCCTCCGTCGCATCAATGCGCTCGATCTCTTCCGCGTTGGCTTGGTTCTCGGCGCTGGTCTTATCGGTGTCGGGCATGGTGGGTTCCTCGCTGCTGGCGGGAGAACGCTTGCCGCGCGATTGGGTGCCGGGGCGCCGGTCGACGCTTGCGAGGTGAGCAGCGCCGCCCAACGACAAAGGACGCTCCCGTTACCGGAAGCGCCCTTTGCCTCATTCTGCTCGGCCCGCCGCGGGCAAAGCCCGCGTCGTCAGTCGTGGCTTTGCGCCACGCTGGCCGGGCGCGCCGGTTGCGCTTGCGATAGCTGCGCTATCGCGACGCCGGCGCGCTTACTTCTTGCCCTTCACCGCCGTGTCGACATTGTCGGCCTGCGCGGCCGCGTCGTCGGTCACGTTCGAGGCCGCCTGGTGCAGGTTATCGGCCGCGTTCTGCATCGCGTCCTTGGACATCGCGTTGGACGAGTTGTCCGCCATGTCCGACATGTTGTCAGCGGCGTTGTTGAGATTATCGGCGATCATGTCGCCCTGGTTTTCCACATTCGCGCCCTCGGGCGTACGGTTGTGGCAGGCGCCGAGCGACAACAGGCCGGCGGCGGCGATGGCGACAGCGAACTTCTTCATACGGAAACTCCCCCAAAGGCTTTCTTTTCACGGCGGACCTGATCGGCCTCCGCGGAACGGCAAACTGTACCGAAAACCCCATCGGGTCAATGGGGATTCAACATGGGTCAGGAACGCGGGGACACCGGGCCGATCTCCTCCGGCGCGTCGGCGACCACCGCGAGCATCGTCGCCCAAGCGGCGACATTCTGGCGCAACTGCACCGGGTCGACGCGGTCGAGCGTGTCCTCGGGCGTGTGGTGGTAATCGAAATAACGCGTCCCATCCTGGTTCAGGTCGACCGCCGCGACCTTGCCTGCGCTCAGGATCGGCTCGACATCGGTGCCTTCGCCCGCCGGATCGCGCCCGCGCACGATGCCCAGCGGACCCAGCGCCGCCGCCAGCCGGTCGCCGATCGGCTTGGCCGCCTCAGCGAAGTTGGTCTGAAAACGCCACACCCGGTCCGCCCCGAAATCGCTCTCGGCGGCGGTCGCGTGGCGCTCCTGCCCGTGCGCCTTGGCATAGGCCGCGCCGCCGAAACCGCCCGACTCCTCATCCCCGAACCACACGACGCGGATCGTCCGGCGATGCGGCCCGGAGTCCATCAGCAGCTTCGCCGCCCCCGTCGTGATCGCCACCCCGGCGCCGTCGTCGATCGCGCCGGTGCCCAGGTCCCAGCTGTCGAGATGCCCGCCGATCAGCACCACGCCCGCCGCCGCGTCGGTCCCGGGCACTTCCGCGACGACGTTACCCGACTCGCGCGAGGGGACGATATGCGGGGTGAGGGTGAGGTGCAGCGTCACCGGTCGCCCGAGCGCGAACACCCGCGCCAGCGTCTCGGCGTCCGCGACCGACAGCGCGGCGGCGGGTATCGGCGTCACGCCCGGCTCAAAATTGGTGGTGCCCGTGTGCGGCCCGCGGCCGTGGTCGGTGCCGACCGAGCGGATCACGATCGCCGCCGCGCCCTTCTTCGCCGCGAGGTTCGGCCCGACGAACCGGGCGACGCCGGACGCGCCATAGCTCGACCCGTCCTGCGTCGCATGCATCTGGTTGGAGACGAAGGCGATCTTGCCGCGTAGGCTGCCTTCCGGCGCGAGCTGGAGGTCGTTGAAGGTCGGGAAGTACACGACCGGCAGGGTGATGCCCCCCGCCGGCGTCGCGCCCGAATTGCCGAGCGCGGTGAGGCGCAACGGCTGCGGCACCGGCGCGACGATCTCGCCCGTCTCGCCCCCGCGCACCCAAACATGGTTGAGCGTATAGGGCTCGATGCGGACGTTGCGGAAGCCGAGGCTCTCGAGACGAGCGACCGCCCAACGCCGCGCTTGCGCCTCCTGATCGCTGCCGTCCGGGCGCGGGCCGATCTGGGTGGTCAGGTCGCGGACGATCGCATAGGCGGCGTCGTCGGTCAGCGCCCGGTCGCGGAGCGCGACCACCTTGGGATCGACGGGCACACCCACCGGTGTCGGACGCGCGCGGGTGATCGCGGGCGTGGTCGGCTGCACCGGCGCGGTTTGCGCGAGCAGGGCGAGGGCGATCGGCAAGGCGGTCAGGGTCATGCGGGCTCCTTTGCGCCTGAGCCTACCCGCCCCCGCGCGCGTTGCCAATCGGCGGCCCGCCCGCTATCTCGCAGCCCAACCCCGCCACCTTGAACACGGAGCGCGTGCCGCCATGGCCGTCCAATACACCTATGTCATGAAGGGCCTGTCCAAGACCTTTCCCGGCGCGAACAAGCCCGTTCTCAACAACATCAGCCTTCAGTTCATCCCCTCGGCCAAGATCGCGATCATCGGCCCCAACGGCGCGGGGAAATCGACGCTGATGAAAGTCATGGCGGGCATGGACCGCGACTATACCGGCGAGGCCTGGGCGGCGGAAGGCATCCGCGTCGGCTATCTCCCGCAGGAGCCGCAGCTCGACACGGGCAAGGACGTGATGGGCAACGTCAAGGACGGCGTGCGCCC
Source organism: uncultured Sphingomonadales bacterium (assembly GCA_937863505.1). Lineage (GTDB taxonomy): Bacteria > Pseudomonadota > Alphaproteobacteria > Sphingomonadales > Sphingomonadaceae > Sphingomonas. The sequence goes on along the minus strand of CALMGC010000106.1, from coordinate 719 downwards.
GGTCGCGGACCTGGTCGACCGGTTCAACGCGATCAGCGCGGAGATGGGCGACCCGGGCGAGGACACCGACTTCGACAAGCTGCTGGAGGAGATGGGCGACCTCCAGGCCCGGATCGACGCGGTCGACGGCTGGAGCCTCGACAGCCAGCTCGAACAGGCGATGGAGGCGCTGCGCTGCCCGCCGGGCGACGCGGACGTGACCCGGCTGTCGGGCGGTGAGAAGCGGCGGGTGGCGCTGTGCAAGCTGTTGCTCGAAAAGCCCGAGATCCTGCTGCTCGACGAGCCGACCAACCACCTCGACGCGGAGAGCGTGTCGTGGCTGGAGAACTATCTCAAGGAATATGCAGGCAACGTCATCCTCGTCACCCATGACCGTTACTTTCTTGACAATGTCGTCAACTGGGTGCTCGAGCTCGATCGCGGGCGCTACTATGTTTATGAGAGCAACTATACCGGCTATCTAGAGAAGAAAGCCAAGCGGATGGAGCAGGAAGAGCGCGAAGAGGAAGGCCGTCAAAAGGCGATCCGCGACGAGCTCGACTGGATGCGCCAAACACCTAAGGCTCGTCAGACCAAGAGCAAGGCGCGCATCCGCGCGTTCGACGAGCTGGTCGAGAAGCAGGAGAACCGCGTCGCGGGCAAGGCGCAGATCCTGATCCAGCTCCCCGAGCGGCTCGGCGGCAAGGTGATCGAGGCCAAGGGGCTGAGCAAGGCCTATG
>CALMGC010000105.1 GCA_937863505.1 uncultured Sphingomonadales bacterium | reverse complement strand
GCAGGGTCCGCCGCCTCCATCCGCTCGCCGCGCGGCAGCGCCGCGTCGAGCGCGGCGGCGTCGCCGGTCCCGGCCAGCTCGAACAGCGCGCCGCCCGGCACCGAAACACGCGTCGCCCACAGGCAGTCGGGTCGCCGACCCTCGCCCGCCAGCAGCAGAAAACCGTGCCAGTCGACCGCGACCCGCTCGATGCCGGCGGGCGTCAGCTTGAACCCGGGCTGTCCCGAATGCGGGTCGGCGAGCGGCTGCGGCAACAGCCCGGTGCGCCCGCCGGTGGAGGTGCGGTCGGTCCAGTGGATCGGCGCGAACAGCTCGCCCCGCCGCTGCCCCTCGCTCAGCTGTGCGCGGAACACGCTGTCTCCCTGCGGCGTCGCGACGCGCGCGAGGTCGCCCTCCGCGATCCCCAGCGCGACCGCGTCCGCCGGGTTGAGCTCGACCAGCGGCTCCTCGCGGTGGCGCGCGAGCTTGGGGCTGAGCCCCGTGCGCGTCATCGTGTGCCATTGGTCGCGATAGCGCCCGGTGTTGAGCGTCATCGGCCAGCGCGGGAGCGGGTCGGCGAGTTTGCGCTGCCGCACAGGCACCAGCCGCGCGCGACCGTCGGGCGTCGGAAAGCGCCCGTCCGCGAACGGCGCGCCGCCCCAGCTGAACGGGGCCATCGCATCATATTCCGCGCCGCCGGTCGCGATCCGGTCGCCGAGGTCGAACATCCGCGTGCCCTCATTCTCATACGACGACAGCCGCGCATGCTCGCGCCAGATGTCGGCGGGGCCGCGATAGTTGAACGCGTCGCCCCAGCCCATCCGGCGCGCGACCTCCGCGATGATCCACCAGTCGGGCCGCGCCTCGCCCGGCAGCGGCAGCACCGCGCGCTGGCGCGACACGCGGCGCTCCGAGTTGGTGACGGTGCCGTCCTTTTCGCCCCACGCCGCCGCCGGGAGCCGCACTTCGGCGAGGGCGGCGGTGTCGGTGTCCGCGATCACGTCCGACACGACCACGAACGGGCAGTCGGCGAGCGCCTCGCGCACTCGCCCCGCGTCGGGCATCGACACGGCGGGATTGGTCGCCATCACCCACAGCGCCTTGATGCGGCCATGGCCAAGCTCGCGGAACAGGTCGACCGCCTTCAGCCCCGGCTTGGTCGCCATGCCGGGCGCGGACCAGAACCTGCCGACACGCGCGACGTTCTCGGGCGCGAAGTCCATATGCGCCGCCAGCGTGGATGCGAGCCCGCCCACCTCGCGCCCGCCCATCGCGTTGGGCTGGCCGGTGATGGAGAAAGGGGCCGCGCCGGGCTTGCCGATCCGCCCCGTGGCGAGGTGGAGGTTGATGATCGCGTTGACCTGATCCGTGCCGGTCAGCGACTGGTTAATTCCCTGGCTGAACAGGGTGACGGTGCGCGGGCGGCTGGCGAACAGCTCGTAGAATGCGTGCAGCGTCGAGGGCGGCACGTCGCAGATGCGCGCGGTCGACCATAGGTCCGCGCCGTCCAGCGTCCCCCAGAATCCGTCCGGAACCGAGACGCTCGCGCCCAGGAACGCCTCATCGACCAGCCCCGCGCGGCGGCAATGCGCGAGCAGGCCGTTCATCAGCGCGACGTCGCTGCCGGGACGAATGGCGAGGTGCAGGTCCGCCTCCTCCGCCGTTTCCGTCCGGCGTGGGTCGATCACCACCAGCTTCGTAGCCTTCGCCGCGCGCGCCGCCTGGATACGCTGATACGTCACCGGGTGGCACCAGGCGGTGTTGGAGCCGACCAGTATGACGAGGTCCGCCGCGTCGAGGTCGTCATAAGTCGCGGGCACCACATCCTCGCCGAACGCGCGAACCTGCCCCGCGACCGCGCTCGACATGCACAGCCGCGAATTGGTGTCGATATTGCCCGAGCCGATAAACCCCTTCATCAGCTTGTTGGCGACATAATAGTCCTCGGTCAGCAACTGGCCCGAGACGTAGAACGCGACGCTGCTCGGCCCGTGGCGCGCGACCGTTTCCTTGAACCGCCGCGCGACGAGGTCGAGCGCCTTGTCCCAGGTCGCGCGCTTGTCGCCGATCATCGGGTGGAGCAGCCGACCTTCCAGCCCCACCGTCTCGCCCAGATGCGTTCCCTTGGAGCAGAGGCGGCCGTGGTTGGCGGGGTGGTCGGGGTCGCCCTTGATCTCGACCGACCGCTCACCGGTGCGGGTCGCGAGAATGCCGCAGCCGACGCCGCAGTAAGCGCAGGTGGTGCGGACGGCTTCCGTCACGCCGCCATCGCGGTGGCGAGCACGGCCATGCGCGACAACAGCACCCGGCCTGCGTCCACCCTGACCGGTATGGTCGGCGTGCAGCCCTTGTCCGCCCCCAGCGCCTCTCCGGTCGCGAGCGAGATGTTCCAGTTGTGCAAGGGGCACGTCACCGCATGGCCGTGGACGATCCCTTGGCTCAGTGGGCCGCGCTTGTGCGGACAGCGGTTGACGAGCGCGAACACCTGGTCGTCGCCGGTGCGGAACACCGCGATCTCCTCGCCGCCGATCACGGGCACGGTGCGCCCGCCGCGCGGGGGGATCTCGTCGAACGCGCCGATATCGAGCCAGTCGCCGATCATTCCGCCGCCTCCAGCGCCAGCGGGCGGAACTCGCCCATGTGCGTATGGTGGTCCGCCTCCGCCCCCTTCGCGCGCGCGGCCCAAGGGTCGTCCTGGCTGAACAACTGCGAATGGCGGAAGCGCTCGGTGAGCGCGTCGCGGCCCTCCGGGTCATCGAGGATGCGCGACTTGATATGGTCGAGCCCGACCCGCTCGATCCACGGTGCGGTGCGCTCCAGATAGCGCGCTTCCTCGCGGTAGAGCTGAACGAACGCGGCGCAATAGTGCATCGCCTCCGCCTCGGTCGCGACCTTGCAGAGCAGGTCGGTGACGCGGACCTTCATGCCGCCATTGCCGCCGACGTGCAGCTCATAGCCTGAGTCGACGCAGATTACGCCGAAGTCCTTAATCGTCGATTCGGCGCAATTACGGGGACAGCCCGACACGGCGATCTTGAACTTGTGCGGCATCCATGAGCCCCAGGTCATCTGCTCCATCTTGACGCCGAGCCCGGTCGAGTCCTGCGTCCCGAAGCGGCACCATTCGGAGCCGACACAGGTCTTCACCGTGCGGAGCGACTTGCCGTACGCATGGCCCGACACCATCCCCGCGGCGTTGAGGTCCGCCCAGACGGCGGGCAGGTCCTCTTTCCTGATCCCGAAGATGTCGAGACGCTGGCCGCCGGTCACCTTGACCATCGGCGCGTTGAATTTGTCGACGACGTCTGCGATCGCGCGCAGCTCGCGCGGGTTGGTGAGCCCGCCCCACATCCGCGGGACGACCGAATAGGTGCCGTCCTTCTGGATGTTGGCGTGCATCCGCTCGTTGACGAAGCGGCTCTGCTGGTCGTCGACATAGTCGCCCGGCAGCGCGCACAGCAGATAATAGTTGAGCGCCGGGCGGCAGGCGGAACAGCCATCGGGGGTGGACCAGTGGAGCTTGTGCATCACCTCGGGGATCGCGCGCATCCCTTGCGCGACGATTTCGCGGCGGACGTCGTCGTGGCCGAAGCTGGTGCACTTGCAGAGCGTCTTGGTCGTCCGCTCGCCGCCGTAATCTTCGCCCATGGTGAGGCTGAGCAACTGCTCCACGAGGCCCGTGCACGACCCGCATGAGGCGGACGCCTTGCAGGTCGAGCGCACCGCGTCGAGGCTCGCCGCGCCGTCGACGATCGACTGCACCACCTTGCCTTTGCTGACGCCGTTGCAGCCGCAAATCTCGGCGTCGTCCGAGAGCGCCGCAACGGCCGCCTTAGGGTCCGCCTGCCCACCCCCGGAGGCATAGGCCTGGCCGAAGATCAACAGGTCGCGGATGGGCGCGATGTCCTCGCCCTTCTTGAGCAGGTCGAAGTACCAGTTGCCGTCGGCGGTGTCGCCGTAGAGCACCGCGCCGACGACCCGGTCCTCCTTGATCACCACCCGCTTGTAGACCCCGCGCGAGGCGTCGCGCAGCACTATGTCTTCCGCGCCTTTCCCGCCCGAGAAGTCACCCGCCGAGAACACGTCGATCCCCGACACCTTGAGCTTGGTCGACGTGACCGAGCCGCGGTAGCCGGTGTGCTGCTCGGTAAGCCCGTCGGCGAGCGCGCGGCACATCTCCCACAGCGGCGCGACGAGGCCGTAAACCTGCCCGTCATGCTCGACGCACTCGCCGACCGCGAGCACGTCGGGGTCGGAGGTGACCATGTGGTCGTCGACCTTGATGCCGCGTCCCACGTCGAGCCCCGCCCCGCGCGCGAGCGCGGTGCTGGGGCGGATGCCGACCGCCATCACGACGAGGCTGGCCGGGATCAGCCGCCCGTCTTTCAGCCGGACGCCCTCCACCTTGCCGTCGCCGACGATCTCGGCGGTGTCCGCGCCGGTGAGGATCGTCTGCCCGCGCGCCTCCAGCGCCGATTTGAGCAGCCAGCCCGCCGCCTCGTCGAGCTGCCGCTCCATCAGCGTCGGCATGATGTGCAGCACGGTGACCTTCATGCCCCTGAGCGACAGCCCGTGCGCCGCCTCCAGCCCGAGCAACCCGCCGCCGATCACCACCGCCCTACCTGGTTCTCCATCAGGGCCGCCCGCGCCCGCCGCCGCGAGCATGTGCTCAACGTCCTTCATGTCGCGGAAGCTGATCACGCCGGGCAGGTCCTTGCCCGGCACCGGGATGATGAACGGGTCCGAGCCGGTAGCGATCAGCAGCTTGTCATACGCCATCTCGACGCCGCTGTCGGAGCGGACCGTCTTGGCGTCGCGGTCGATGGCCACGACGGAGTCGCCGGTGACGAGGCGGATGCCGTTGCCTTCGTACCAGGCGTGGTCGTTGATGATGATCTGATCGAAGGTCTTCTCGCCGGCGAGCACGGGCGAGAGCATGATCCGGTTGTAGTTGACCAGCGCCTCCGCCCCGAAGATGGTGACGCGGTAGCGGGCGGGGTCGCGCGCGAGCAGTTCCTCCACCGCGCGGCACCCGGCCATGCCGTTGCCGATCACCACCAGATGCTCGCGCGCGTCGAGGGCCTCGCCCGCCCCGTCCGTGCCCAGCCTTACAGCCATGTTCATGTCGAAAACTCCGAAAACGAAAAAGGCCGCCATGCTGGCGCTGGAGAACCCAGCGCCCGCATGGCGGCCTTGCCATTCGTCGTGACCGGGACGGGCCCGGAGCGACGCGCCGGCGCGGTCCCAACCTCGGGACCGTGCCGGCTATGAAGGGCGGGCTACGTCGCCCGTCGATATGTTAAATGCCTCGAATCGCGGGCGCTGTGCAAGCGTTTTCCGCTAGTATAGCCAATCCACCTGCACCCAGCCCTTGCGCGTGGTGGTAGCAAACTTGTCGGACCAGTAATCCGCGCCGCGCAGCGACAGCAGAAACCGTCCTACCTTCGCGCTCGCCAGCAGATCGACCTCGTCGCCATAATGCTGGCCCAGCCGGTCGCTGGTGAAGCGGTGGCCGACCGCCTGAAACGTCACCGCCTTGAGCGCGCCGACATTTCCAAAACTATAGCTGCCGGTGCCGTACAGGTCGTGAAGGCCGTTGGGCGGCGTGATCAGGAACTTGTTCGCCCACCCGTTGAACTTGAACTGGGTCGCGTCCGGCGTCTGGACCGAGGTGAACGCGGTGCCGGCGATCGCCCCGTGCGCGGCGCCGAGCACCTCATAGCCGCCGCCGACCCGCACCCGATGCACGTCGAGCGCGCCGTCGATCAGGTAGTAATCCGCCCGATAGCGGTTGAGGTTGCGATGGTAATTCGACTGACTGGCGTAGCTCAGCGCATAGCTGAGCTTGACGCCCCTCGCGAATGGGTGGGCTCCCGCGAACCGGCCGCCATAATTCTGGTTCGCCAGGCGATAGCCCTGCGCCGCGATCGAGTCCTGATCGACGAGGTACGCAAAGCCCGTCAGCGTGCCAAAGGGGGTGCCGTAGGCGACGTTGGCGAACACGTTCTCGCCCGGAACCACGCCCGGGCGGACGCCGCGCCCGTCGACGCCCCAGATCGTGCGGTCGCTCCACGCATAGCTCACGTCCGCCTTGAAGTGCGGGATCACCAGCCACTCGACCCGCGCGGCGTCGAACGTCTGCCCGTTCTGGCGGAAGTTCGCCGCGCCCACGAAGCGCTCGTCATCGAGCGCGATGCGCTGCCGCCCGCCGGTGACGGTGAAGGTCTTGGTCCGGTATTGCAGCTGCGCGCGATATAGCGCGACATTCTGCGGGTCGGCGACCAGCGGGCGTGTCGCCGCGCCGTGCAGCCCGTCGTAATAATGCGGCACGATCGCGAGATTGCCCTGCGCCTCCGCCAGCGCGGAGAACGCGCCGTCGGTGGCCGACACGCCCGCGCGGACACGGAGCGTCACCGCCTCCGCGTCGGTCGCGACGCCGTCTTGATGCACCGTCTCCGAGCGGAGCCGCGCGTCGATCAGCGGCTTGACCACGATGTCCTGGGCGCAAGCCGGCCCGGCGGCGGCCAGCGCGGCCGCCGTGATGATAACTTTACGCATGTGTTTCCCCCTTGCCGGGCTCCCGCCTGTCGCGGTTAGCCCGGCCCCGTTCAGTTCAGATCCGCACGCCGGTCAGCTTCGCGCCCCAAGTCGCGCGCCAGCGGCGCTTCACCAGCGTCAGCCCCGCGCAGGCGATCAGCGCCAGCCCGGCAAAAATGAGGAAACCCCAGCGAAACTCGCCCGTCACCTGCTTGGCGATGCCGAGCGAGGAGGCGAGGTAAAAACCGCCGATCCCGCCCGCCATGCCGACGAGGCCGGTCATTACGCCGATCTCCTCGCCGAACCGCTGCGGCACCAATTGGAACACCGCGCCGTTGCCCGCGCCGAGCGCCAGCATCGCCAGCACGAAGAAGGCGAGCGCGCTCGCCACGCTGCCCGCCGAGCTGACGCCCGCCAGCGCCGCCGCGGCGACGAGGTACACCGTCGTCAGCGTCTTGACGCCGCCGATCCGGTCGGCGAGCGCACCACCCATCGGCCGGATCAGCGACCCCGCAAACACGCAGGCCGCCGTGCAGTAGCCCGCGGTGACGGAGGTCAGCCCGAACCGGTCGGTGAAATAGATCGGCAGGCTGGCCGCCAGCCCGAGGAAACCGCCGAAGCTGACCGCATAGAACGCCATCATCCACCACGCATCCGCCTGCGCCAGCGGCGTCAGATAGGCGGCGAGCGATTTGGCGGGCGGCGCGTTCGGCGCGTCCTTGGCCATCACCAGATAGGCGACGAACACCAATGCCAGCGGGATACACGCCAGCCCCAGCACGGAGTTCCACCCGAACATCTTGGCCAACGTCGGCGCGAACAGGGCGGCGAGCACCGTGCCCGAATTACCCATCCCCGCAATCCCCATCGCCTTGCCCTGATGCTCCGCCGGGTACCAGCGGCTGGCGAGCGGCAGCGCGATCGCGAAGCTCGCCCCCGCGAAGCCGAGGATGACGCCGAGCGCGAGCGTTCCGCCGAAGCTGTTTACGCCCAGCAGCCATGCGGAGAGCAGCCCGCCGATGACGATCAGCTGGCTGATCGCGCCCGACCGCTTGGGGCCGATCCGGTCGACGAGCAGCCCGTTGACCACGCGCAGCGCCGCGCCCGCGAGCGTCGGGGTGGCGACCATGAACCCCTTTTGCGCGGGCGACAGGTGCAGCGTCTTGGCGATGTCGGGCGCGAGCGGCCCGAGCAGCACCCACACCATGAAGGCGAGGTCGAAATACAGGAACGCCGCGATCAGCGTTGGGCGATGCCCCGCGCTCCAAAAGGCGTTGTTCGCTTTAACATTGCTGTCTTGCCAGTAAGCGGTCGCCATGACGGACCTCCCGATGTCGGTGAAACGCAAAAAAGCCGCGGGCCGGATCGCGCGTGGGCGACCGGACAGCGGCTTTGCTGAGTGGTGGTGGAGGTCCGCCCCGGCGCTGGGGCAAGCCGTCCGCTAGACGCGCGTCATCGCGGGTCGAACCGAACCATCTCGCGAATCGCTTCGTTTCGCAAGCGTTAAGTTGCTCGCGCGGCGAAACCCGCTAGATATTGGCCGATCGCTTCCGGGTCGAACACCCGCCCGTCGAAGAACCGGTCGGGGCCGAGCGTCAGCCTTCCGCCATGCGCGCCGACCCCGTGCGGCGCGGTCACCGCCCCCTCCAGCTTCATGCTCGCGCCCGGCATCACCGCCCCGCTCGCGCCCAGCGCGCGCCGATAGATGTCGGAACGGAACACCGCGGCGGCGGCGCGCTCGTTCGCCTCGCTCGCCTCCACCATCCGCCAGCGGACGAGCTGCGAGTAGATCCACAGCGCCTGGCTGCGCCACGGAAAGCCGGTCGCCTCGCGGTGGAATAGCAGGAAGTCGGGTACAGCGACCGGCTGTCCACCTTGCGTCAACGGGACGCATCCGCCGAGCGCGGGCAGGAGATACTCCGGCGGCTGGTCGAGCCCGTCGGCGCGGGCGAGCAGCGCCGCGAGCTCGTCACGGTTCGCCGGGTCGTCGCACCACGCCGACGCGCGGTCGAGCGCGCGGAGCAGCGCGTCAACCGGCCCCGGGTTCGCCTCCGCCCAGTCCTCGCGAAAGGCGAGCATCTTCTCCACCCCGCGCCGCCATATCCCTGCGCCGGTGGCGACGATCTCGCCCACCCCGCGCGCGACCGCGACACTGCTCCACGGCTCGCCCGCGATGAAACCGTCGATCTCGCCGCCGCCGAGCGCTTCCACCATCAGGGACGGCGGCAGCACGCGGAGCGCGATGTCGCGGTCGGGATCGACGCCGGCATGGGCGAGCCAATAGCGCAGCATCAACGCGTGGCTGGAGAAGCGGTGGACGACGCCGATCACCGGCTTGCGGCGGTATAGCCCGATTGCGGCGGCGAAGTCGTGCGCGGTCGCGACCGGGTCGGCGATCCGCGCCGCCGGATCGGGGTCGAGCGCGGCGGCGAAGTCGGGCGCGACCGTCAGCGCGTTGCCGTTGGCGTTAAGCTTGAACGGCGCGACCAACGCCGCCTGATGCTGGCTCAGGCCCAGCGACACCGCCACCGCCAGCGGGGCGAGCATGTGCGCCGCCCGCACCTGGCGATAGACCAGCCGGTCGCGCACCGATGCCCAGCTCGATTCGCGCACCAGCGTGAGGTCGATGCCCTGCTCCGCCGCAAAGCCCCGCTCGCGCGCGACGATCAGCGGGGCGGCGTCGGTAAGCGGCAGAAAGGCGACCGCGATCCGCACCTCAACGCTCTCCCAACAGGTCACTGGCGGTGATCAGCGCCTGCGCGACGTCGACCAGCTTGCGTCCCTGGTTCATCGCGGTCTTGCGGAGCAAGGCATAGGCGTCGGGCTCCGACAAGGTGCGGGTCCGCATCAGGATGTGCTTGGCCCCGTCGATCGTCTTGCGCTCCGCAAGCGCCAGCCGCGCCTCGTCGCGCTCGGCCTGCACCTTGGCGAACGCGTTGAAGCGCCGGATCGCGAGTTCCAGCACCGGCTTGACCCGCTCCTTGCGAAGCCCGTCGACGACATAGGCCGACACGCCCGCGTCGATCGCCGCGCCGATCATCTCCTCGTCCGACCGGTCGACGAACATCGCAATCGGGCGGGCCAAGGCGCGGCTTACCGCGAGCATGTCCTCCAGCGTGTCGCGGCTGGGGCTGCCGAGGTTCATCAACACCACATCGGGCGCCATCCGCTCCAGCCGGGCGACAAAGCCGCCGCGCGGCGCGACCAGTTCGAGATCGCCATAGCCCGCCTCCCGGAGCCCGCTCTCCAGTACCGTCGCGCGCTCGCCGCTGTCGTCGATGATCACGATCCGCATAAGGCTCCGTGTTGCGGCGCAGCATGGTCGGACCGCCCCGCCGGGTCAAGGTTTCGCGTCGCTTACGGCGAGGACGCCACGCACGCCTCCGCTTGCCCTCGGTCGCGACGGCGCGCTACGCGTCGGCGCTCAACCCGGTCCGGCGGATCGGCGGCGTGTCGCCGCGCACCGCGCCGGTGGAGGAACCGCCCTTGCCGCTAACCGTCGAACCCGCCCCCTCCTCCCCTTCGCAACGGCGCGCGAGCGTGGCCGCAGTGCTGATCCTGCTGGCGGCGGGGGTGTTCACCCTCAAGGGGTTCCTGCCCGCGCTGATCTGGGCGGCGATCTTCGCGATCGCGATGTGGCCGAGCTTCGACCGGCTGGCGACCCGTTTTCCCCGCCACCGGCACGAGCTGCTCCCGGCCGCGGCGGTGTTGGGCGTGCTGCTGGTGTTCGTGGTGCCGGTGCTGATGGTGGCGCTGCCGTTGATCACGGACGCGCACGCGGCGTCGGACTGGGTCGCGCACGCGCGTCAATACGGCGTCGCGCCGCCGCCGATCCTGTCGAGCCTGCCGTTTGGGGACAGGTTAGTCCCGCTGTGGCAACGCAATCTCGGCGAGCCGGGCGAAATCTCCGCGCTCCCGGCGCGGATCATGCAGGGCGGGCTGATCGAGACCGCGCGCGGCGTCGGGGCGGAGGCGCTGCACCGCGTGGTGCTGCTCGCGTTCATGCTGCTGGCGCTGTTCTTTCTCCTGCGCGAAGGGGACGGGGTCGCGCGTCAGGTCCGCGCGGCCAGCGCGCGCACGTTCGGGCCGCGCGGCGAGCGGGTCGGGCGGCAGGTGATCCTGTCGATCCACGGCACCGTCAACGGGCTGGTGCTGGTGGGGCTGGCGGAGGGCGTTCTGCTCGGCATCCTCTACTGGCTTGCCGGAGTGCCGCATCCGGCGCTGTTCGGGCTGATCACCGCCTTGCTGGCGATGGTGCCGTTCGGCGCGGCGATCGCCTTCTGCCTTGCGGGATTGCTACTGGTCGGGCTGGGTCAGCCGGTCGCGGGCGCGGTGGTGGTCGGCATCGGTTTCGCGGTCACCTTCACCGCCGACCATTTCATCCGCCCGGCGCTGATCGGCGGGGCGACGCAGCTGCCGTTCCTGTGGGTGCTGCTCGGCATCCTCGGCGGGGTGGAGGCATGGGGGCTGGTGGGGCTGTTCCTCGGCCCCGCGATCATGGCCGCGCTGATCCTCCTGTGGCGCGAATGGGTCGGCGACCAGTCCGGGCCGCTCGATCCGGCGCAGGCGAAGGGCTGAAACGAAGCGGGCCGCCGCTCCCGGGCGGGAGCGACGGCCCGTGTTCGTACTCGCAGATCAGAAGCTGAAGCGCGCGCCGAGCCGGATCGCGTAGAGCGACTGGGTGACGTTGATCACCGCCGTGTTCGGATTGACAAACGCCGAGTAACGATACTGCGTGCAAGCTTGAGCGGAGGTGGTGTTCACCGCCGCATAGAATTGCGCCGGCGTCCCGGTCGTGCCGCCAGTACCCGGGACAAGTGAGCCTGGCGCAACACCCGTCGGTGCCAGTGCTCCGCCGCCTACGCACTGCACGCTGATCGGCGCCGCGCCATATGGGAAGCCGAGCTGCCGCAACCCGCCCCAATTATGGTTGATGAGGTTGGGCAGGTTCAGGATATCCGCGAACAGCGTGATCCGCAAGCCGCCGACGAAGGTCGGGATTTCCTGCTCGAGATGCAGGTCGATGCGCGTATTCGCCCGGTTGCGGTCGATGTTCTTGGGCGCGATCTGGCCGCGATACTTTTTGAGCACCGTGCCGTTGATAAAGTTATCGAGCAAGGTCTGCGTCACTACATTATCATAGGACACGATCGGGTCGGTCGTACTGCTCGGCACATAAAGCAGGTTGGTCGACGTGTTTCCTGTCAGCACCGTGCCGAACACCGCCGAACGGTTCGCGGTGTTGTCGAGCATCGTATAGCTGAACGGACGCCCGGCCTTTGTGTCGCCGAACAGTTGAATGCGAGTCTTGTAATCGCCGTAGAACGCATGATCGAATCCGACGCTGTACTTGAACTCCCAACGCGTCTGGTTGTCCGACGTGCCGAGCGCCGCGTTGTTCGGGTCGGCGAAGATCTGATTACGGTAGTTGGAATTGATCGTCGACGAGGTCGCATCGCCGACGTCGCGCACGTCCGCCAGCGTGTAACTGCCGCCTACTTCCAGCCCGAAATCGAACCGCTTGTCGGCGCGGATCACGCCGACATGGCTGCGGCCCCGCGTCGAGTTCTGCGCGACGATGTCGTAGTTGTTGTCGGCGAACCCGTAATAGCCGTTATAGCGCGGCCGCCCGTCCGGCAACGTGCCGACCCGGATCGAGCGCGCGTCGGTGAACACAACACCGTCGAGCGTCTTGGAGAAGTAATAGTCCGCGCCGAAGTCGATGCCGCGGAAGGTATAATCGGCGGACAGCGTCGCCTTGACCTCGCGCGGGATGCGGAAGCCGGGCGACAGCGCGCCGGTGTTGGTGCGCTGCAAAGTCGTAGCATTGGTCGCGCCGGCGGCATAGGCGGCGAGCGCGGCCGGGACGTTGCCCGTCACGTTGTTGAGCGCGATGTCGCAGATGCTGCCCTTGGTGTTGCAGGTCGCGTCGCGGTTGATCGTCAGCGAGTTGGTGGTGATGGTGTTGGAATAGCTGTTCGACAGATATATGTCGGGCGTGCCACCACCGAAGATGCCGCCGCCGCCACGAACGCTGAGCCCGGTCAGCCCACCGACGCCGCGATAGCTGAAGCTCACCCGCGGCTCGAACAGCTCGAGCCCCTTGTACGTCTTGGTGTTGGGATAGCCGTTGCGCGCTTCGAACGCAGGGTTGAACACCGGCTGGCCTTCCTCGGCCCACAGCGTCTCGCGCGCGCCATAGGTCACGGTCAGGTTCGGCGCGACCTGCCAATCATCCTGAAAGCCGAACGCGAAGGTCGTGTAGCGGAAATTGGCCGCGGCGGGCGCGATCGTCGCCGCGTAGATGAGCTGATTGGCCTGGTTCGCGCGATAATCGGCGAGCGAGTCGAAATAATATGAACCCAGGCTGTTCTGGACGAAGTTGTTGTAGGTGTGGTTCTGCGTGACATCGACCAGCAGCTTCACCTCATGATCGCCCGCGCGGTAACGACCGAGCAGCGAGCCTTCGATCGTGTCGAAGTTGAGCTGGTTGGTCTGACGCGAATTGTCCGGCCCGAAAAAGATGCGCGGAGTGCCGGTGGAACAACCCGTCGCCGACGAGGTGTTGACCGCGCCCGAAGGCGTCAAGAGGTCCGTCGGATCGGTGCAGACGCCCAGCTGGCCCGAGGGACGACCGAGCAGCGGCTCCTGCCCGCGCACCGTCTTCTTGTAGATGCCGCGCGCCTCGGTCGAGAATTTATCGGTCCATTGCGAGTTGAGCTGCACGATGCCCGCGCGCAGCAGCTCGGTGAGCGCATAAGCGTTCGAGCTCAGCCCGTAAGACGGCGTGTTGGCGACGACCGACGTGTTGTTCTGGCTGACCAGCACGTCATACGCGTTGATGTACGACAGCGAGAGCTTCTGGTTGTCGGTGATGTTGGCGTCGATCCGCCCGACGATCTTCTCGTCCTTGCGCGGGTTGACCACCAGCGTGTTGCCCGGTCGCACCGCCGGATAGTTGGATGCGGTGATGGCGTTGACCGCATCGACCTGCGCCTGCCCCAGCGACGGGACCTGCGAGATCAGCGTGCTGAACGGCCGCGGATCCTCGTTCTTCTCCGCCGAGACCATGAAGAACAGCCGGTCCTTGATGATCGGGCCGCTCAGCGTCGCACCATAGGTCTTGGAATTGAACTTGGGGTTGACGATCGTGTTGCTGCCGATGCGGCTTCCCGACAGGCCGTCGGTGTTCTCCGAATAGAAGCCGGTGCCCTTGAACTTGTTGGTGCCCGAGGCAAGGATCGCGTCGATCACGCCGCCCTGGAAGCCGCTCTGGCGGAAGTCGTAAGGGGCGATCGAGACGGAGAACTGGCCGATCGCGTCGAACGGGACCGGACCGCGATTGGTCGGGTTCGCGTCCTGGTTGAGGCCGAACGTATCGCCGACCGTGACGCCGTTGATGGTGAACTTGTTGTAGCGCGGGTTGACGCCCGCGAAGGAGACCGCGCCGCCGCGATCACCGGTGTTGCCGAGGTCGATGGTGGCGAACGGATCGCGACGCTCGATATCACGGACGTCGCGGTTGACGGAGGCGACCTTGCGGATGTCCGCTGCGGTGAAGGTGGTCTGCGGCCCGTCGGAACGGGTGCCCGCGCCCGCGATGCGCGACGCGGTGACGACGATGTCCTGGGTCGGGGCGGCGTCCGTCGGCGCGGCAGCGGCGGTGCCGTTGGCGGCGGTGCCCTCGTTGGTCGACAGGTCGATCGGCAGTTCGAACGCCTGCTGCACGACCGTGGAGATGTCGGTGACGGTCTTGTTGCCCTGCGCGCTGGTCACGTCGACCCGGTAGGGACCGCCGGGCTGAAGACCGGGGAACGAGAAGCGCCCGTCGGCGGCGGTGGTCGCTTGGGACTTGGCGCCGTTGGCGGTGTTGGTGACGGTGATGCTCGCGCCCGACACGGGCTGCCCGCCCGCGGTGACGGTGCCGCGGATGATGGACGTCGTCTCCTGCGCCATCGCCGCCGGCGCGATCAGCGCAATCGCCGCCGCGCCCAGAAAGAGCTTGTTCCGCATGATGTTAGATTCCCTACCCACCCGCGCGTCGCGGGTCCCTGACGCGCCCCTGCCCACGCTTTATGTCGGATCGGTGACAGTCGGGAGTCGGGAGAACGGGCGGTGGCCGAATCTCCAATGATGCGTTGCAAAATGGCAACGCCCGGGGTTCGGGAATTTAGCTCGCCGCACGCACAAGGTCGCCCCAGCCCGCTTCATCAAGCGTTCGCACCCCCAATTCCGCCGCTTTCTTCAATTTCGACCCCGCGCCCGGTCCCGCCACCACCAGATCGGTCCTGGCCGACACCGACGCCGCCACCCGCGCGCCGAGCGACTCGGCTTGGCGCTTGGCCTCGTCGCGACTCATCGTTTCCAGCGTGCCGGTGAACACCACCGTCTTGCCGCTCACCTCCGACGCGCGCGCCGCCTGGACGACATCGGCGGGGGCGACCTGAGTGAGCAGGTCCCGCACCGCGTCCGCGTTGCGGGCTTCCGCGAAGAAATCCACCAGCGCCAGCGCCACCTCCGGCCCCACCCCGGGCGTTTCGACGATCGCGGCCAGCTCCTTGGCCGTCCGCGCGAGCAGCTTGTCGTCCGACTCGCCCACCGCCCGCATCATCGCCTCCCGCGCCGCGACCGCCCGTGCGATCATCTCGGACAAGGCCGCCCAGCTCGTCCAGCGGCGCGCAAGGTCGCGCGCGGTCACCTCGCCGACATGCCGGACGCCGAGCGCGAACAGGAAGCGGTCGAGCGGCGGCGCGCGCTTGGCGTTGATCGCGGCGAGGAGGTTGCGCGCGCTCACGACCGCCCAGCGTTCGCGCGCGAGCAGGTCCGCCTCGCGGATGCGAAAGATGTCGGCCGGAGTCTGCACCAGTCCGTCGGCGAAGAACGACTCGATCGACGTCGTCCCCAGCCCCTCGATATCGAGCGCGTGGCGCGACACGAAATGCCGGAGCCGCTCGACCCGCTGCGCCGGACAGACGAGCCCGCCCGAACAGCGCCAGTCGACCTCGCCCGGCTCGCGCTCCAGCGCGGAGCCGCACTCGGCGCAATGCGTCGGGAAGCACCAAGCGGGGCGCTCGACCTCGCGGGTGAGGTTCTCGACGATCTGCGGGATCACGTCGCCCGCGCGCTGGAGCACCACGCGGTCGCCGGGGCGCACGCCCAGCCGCTCGATCTCGTCCGCGTTGTGGAGCGTCGCGTTCGTCACGACGACACCACCCACCGTCACCGGCTCCAGCCGTGCGACGGGGGTGATCTTGCCGGTCCGCCCGACCTGCGTGTCGATCGCGTTGAGCGTCGTCTGTGCGCGCTGCGCCGGGAACTTGTGCGCGATCGCCCAGCGGGGGCTGCGTGCGGCGAAACCGAGCCGCGCCTGCCAGTCGAGCCGGTCGATCTTGTAGACGACCCCGTCGATATCGAACGGGAGGTCCGCGCGCTTCGCCTCGATCGCGCTGTACACGGCCAGCGCCGCCGCCATGTCGAGCACGGTGGCAAGGTCCGGGGAGACCGGAAAACCCCACCCCGCGATCGCCCGCATCACCGCCGTCTGCGTCTCGCCGGGCACCGCCGACGCCTCGCCCCAGCCATGCGCGAGGAAGCGTAGCGGGCGGCTGGCGGTGACGGCGGCGTCCTTCTGGCGGAGCGACCCGGCGGCGGCGTTGCGCGGGTTGGCGAACTGGCGCGCCTTGGCCGGGTCCTCCGCCTCGGCGAGCAGGCGCGCGTTGAGCGCGGTGAAGGCCCCCTTCTCCATATACACTTCGCCGCGCACCTCGAACACGGCGGGTGCGTCCCCGCGCAAGGCGGCGGGAATGTCAGGCATCGTCAGCACGTTGGCGGTGACGTCCTCGCCCACCGCGCCGTCGCCGCGGGTCAGCGCGCGGACCAGCCGCCCGCCCTCATAGCGGAGTGAACAGGACAGCCCGTCGATCTTGGGCTCTGCGGTGAGCGCGATCGGCTCGTCGTCCTCCAGCCGGAGGAACCGGCGGATGCGCGTCAGGAACTCGGCCACCTCCGCGTCGGAGAACGCATTGTCGAGGCTGGTCATCGCGCGCGCATGGGCGACCTTGGCGAGCGGGGAGTTCGCCACGCTGCCGACCCGCCGTGACGGGCTGTCGGCGCGCATCAGCTCGGGATGCGCCGCCTCAAGCGCCCGGTTGCGCGCGACCAGCGCATCATATTCGGCGTCGCTGATCTCCGGCGCGTCCCCGTCATGGTACAACCGGTCATGCCGCGCGATCTCGTGGCTAAGAAAGGCGAGCTCGGCGGCGGGGTCGGCGTGCGTGGACATCCGCGCTGGCTAGGCGACGCGCAGGCGGAAACAAAGCCCCCTCGCCCCCGCCCGCCGTCCCGTGTAGAACCTCCGCCGTGGCCAGCCTGCCCGTCCCCTCCCCCGCCGCGTCCGCGCCGGTGAACGCGTCGGAGCGGCGCGCTGCGGTGTCGGTGCGGCCGTTCTTCGAAGACAAGACACGCGCGTTCTGGACGATGCAGGCCGCCGGGTGGACGGGTTATCTCATTCTGCGCGGGGTGACGGCGATCGGCAACGGGCCGAGCCTGCAGGTGATCGTGCCCGTCATCATCGAGGCGATCGTCGGCTATTGCCTGACGCTGCTCATCTCGACGCTCTATGGTTATTATAGGGGACTGGGCCGCCTGGCGGGGATCCCGTTCACGGTGCTCACCTTGGGCGTCGCCACGCTGATCTATGCGGTGCTCGATGCGTTCGCCTTTTCGTTCATGAAGCCGGTGCCCGCATCGCTAGATGTCGGCATCCTGTTCGGGACCCTGTTCACCAACTTCACCGTGCTGGCGGGCTGGTCGGCGCTGTATTTCGGGAGCAACTTCTACCTGATCGTCGAGGAACAGGCGGATCAGATGATCGCGCTCGAGCTG
>CALMGC010000104.1 GCA_937863505.1 uncultured Sphingomonadales bacterium | reverse complement strand
GGATCGACTGCGTCAAGGTGAAGACGATCGACGACACGCGCAGCGCGATCGACGCCATCGTCTGCTGCCTGAAATAGCTCAGCCGCCCAGGATCCGGCGGTAGAGCGCGAGGTACGCGTCGGCCATCCGATCGACGCTGAACCGCTCCGCCACGCGCGCTCGGCACGCGGCGCGGTCGAGCTCGCCGACGCGGGCGATCGCCGCGACCGCCTCATCGACCGAGTCGACCAGGAAGCCGGTCACGCCGTCTTCGATCAGCTCGGGCATCGCGCCGCGCCGGGTCGCGATCACGGGCGTGCCACACGCCATTGCCTCCACTACCGACAAGCCGAACGGTTCGTCGAAGTTGATGAGGTGAAGCAACGAGCGCGCCGCGCCGAGGGTGCGGACGCGGGTCTCGCCTCCAACCGGGCCGATGTAGCGGACGCGGTCGCCGTCGATCGCGGGGGCGATTTCCCGCTCGTGATAGCCGGCGTCCTGAACGATACCCGCCATCACCAACCGCTGTCCGCTGGCGCACGCGGCCGCGATTGCTTCCGCTGCTCCCTTGTCGGGGTGGATCCGGCCGAAGAACAACAGGTCCTCGGCTCCAACCGGGTCAAAGGCGAAATCGCCGAGCGGGATGCCGTGATGGATCGTCGCGGCGTAACGCAGTGCCGGGTGCCGGTCCGCGTCGCTGATCGCGACGTAGTGCACGCGGTCCTGATAGGGCGCGTACATCGGCAGAATACGGGGCGACGAGAAGCCGTGGATGGTGGTCACCATCGGCGTGTCGATCAGCCCGGAAAAGGCGTGGGCGGGGAAATCCGCCTGGTTGTGGATCAGGTCGAACGCGCGCGCGCGCTCGAACAGGTGAGCGAGGTGGCGGAACTCCCAGACCTTTGCGTCGATGCTCGGGTCTTCGGAGTAGGAACGCGGGACGACGGCTTCCAGCTTGGCGGCGGTGATGCTGTCCTGCGTCGCGAACAGGGTAACGTCGACGCCGCGCGCGACCAGCGCCTCGGTGAGCAGGCTGGTGACCAGCTCCCACGGGCCATAGGCGCGCGGCGGGGTGCGCCAGGAGATCGGGGCGAGCATCGCGACGCGCATGACGGGTGCTTAGCGGGTAGGCGCGAGGATGACACCCTCGTCGGGGGCTAGGGTGAGCGCCGTCCCGAAGCGCCTGCCGACGCGGGGGTGAACAGTGGAAAGCACATGGGTGTAGTCCGCCGCCCATGCGGGTGGGTCGACCTGCCGCTCATGCCCACCCAGGTTGAGCGCCACCAGCAATCGTTCATTCCCGAACCTCCGCTCATAAGCGAGCACAAACCCCTCCGCCCTGATCAGCGCCAAATCGCCGAGCGCCAGCGCGCGCCGC
Organism: uncultured Sphingomonadales bacterium; assembly: GCA_937863505.1. GTDB lineage: Bacteria > Pseudomonadota > Alphaproteobacteria > Sphingomonadales > Sphingomonadaceae > Sphingomonas. Next base: position 8,349 of record CALMGC010000104.1, on the reverse strand, counting down.
TCGCGCCGCAGCGCCAGCACCGCGCGGTAGAGCGACAGCATCGAATCTGGGTCGTCGCTCTCTGCCGCCACGTTGCGCGTCCGCCAGTCCGGCCCTAGCGGTAACCACGGCTCGCCGGTGGTGAAGCCCCTGTTCGGGCTCGCGTCCCACGGCATCGGTGTGCGCACCGGGTCGCGACCAAAGCCCTGCCCCGGGGCGCGCAGCTCCTGCGGGTCGCGGACCGCTTCCGGCGGGATCGCGACGTCGGTCATCCCGAGCTCGTCGCCATAATAGATCGTCGGTGTGCCGCGCAGCGTCAGCAGCAGCATCGCCGCGACGCGCGCCTGAGCCTCGCCGACCCGCGTCGCGATGCGCGGGCGGTCGTGGTTGCCCAGCACCCAGTTCGGCCATGCGCCGGGGGGCAGTGCCGCCTCATAATCGGCGATCAGCCTGCCGAGCGCGGGCGCGGTCCACTCGGCCCCGATCAGCTGAAAGTTGAAGGGCAGCTGCACTTCGGGCCGGGCGCGCGTACCGTAATAGGTCATCAGCTTCGGCGTCGGCAGGTAGATTTCGCCGATCAGCAGCGCGCCATACTCGTCTGCGAGCGCGCGCATCTCGGCGGTTATCTCATGCACCTCGGGCTGGTCGGTGGAGTTGAGCTGGAGCACGCGCTCCTTCTCGGGGTCGCCCGTGCGCCAGTCGGGGTTGGGCGGATTGTCCGCAAGGTCGGCGCGCTTCACCATGTGCCAGAGCACGTCGATGCGGAACCCGTCGACGCCGCGCTTGAGCCAGAAGCGCATTGCATCCAGCATCGCCGCGCGCACCGCCGGGTTGCGCCAGTTGAGGTCCGGTTGCTCCTTCAGGAACGCGTGGAGATAGTACTGTCCGGTTGCCTCGTCCCATTCCCACGCGCTGCCGCCGAAGTCGCTGATCCAGTTGTTCGGCGGGCTCGCGTCGGGCTCCGCGTCGCGCCAGATGTACCAGTCGCGCTTGGGGCTTTCGCGCGACGAGCGGCTTTCGACGAACCACGGGTGCCGGTCCGAGCTATGGTTCGGCACGAAGTCTAGCAACAGCTTTAGCCCGCGCGTGTGAGCGGCGGCAATCAGCACGTTGAGGTCGGCGAGCGTCCCAAATGTCGGGTCTACGCCGGTGTAGTCGGCGACGTCATAGCCGAAGTCCGCCATCGGCGATGGGTAAATGGGCGACAACCATACAGCGTCTACGCCTAGCGCGACCAGATGGTCGAGCCGTCGCTCGATGCCTTTGAGATCGCCGACGCCGTTCCCGTCGCTGTCCTGGAACGAGCGCGGGTACACCTGATAGATGACGCCAGTGTGCCACCAGGGCGGGGCGTCAGCCGACGTCACGCGCTACTTCTTCGCGCTCGCCTTCGGCTTGGGCGCAGCTTTCGGCTTCGGCTCCGCTTTTGGCTTGGCGGCAGCCTTGTGCGTCTTGCGCGTGGGCGAGGCGGCACCTTCGGCCTTGCCGTGGCTGCGGCTCGCCTGCGTGCCGTCGGCGTTGGTCCTGGCGTTCTCGGCGTCGCGGAACAGGAAGCGGCTGAACTGGCTGATCTGCCCGTCCTTGCGCCTGTCATAATGAAGAAAGGCGAGCTTGTTCTCTTCGAACACCTCGAAGAAGCCTTCCCAGTCGACATCGTCGAGCGCGTCGTTCGGATCGCGGAACTCGACCCGGAGCAGCCCGCCGCCGGTCTTGCTTCTGGTCGGCCGCTTGCCTTCGGTGGCGCGGACAACCGATGGGTGGCCGCCGCGGTCCTCGATCCATTTCTTGATCACATCATGGTCGGTCGTGATCTCCGATGGCATGGGCCGGTCCTCCTGTTGTGTCGGCGTAACGAACGGCAAATGTCCCGGTCTGGTTCCGCGCCTAACCCGTGACGAGCCGCGTCACGCCGTAGATACCCGCGCCGATCAGCCCCGCGGCGGGCAGAGTCAGGAACCAGGCCACGACGATGTTGCTCGCGACGTTCCAGCGCACCGCCGAGACGCGCCGCGCCGCGCCCACCCCGACGATCGCGCCGGTGATGGTGTGGGTGGAGGACACGGGCACACCGCCCAGGATCGCCATGAACAAGGTAATCGCGCCGCCCGTCTCCGCGCAAAACCCTTGCGCGGGAGTGAGCCGGGTGATCTTCGATCCCATCGTATGCACGATCCGCCACCCGCCGGACATGGTGCCCAGCGCAATCGCGGCCTGGCAAGCGATCACCACCCAGAAAGGCACGTGGAACTCCTTCCCCAGCAGCCCCTGCGAATAGAGCAGCACGGAGATGATCCCCATCGTCTTCTGCGCGTCGCTGCCGCCATGCCCCAGCGAATACAGCGCCGCCGACACGAGTTGCAGTTTGCGAAAGCGCCGGTCGACCGCCAGCGGGGTCAGGCGAATGCTGCTCCACGCTACTGCCAGCACCAGCAGCAGCGCGATCACCAGCCCGACCGCGGGCGAAGTAAAGATGGCCACCACGGTCGCGATCACCCCATGCCAGACCACCGCGTGCAGCCCCGCCTTGGCTATACCTGCGCCGAGCAGCCCGCCGATCAGCGCATGAGTGCTCGACGACGGAATACCCAGCACCCAAGTGATGACGTTCCACGAAATTGCGCCCATCAGCGCGCCGAAGATCACCGTCGCGTCGATCACATGCGCGTCGATAATACCCTTGCCGATCGTGTTGGCGACGTTGAGCCCGAACACCGCGAACGCCGCGAAGTTGAAGAACGCCGCCCACAACACCGCCCATTGCGGCTTCAACACGCGGGTGGAGACCACCGTCGCGATCGAGTTGGCCGCATCGTGTAGGCCGTTGAGGAAGTCGAAGAACAACGCCACGCCGATCAGCGCGACGAGCAGCGGAAGCGAGAGCATCGGCGCAGCGGCTCAGGCGTGGTCGATCACGAGACCCTGGATCTCGTTCGCGACATCCTCGAAACGGTCCACGATCCGCTCCAGACTGTTGTAGAGTTCGCGCCCGATGATGAAGCGCATCGTCTCGCCGTCGCTCGCCTGGCGGAACAGCGCCTTGACCCCCTCGTCATGGATGTGATCGGCATGACCCTCGATCTCGATCAGCCGCGCGGTGAGCTCGTTGATGCGGGCTGCGTTGCCCGCGAGCGAACGAAGCAGCGGCACCGCCTCTGCCGTCACCCGCGCGGCCTCGACGATGATGCCGGCCATGTCGCGCATCGGCGCGGCGAACTCATGCACCTCGTACAGCGTGATCGCGGTGGCAAAGCTGTTCATCTGGTCGATTGCGTCGTCCATCACGCCGACCAACGCGATGATCGCGCTGCGGTCGAAGGGGGTGACGAACACTCGGCGCACGTCCTGGAGCACGTCGCGGGTGACGTCGTCGGCAAGATGCTCCTGCCGGACGATCTCGGCGATATGCGCGCCCGCATCGCCCTGGCCGTGGAGCAGGCGCGCAAGCGCGTCGGCCCCGGCGGTCAGCGTCGCGGCATGCGCCTCGAACTGGTCGAAGAACCGCCCCTGCTTGGGCATCAGCGATTGAAACCAGCCCAGCATCGGCACTCGACTCCCCATTCGCGTCCGCATTGCGGGCAACACGCGTGTCCCGAACGCATAAGCGGGCGGCGCGCGAAACCCGGTGATGAGCAGCTTCAACCCCGGCTCGTCAACCGCCGCCGCCGCCCGGCCCAGATCGTGCCATCGTGTGACACGTTGATGACGCTCGGGCCAGTCCTCCGCCTGCGCGAGCACTAGATACGGGTAGAGCGCCACCGTCCGCTCGCGCGGCACTCCCAGTCGGCGGCGCTTGAGATAGCGGTAGCGCCCGAGCGGCGTCGGACACACCGCGCCCGTCAGCCCCGCCTCCTCCCAAGCCTCCACCGCCGCCGCCTCGTGCGGGGCGAGGCCGCGGATCGCGTTGCCCTTGGGCACCACCCAGCGCCCGGTATCGCGCGAAGTGATCAGCATCACCTCCGCCGTGCCCGCGGGCGTGACGCGGTAGGGAAAGGCGCCGACCTGGTTCAGCCCGCATCCTCTCCGCCGTGAAAGGTCGTGGTCGCGTCCAGCGCGGCGCGGCTGGTGCGGACGGTGTTGGCGGGGTGATCGTCATCGGGATAGCCGAACGACAGGCCGAACAACAGCCGCATGTCCTCGCCGACGCCGAGCTCCTGCCGGACCAGCGCGGCGTGGTGTGCGAGCGCCCCTTGCGCGCACGACCCAAGCCCCGCCGCCGCGAGCGCGAGCATCAACGACTGCGCGTACATCCCGCAGTCGCACGCCTCGCGATAGCTGCCCCAGGCAGGCATGAAGATGAACGCGGCGTGCGGCGCGTCGAAGAAGCGGAAGTTGCGGAACATGGACGCGTTGCGCGCGGCGATGTCCTCGCGCGCGACCCCGGTCGCGGAGAACAGCCGGACGGCGGCGTCGATCTGGCGCTCGCGGTACACGCCCGGATAGCCGCCCTCGCGCTCGAAGTCGGGCGAGGCGGGGCCGCCGCTCAGCACATGGCCGGACAACAGCTCGCGCATCCGGTGCGCCGCCTCGCCCGAAACGACGTGGACGACCCAGGGCTGGACGTTGCAGTTCGACGGCGCCTGCTGCGCGGCGGTGAACACGCGGCGGAGCAGCCCGGGCGGAACCGGGTCGGGGCGGAACGCGCGCACTGAGCGGCGCGCGCGCAGGAGCTGGTCGAGGCTGTCGAGGTCTTGCATCGCGCGCCAGCCGTACCGGGCGGCGGCTCCCATGTCGACGCGGCTTGATCGCGCGCTCGGCCCGTGCGACCCGCCCGGCAAAGGAGATGCGGCATGGACTTGGCGGGGATCGGCGCGGTGGTGACGGGCGGGGCGTCCGGCTTGGGCGCGGCGACGGCGAAGCTGCTCAGCGACGGCGGCGCGAAGGTCACGATCTTCGACCTGAACGAAGAAGCGGGCCGCGCCCATGCCGAGGCGATCGGCGCGACGTTCGCCATGGTGAACGTGTCCGACGAAGCGAGCGTCGACGCGGGGCTCGACGCGGCGGAGGCCGCGAACGGGGTCGCGCGCGTGCTGGTCAACTGCGCCGGCGTAGCGCCGGGGGTGCGGACGGTCGGCAAGGAGAACAAGCCGCATCCGATCGACGCCTTCCGCCGCGCGATCGAGATCAACCTGGTCGGCAGCTTCCTGGTGCTGTCGCGCTTCGCCGCCCGGCTCGCCGCCGCCGACGCGATCGGCGAGGAGCGGGGCGTGATCGTCAACACCGCCAGCGTCGCCGCCTATGACGGGCAGGTCGGGCAAGCGGCCTATGCCGCGTCCAAGGGGGGAGTGGCCGCGATGACGCTGCCAGTCGCGCGTGACCTCGCGCAGCACAAGATCCGGGTGATGACGATCGCGCCCGGTATTTTCTGGACGCCGATGATGGCGGGGTTCACGCAAGAGGTGCAGGACTCGCTCGCCCGCCAGATTCCGCACCCCAGCCGGTTGGGCAAGCCGGAGGAGTATGCGCAGTTGGTGGCCGCGATCGTGGCGAACCCCATGCTCAACGGAGAGGTGATCCGGCTCGACGGCGCGATCCGGATGGCGCCGAGATAGGAGCACCTGCGAAGGGGGCTCCCTGTCCCCGTCCTTCGACAGGCTCAGGACGAACGGTTGTGGGTCATCACCAAGACTCGATACCGTTCGTCCTGAGCTTGTCGAAGGATGGGCGACACTCCTGCCGCCCGCAACTCACTCCATCGCCGCCAGCACCGCGCCCACATTCGCCGTCGCCACCGTCGCGAAGCCGTCCGCCACGCCGTAGGGCAGGATCAGCGTCCGCCCAAGCACCATCGCGCCGCAGCTATAGACCACGTTGGGCACATAGCCGTCGCGCTCGTCCGGGCTCGGCTCGAGCAGCGGCCTGGGTGTGCGCGCGAGCACCTTGCTGGGGTTCTCCTTGTCGAGCAGCGCCGCGCCCATGCAATAGTTTCGTACCGTGCCGACGCCGTGGGTCAGCACCAGCCAGCCCTCGTCGAGTTCGATCGGCGACCCGCAATTGCCCATCTGTACGAACTCCCACGGGTAATGCGGGCGGATGATCCGCTCGCCGCCCTCCCAATGGAGCAGGTCATCGGACTGGAGCAGCCAGACATTCTCGTTATCCTGCCGCGCCAGCATCGTATATTGCCCGCCGACCCGACGCGGGAACAGCGCCATGCCCTTCGCCGCCGCCGCGCTGCCGGTCAGCGGGCGCATGTTGAAGCCTTTGAAGTCGTCGGTGTCGAGCAGCTCGGATCGCGCGTCGGTCCCGTTGAACGCGGTATAGGTGCCATAATAAAGCGCCTTGCCGTCGTCCTCGACGAAGCGGACCAGCCGTACGTCCTCGATCCCGCGACTCTGGCTCGGCAGCATCGGGAACAGGATCGTCTCCGATAGCTCGAGTCCTCCGCCGCACAGCAGCTTCACGCCCGCCGCGCCGTCCTGCTCGACATGTTCGATGATCGGCGGCACCGCGGTCGGGTTCGCCTTGTCGACCGTGACCGACGCGTCCGCGCCGATCAGCCCCGTGCGGAACGTCACGGAGGACACATGGCCCTCGCCGATCGCGCGGAGCGACATGACGAACCGCGTCGCGCCCTCGGGTACATCGTCCTGGTCGGGATGGACGACGATGCTGGGGTTGAACAGCGCCGCTGCCTCGAAGGAATATTCTTCGGAAAAATACGCGCCGATCAGCAGCGCCTGGTCGCGGCGTACTTTCGCCTTGTCGATCGTCAGCCCCTCCAGCTCGCCGAACCGGCGCATCAGCAGGTCGTCGATGTCGCGGTGCCGCTCATCGAGCGAGCAGATGGTGACGCGCCGTTCCTCCGCCACTTCCGCTTCATCTAGCGACAGGATCCGGTCGACGATCACCTGCGCGCGGGACTTGCCCGGCGTGGCGAACGGCCCGGGATATTCGGGGGAGAACGGGCGAACCACCGTGCGCGACGGGTCGGGCCGGAGGATCAGCGGCAGGTGCTTCATCACGTTGTCGGCCATGGTCAGAGAATCTCCAGCGCGGTCGCTACGGGCCTAGCGGGTGTATCGAAACGGGGCCATCGCTTCTGCGCGACCAACGCAACCAAGCGCGCGGGTACCGGTTGATACAGGTGAGCCGGCTCGACCCAAGAAGCCGGCCCAAACGCAGCAAGGAGCAGGCATCATGGCCGACAACAGCACTCAAGCCAGCGCCACCGCGAGCGCGGCGACCGACAGCGCCGCCGCGGCAGCCGGGAGCACCACCGACGCGATACGCGACGCGGGCGAGCGGATGCGCGACACGTTCCAGTCCGGCATGGCGGAGCCCGCCAAGCGCGCGACGGAGGCGATGCGCGCGACCGGCGAGAAGATGGCGCAGGGCGGCTCGACACTCGGGTTGAAGATGCTCGATCAGGCGGAGCAGAACGCGCAGGCGGGGTTCGCCGCGATGCGCCAGGCCGCGCAGGCGAAGGACGTGTCCGACGTGATGAAGATCCAGGGCGATTTCATGCGTGAGTACAGCTCGCGCTCGATGGCGCAGGCGCGCGAGATCGGCGAGCTGATCGTCCAGTTCGGTCGCGACGCGGTCGCGCCGATGCGGGGGCAGTAAGCCGACGCGGGCGGGGATGGGCGGCTAACGCCTGTCCTCGTCGCGCACGTCCCATTCGTGGTTCTCGACGATCGTCGACGCAACAGGTCGACGGTCCGCGTCGAGCGCGGGGCGATAGCGGAACCGCTGCTGGATCAAGCGGCAGGTGAGTACATCGAGTTCGGGCTGGCCGCTCGACTCGGTGACGCGGCAGGACGAGATGCGTCCGTCGGCCTCGACGACATAACGTACGCCAACGGTGCCGCCGCCCGCGTCGGCGAGCTCGGGCGGCAGGTCCCGAATGCCGAGCCGCCCGCCGACCCGGCGCGGCGGCGTCTCGCGCTCGAACCCGCCGCCGTCGCCACCACCGTCCCCGCGACCACCGCCGCCAAAGCCATGGCCCTCGCCGCCCGCGCCCGTCCCCGGCCCGGGCAGGTTCGCCGCGCCCGCCGAGGGCGCGGGGCCGCGCTCGGGCACGGGTGCCGCGATCACCGGCGGGGGCGGAACAACGAGGCGCACAACCGGGGTCGGCGCGACCAAGGGCGTTGCCTTGGCGCGCAAGTTTGGCGGTGCGGCTGCTGCCGCAGGGCGATGAGTAGCGAGCTTGGGCGGGGGCGGCTGATCCGGAGGCGGTGGCGGTGGCGCAGCGCCGAACATCTTGAGGTCCTCGCTCGGCACATGCGGGATATGGTAGCCGAGCGCTGACACGAACAGATAGCCGAGCGCTGCCTCGGTCAGCAGCGCGATCGCGAACGCCTTGGCGCGATCGCTCGTGGTCGCGCGGGTCATCGGGTCGGGCCAGGAAGCGGCATCGACGACGATATAGGC
>CALMGC010000103.1 GCA_937863505.1 uncultured Sphingomonadales bacterium | reverse complement strand
GAGCGCCAGCGGGAAAACCGCCGCGAGCAATAGCAAGAAGCCGATCGCCGCGTGGCCGAGCACCAGCGCCGCCACTCCCCCGACGCCGGTCACCGCCGCCCCGCCCGCGAGCGCGAGGCTCGGTGCGCCACGCTCGACCAAGCGGGGCAGCGCCAACCGGGCGACGGGCGCGACCAGCCAGCGGTCGAACCACGCGGTCCGGTGCGCGACGCTGGCGGCGAGGATCGCGCGCCCGTGCTCCGCGATCGCCGCGGCCCGGTGCTCGACGCCATGCCCGTCCGCGAGCGCGCCGCGTGGCAGCAGCATATGTACCGCGCGCGCCTGTTCCGCCACGCGCACCAGCGTCGATTGCACGTCGTAATCACGCGGCAGCCGCGCGACCTCCGCGATCCGCGCCGGCTGGAGCCGGGCGACCCCCGCCCAGGCCGCATTGCCTCCGACCCGCTCCAGCCCAGCGGGCGCGGCGCTTGCCTCCGTCACCAGCAGCGCGTCGACCCCCACGCCCGCCAGTGGCGCGACGATGCCGGCCGATGTGATCAGCCCGTCCGCGAACACCAACACGCGCGCGAGCGGGTGCAGCTTCTCCGATGCCTCCGCCGCCGAGCGCACCGGATCGACCGCGACCCCGCGCCGCCCGATCCGGCTGATCGCGCCGAGCAGCTCGGGCGTCAGCCGCGCGACCATGATGATGATCTGCGACGCGCCCAGCTCGAGCAGCGTCCGCGCCTGAAACTCGATCAGCGTCGTGCCCCCGAACGGCAGCGTCGCGGTCAGCGTGTCGGGCCGGTCGAGCGCGTCATGAGTGGCGAAGAGCAGGCCCGCGAGCATCGGCGGGCGTGTAGGCGGCACCGGCGGCATCGGCAAGGAAGGTGGACGGGCGCGAGGTTTCGCTTCCGGTCGCGCGCAAACATGGTAAACCGCCGCGATGAACGGGGGTTCGCCGGTGAGAGAGTGGCGCGTCGAAGAAAGCCACGCGACCGCCGCGCCGCCGCTTGATCTTGCGGGCAGTTCGCTCGCGGTAGAGGATGCGCCGGGCGGGTATCTGCGACCCGATCCGCTGCGCTTGCTGCTATCCGCCCTCGCGCTGTTGCTGGTCGCGGCGTGGGTCGCGGCGGCGTGCTGGCTAGCGCGCGGGGCTGTCGCGGCGATGCCCTGGCCCGCGCTGATCGAGTTCGCGGCGGCGGTGGCGAGCGTGCCCGTGCTGGTCGGCGTCGTCTGGCTGCTCACCCAGCGCACCAGCCGCGCGGAGGCGGTGCGCTTCGCCGCGACCTCGGCGGGGATGCGCGCGGAGGCGGCGAGCCTGGAACGCCGGGTGGCTTTGCTGACATCGACGCTCGCCGGCAATCACGAAAGAATCGCCGATATGGGGGCCGCGCTGATCGCGACGGGAGAACAGGCGACCGAGCGGCTCGCGCATCTCGGCAGCGGCCTGGTCGCGGAGATCGCTCTCGCGGACCGGCACACGGCGGCGCTCGCCGGCGCGACCGATCATGCGCAGGCGAGTCTGGGCGTGTTGCTTGCCTCGCTACCCCGCGCGCGCGCCGAGACGCTGGAGGTGACCGAAGCGCTCGAACGCACCGGTGCGGTCGCGGAGCAAGCGGCGATGGCGCTTGAGGCGAAGGTGATCGCGCTGGCCGACCGCGCGCGCGACGCGGATGCGCTCGCCACGGGGGCCGCCGCGCGGCTCGCGACCCACCTTGCCGACATGGAGCGGACCGGCGACGCGGCGGGCGCGCGACTGGAGGCGGTCACGGGCGAGGCGGCGAGCGCGGTCGACGCGCTGATCGAGCGCACCGCGCGCGCGATGGACGAGTCGCGCCGGAGCATCGCCGCGCAGGGTGAGGCGATGCTGGCGACCGTCGGCGCGCATCAGGCGACGCTCGACGGTGCCGCGCGCGACAGCGCCGAAGCGCTCGCGACCCAAGTCGAGCTGGTCGACGTTATCGTCGAGCGCGTCGCCGCTCGCCTCGACGCGCAACGGGCGGCAAGCGACGCGATGGTGGCCGACCTCGACAGCGGCATCGCGCATGTCGAGACCCGACTGGACGCGCTTCATGCGCAAGGCGTGGAGCGGTCACAGCTGCTCGCCGCGTCGATCAGCGCGCTGGGCGAATCGGCGGACGCGATGACCGAAGCGCTCCGCACCGGCGAGACGACCGCGCGAGGTGCGATCGAAACCGCCGACGCGTTGCTGCTCGCGTTCGACGCGAGCGCGCGCGAGATCGACGAAACGCTTCCCGGCGTGCTCGCCCGGCTCGACGCGCGCATCGCGCAGAGCCGTCAGGTGATCGCGCAGGCCAAGCCCGAGCTGCTCGCGCTGGTCACCGCCGCCGAGAGCACCCACGACGCGACCGAGGCGATCGCGGGCGTCATCGCGGACCAGCGCGGCGCGCTCGATCAGCTCTCACGCTCGCTGCTCGACACGCTCGCGACCGGGCGGAGCAAGGCGGACGCGCTCGACACGAGCGTCGAAGCCAGCGTGTTGCGCGCGAACCGCTTCGCCGAAGAGGCCGCGCCGCGGCTGGTCGACGCTCTGCTCCGCGTCCGCGACACCGCCGATGCCGCCGCCGACAAGGCGCGCGAGACGCTGGCGCGTGTCATCCCGGAGGCAGCGGGCAAGCTGGAAGCAGCGGGTGCCGCGGCGCTCGCGCGCGCGGCGGGAGTCAGCGTCGACCGGCGCGTGGCCGCGATCGCCGATGCCGCCGATGCGGCGGTGACGGCGGCGACGCGCGCCTCCGACCGGCTCGCCGAACGCCTGCGCGAGCTGACCGACACCGGCACCGAACTCGACACCCGCTTCGCCGACGCGCGAACCGAGCGCGAGGAGGCGGACCGTGACAGTTTCGCGCGGCGGGTGTCGCAGCTGATCGAGCAGCTCAACTCCGCCTCGATCGACATCACCAAGACGTTCGCGCCCGAGGTGGCGGACAGCGCCTGGGCGGCGTATCTGAAGGGCGATCGCGGCGTGTTCACCCGTCGCGCGGTGCGGCTGCTCAACGCCGACGACGCGAGCGAGGTGGCGCGGCTCTACAGCACGGATCCGGCCTTTCGCGAGCAGGTCAACCGCTACGTCCACGATTTCGAGGCGATGCTTCGCGCCGTCCTCGCCCAACGCGACGGCTCGGCGCTGAGCGTAACGCTGCTGTCGTCGGACATGGGCAAGCTCTACGTCGCGCTCGCGCAGGCGATCGAGCGGCTGCGTTAGCCGTCCGCCAACCCCGTGAACATCGCGGGCGTGATCCAGCCATAGCGATAGTTCAGCTGGAACAGTGCAAACGCGATCGTCGCCACGATCGTGACCCGCTTCGCCAGCCGCGCCAGGCTGAACTCGTGCGGTGCGCTGTCAGCCTGCCCCGGCACCCGCGCGACGCCCGCCTCTTCGTGCGTCCGCACCCCGAAGGGCAGGACGACGAACACCGACATCGCCCAGAACAGCACATAGATGGCGAGCGCCGAGGTCCACCGCATCGCTGCGGGCCTACGCCTCGATCAGCAGCACGTCCACGACCGGCTTCTTTCCCGTCCAGCGGGTCGCGGCGCGGCGCACCGCCAGCCGTACATCCTCGCGCAGCCGGTTGCGGTCGCGCCCGCCGGAACGCACCGCCTCCGCCACCGCCTCGACCGCGTCGGCGGTGAAGGGCTCGCGGTCCTCCTCGACCGGCACGCCCTGGACGCGCAGCTGCGGGCGACCGAGCATCCGCCCGCCCTGTCCCACTGCGACGGCGACCGAGATCTGGCCGTGGAGCGACAGCTTGCGTCGCTCATTCACCGTGGTGCCATCGGCGGGCAGGATCACGTCGCCATCGAGCACCAAGCGCCCGACCGGCGCGTTGCCGACCTTCTTCGCGGGGCCGGGCAACAACCGGACGATGTCGCCGTCACTCTGCACCAGCGCCTCGGGCACGCCCTCGCCCACCGCGAACCGCGCATGTTCGGTCATGTGACGCATCTCGCCATGAACGGGGATGAGCAGCTTGGGCCGGATATAACCGTACATCGCCGCCAGCTCGGGGCGACCGGGATGGCCCGACACATGCACCTTGGCCTGCCGCTCGGTGACGATCCGTACCCCGCGGCCCGCCAGCGTGTTCTGGATGCGCCCGATCGCGACCTCGTTGCCGGGGATCTCCTTGGACGAGAACACAACCGTGTCGCGCTCATGCAGCTTGATCGAGTGGTTGCCTTCCGCGATCCGCGCCAGCGCCGCGCGCGGCTCGCCCTGACCGCCGGTCGCAACGATCAGCACCTTGGACGGGGGCAGCCGCATCGCGGTCTCCGCGTCGACGGTCTCGGGCAGGTCGGAGAGGTAGCCGGTCGCCTTGGCGACGCGGATGATCCGGTCGAGCGAGCGACCCGCGACGCACAGCGTCCGCCCGGTCTCGCGCGCGACCTCGCCCAGCGTCGCCAGCCGCGCGGCATTGGACGCGAAGGTGGTCACGACCACGCGCCCTTCCGCCGCCGCTACCACGTCGGTGAGCCCGCGCCGCACGTCCTCCTCCGAGCCCGACGCGCCCGCGTTGAATACGTTGGTCGAGTCGCAGAGCATCACGTCGATGCCTTCGTCGCCGATCGCGGTCAGCTGTTCCGCCGTCGCGGGCGCACCGAGCAGCGGCGACGCGTCGAGCTTCCAATCTCCAGAATGGAACACGCGGCCCGCGGGCGTGTCGATCAGCAGCGCGTTCGCCTCGGGGATCGAGTGCGACATGCCGACGAAGCGAAACCCGAACGGCCCGAGCTGGAACGGCTTGTCCGGGTCGACCACCTTGAGCTTCACGCGGTCGCCCAGGCGCTCCTCGTCGAGCTTCTCGCGGATGAGCCCGGCGGTGAACGGCGTCGCGTAGAGCGGCACACCGAGGTCTTCGGCCAGATACGGCAGCGCGCCGATATGGTCCTCATGCCCGTGCGTCAGCACGATGCCGACCAGCTGCTCGCGCCGGTCCTCGATGAATTGGAGGTCGGGCAGGATCACGTCGATGCCGGGATAGTTCGGGTCGGCAAAGGTGATGCCGCAATCGACCATCACCCATTTGCCCTGGTAGCCGTAGAGATTGACGTTCATGCCGATCTCGCCCGAGCCGCCGAGCGCGCAGAAAAGCAGTTCGTTACCGGGAGTCATTATCTTCCTTTGAGAAGCCCTCGCGCGGAGGCGGAGGACATTAGGCGCGCCAAGGGCCGGGCGCGGCGGCGTGGAATGGAGCGGACCACCGCCGCAATGGCGCTGCCCTAGTCTGGAATATGGGCACGCCCGGCCAGGATCGCCAGCCCTTGCAGCGTCAGATCGGGCTCGACCGCGTCGAACACATTCGTGTGCCGCTCAAACAATACAGCCAGCCCGCCGGTGGCGATCACCTTGGCCGGGCGCGCGATCTCGGCCTTCATCCGCGCGGTCAGTCCTTCGATCAGCGAGACGTAGCCCCAATAGATACCGATGTGCATCTGATCGACCGTATTGCGCCCGATCACCGATGCGCTGGCGGGCGCTTCGATGGCGATGCGCGGCAGCTTGGCGGCGGCGGTGACGAGCGCGTCGAGCGACAGGTTGATCCCCGGCGCGATGATGCCGCCCTTGTATGCGCCGCGATAGTCGACCCAGTCGATCGTCGTTGCGGTGCCGAAGTCGATGACGATCAGGTCGCCCGGGTGGCGTTGGTGCGCCGCGATCGCGGTCACCGCCCGGTCCGCGCCGAGGCTGGCGGGCTCGTCGACATCGAGCGCCATGCCCCATTGTACCGGCGGCTGGCCCGCGATCATCGGCTCGACGCCGAAGTATTTGCGCGCGAGCGTCTGGAGATTGTGGAGCGCGCGCGGGACCACCGTGGCGATGATGACGCCAGTCACTACATCGCGCGCATAGCCTTCGAGCTGGAGGAGTTGACTCAGCCACACCGCGTATTCGTCCGCCGTCCGCCGCGCTTCGGTCGCGATCCGCCAGCGCGTCTTGATCGCGCCAGCGTCGATCAGCGCGAAGACGATGTTGGTGTTACCGGCGTCGACGGCGAGCAGCATGGCGGCCTTTCAAAGCGCGAACACGTCGCCCGCGTGGATGACACGCCGGCTCCCGTCCGCCAAGCGGAGCAACAGCGCGCCGTCGGTTGCAAGCCCGTCGAACGCGCCAACGAACGCGGTCCCGTCAGGCAGCCGCGCGGTAAGCGGGGTGCCGAGCGGGTGTGCCACAGCGAGCCAGCCGCGCCGGATCGGCTCCAGTCCGTCCCGTCGCCAAAGCGCCAGCAGTCCTGCAAAGGCCGCGGCTATCGCGCCAAGCAACGGGATCGGTTCTAACGTCACGCCCTCTCGTGCGAGACTGGTAACGGCTCGGTCCGGAATGTCGGGGCAGGACGCGACATTCACACCCAACCCCACGACCACCGCGTCTTCAAAACGCTCGAGCAGGATGCCCGCGACTTTCGCTCGCCGGATCAGGAGGTCGTTAGGCCATTTGAGGGTTACGCCCAAGTCCGCGGTCGAGCGACGCGAGGCGGGCCATGGATCGTCGAGATCGCCGTTGTCGAACCGCGGCATGATCGAACGGCTCGCCGAGATGAGGCTGCCGATCACCTCCGCCAAGGCAACGCCGGTAACAAGCGAGAGCCCCGTCGCTGCGGGGTCGCCCGGTCGTAAACGCACCAACGTACTCGCGTATAGGTTGCCGACCGGAGATATCCACGCCCGACCCTCGCGACCGCGCCCGGCGGTCTGGCGCTCGGCGTGGAGCCATACGCCCTCGCTCAACCCCCTTCGGGCCAGCGCGAGCATGTCGGCATTGGTCGAGCCCGTCTCCGCGACGGTGCGGATCGTCGTCAGAGGATCGACCGCGCGGCCGCCATGCTCCACCCGGTCAGCAACGGCAGCGCGAGATAACCAAGCGGCGAGATCGCCACCGCCGCCGCGACGAGCAGTCCGCCCTCGACCCCGCCCGGCGAGCGCTGAAAAGCGGGCGCGGGGTCGTCGAAGTACATCGTCTTGACCATGCGCAGATAATAGTACGCCCCGATCACCGACCCGACCGCACCCGCGACGGCCAAACCGTACAGCCCCGCGTCGGTCGCCGCCTGAAACACAGCCAGCTTGGGATAAAAGCCCAGCAACGGCGGGATACCCGCGAGCGAGAACATGAACATCGCCATCATCAGCGCCAGCCCCGGCCGAGTCCGGGACAGGCCCGACAGGCTGGCGATGCTCTCGACCGGCTGACCGTCCGCGTCGCGCATCTGCAGCACGACGAGGAAGCTGCCCAGCGTCATCGCGAGATAGATAGCCAGATAGGTCAGCACCGACGCCACGCCCTCGCGCGTCCCCGCCGCCAGCCCGATCATCGCGAAGCCGACATTGTTGATCGACGAGTAGGCGAGCAACCGCTTGATGTTGGTCTGCCCGATCGCGGCGACCGCGCCGAGGATGATCGAGGCAAGGCTGGCGAAGATCACGATCTGTCGCCAGTCGCCCGTCGCGGGCGCCATCGCGCCGAGCGCGACGCGAACGCCGAGCGCGACCGCCGCCACCTTCTGCGCGGAGGCGAACAGCGCGGTGACCGGCGTCGGCGCGCCCTCGTACACGTCGGGTGTCCACATATGAAATGGCGCGGCGGCCATTTTGAACGCGATGCCGGCGAAGACGAACACCAGCCCGAACATCAGCCCGTAGAAACCGGTCGTGCCCGCGACCCGGCCCGCGAAGCCCTGCGCCACCTCGGTGAACAGCGTCGACCCGGTGAAGCCGTACACGAGGCTGATGCCGTAGAGCAGGATGCCGCTCGCCAGCGCACCCAGCACGAAATATTTCAGTCCCGCTTCGGCGGAACGCGCGTCACGGCGCATGAAGCTGGCGAGGACGTAGGAGGCGAGGCTTTGCAGCTCGAGCCCGACATACAGCACCAGCAGGTCGCCCGCCGATACCATCATTCCCATGCCCGCCGCCGACAGCAGGATCAACACCGGGTATTCAGGGCGGAGATTGTCGCCCGCCGTCCGCTCGAAGAACCCCGGCGCGATAAGGATCGCCACCGCCGATGCGATAAAGATCAGCACCTTGGCGTAAGCGGCAAAGGCGTCCGCACGGTAGAGCCCGTTATAGGCATAGCCGCCGTAGGACGCGGGCCCGAGCAGCGCGATGCACGCACCGCCGAGCACCGCCACCGCGACCCACGACACCCAACGGGTCGCGGCCTGCCCGCCCCAGGCGCTGACCAGCATCAGCAGCAGCGCACCCGCCGAGAGTACCTCCTCGGGTAGCGTCATCGCGAAATTGGCGGTCATGTTCATCGCCGCATCTCCCCGCCGAGCGCGGCGACCGCCGTCGCCCGCGCGGTCGGGCGCGAGTCGCCGGCCGGACGCGCCGGGTCGACCCGCGCGACCAGCACCGCGACGTCCTTGCGCATGGGGGCGAGGAAGCTTTCGGGGTATATACCCATCCACAGCACCACGAGCGCGATCGGCACGAGCAGCGCCAGCTCGCGGCCCGACAGCTCGGGCATCGCGCGCACCTCTTCCGACTTGACCTCGCCGAACGCGACGCGCCGGTACAGGTACAGCATGTACGCCGCGCCCAGGATGATGCTGGTCGTGCAGAGCAAAGCCGCCCAGGTCGACAGCTGGTACGTGCCCATCAGCGACAGGAACTCCGCCACGAACCCGCTCGTCCCCGGCAGGCCGATCGAGGCCATGGTGAACAGCAGGAAGAACAGCGCATAGCGCGGCATGGTGATCGACAAGCCGCCATAGCGCGCGATCTCGCGGGTATGCAGCCGGTCATAGATGACGCCCACGCACAGGAACAGCGCGCCCGACACGAGCCCGTGGCTCAGCATCATCAGCATCGCACCGTCGATGCCTTGCCGGTTGAACGCGAACAGGCCGATGGTGACGATCGCCATGTGCGCGACCGACGAATAGGCGATCAGCTTCTTCATATCCTGCTGCACCAGCGCGACGAGGCTGGTATAGACCACCGCCACCGCCGATAGCCCGAAGACGAGCGGAAACAACTCGGCCGAGGCCTGCGGAAACATCGGCAGGCTGAAGCGCAGGAAGCCGTAGCCACCCAGCTTGAGCAGCACGCCCGCGAGGATGATCGACCCCGCCGTCGGTGCTTGCACATGCGCGTCGGGGAGCCAAGTGTGGACAGGCCACATCGGCATCTTAACCGCGAACGATGCGAAAAAGGCGAGCCACAGCCAACGCTGCGCCCCGACCGGGAAGTCGTGGGTGAGCAGCGCGGGAATGCTGGTCGTCCCTGCCGCGTGCGCCATCCAGATCATCGCGATCAGCATCAACACGGAGCCGAGCAGCGTGTAGAGGAAGAACTTGTAGCTCGCGTAGATGCGGTTCACGCCGCCCCAGATGCCGATGATTAGGTACATCGGGATCAGGCCGCCTTCGAAGAAGACGTAGAACAGGAACAGGTCCTGCGCCGCGAAGGTGCCGATCATCAGCAGCTCGGTCGCGAGGAACGCGGCCATATATTCGGGCACGCGGGTCTGGATCGCGTTCCAGCTCGCGCCGATGCAGATCGGCATCAGGAACACGCTGAGCATGATCAGCATCAGCGCGAAGCCGTCGATGCCGAGGCTCCAGCCGAAATTGCCGAACAGCGGCAGACTATCGACGAACTGCCACCGCGCGCCGCCGATGTCGTACGCGCCCCACAACAGAATGCCGAGCGCGAGGTCGATCACTGTCGCGGACAGCGCGGTCCAGCGCGCGGCAGAAGGCGACAGGAACAGGCAAGCCACCGCCGCCACCGCGGGCACGGCGAGCATTACCGACAGAATGGGAAAACCGCTCACTCGCCCATCCTCACCGCGTCACCGCCCAGGTCACAGCACCCGTCAAGCCGATCAGCATCACGAACGCGTAGGAATAGACATAGCCGGACTGCAGCCGCCCGGCCATGCGACTGCCGACCTCGATCACCCAAGCCGAGCCGTTCGGCCCGAAACGGTCGATCGTCTGCTCATCGCCGCGGTGCCAGAAGAACCGGCCGATCGCGAAAGCCGGCCGGACGAACAGCAGCTGGTACAGCTCGTCGAAATACCATTTGTGCAGCAGCCAATCGTACAGGACGTGCCACTGGGCGGCGGTCGAAACCGGCAAGGACGGCCGACGAAGATAGGCGAGCCACGCGCCGAACAGCCCGAGCAGCATCACCAGAAACGTCGCGATCTTGGCGAAGAACGGAATGCCCTCGACCGAGCCCATCAGCTCGCGATTGAACGCGATCGCGCCGTGCCAGAACGTCTCGTTCGCCGCTTCGCTGATGAAGGTGGTATGAAACACATAGCCCGCGAACACCGCGCCAAGGGAAAGCAGGACCAGCGGCACCGTCATCACCCACGGGCTCTCATGCGGGTGATAGCCGCCCGTGCCCGCGGGCAGGTCCTGCTGCGACGGCCCGTGCGCCGAGGGCGCGTCGCCCGAGTCCTCCGCATGGGGAACCGCGTCGCCATGCGCGCCGTCATGCGCGTGAAGCGCGTGCTGGATGTGTTCGGACGCGGCCCAGCGCGGGGTGCCCCAGAACGTCAGGAACATCAGCCGCCACGAATAGAAGCTGGTCAGCAACGCAACGAACACGCCGATGAACCACGCGCCCGGCTGCCCCGCCGCGTAGGACAGCTCGATGATCGCGTCCTTGGAGTGGAACCCCGCGAAGCCGATCTCGGGCAGGCCGAACACGCCCGGTATGCCGACGCCGGTGATCGCGAGCGTCCCCGCCATCATCGTCCAGAACGTGATCGGGATACTTTTTCGCAGGCCCCCGTAATAGCGCATGTCCTGCTCATGGTGCATCGCGTGGATCACCGATCCCGCGCCGAGAAACAGCAGCGCCTTGAAGAACGCGTGGGTGAACAGGTGGAACATCGCCGCCCCGAACGCGCCCACGCCCGCCGCGAAGAACATATAGCCGAGCTGCGAACAGGTCGAATAGGCGATCACGCGCTTGATGTCGGTCTGTACCAAGCCAACCGTGGCCGCGAACAGGCAGGTCGCCGCGCCGACGAAGCGCACTACGGTCAACGCGGTCGGCGACGCCACGAACATCGGCGACAGGCGGCACACCATGAACACGCCCGCCGTCACCATCGTCGCCGCGTGGATCAGCGCGGACACGGGCGTTGGTCCCTCCATCGCATCGGGAAGCCAGGTGTGCAGGCCGAGCTGCGCCGACTTGCCCATCGCGCCGACGAACAGCAGAAGGCACAACACCGTGATCGTGTCCGCACGGAACCACAGAAAGCCGATCGTCGAGCCCGCCATGTGCGGCACGTCCGCCAGGATCGCCGGGATCGACACGGTGCCGAACACCAGAAACGTCCCGAAGATGCCGAGCATGAAGCCGAGATCGCCGACGCGATTGACCACGAACGCCTTGATCGCAGCCGCGTTGGCGGAAGGCTTCCGAAACCAGAAGCCGATCAGGAGATAACTGGCGAGCCCGACACCCTCCCAGCCGAAGAACATCTGGACGAGGTTGTCCGCCGTCACCAGCATCAGCATCGCGAAGGTGAACAGCGACAGGTACGCAAAGAACCGCGGCTGGTCCGGGTCCTCGTCCATATAGCCCCAGCTGTACAGGTGGACTAGCGCGGACACGCTGGTGATGACGACCAGCATCACCGCCGTCAGCGCGTCGACGCGCAACGCCCAGGACACGTCGAGGTCGCCCGACGAGATCCAGTGGAACACGGGCGTGACGCTCGCCGCGCGTGTTGCCCGAATGAACGCGATGAAGATCGGCCAAGACAGCGCCGCCGATACGAACAGCGCGCCCGTCGTGATGATCTTGGCGGGCACTGCGCCGAGAGCCCGATTGCCCAGCCCGGCGACCAGCGCCGCCAGCAACGGCAGGAAAACGATTACGAGGATCATTTCACCCCTTCATCCGGTTGACGTCGTCCACCGCGATGGTTCCCCGCCCACGGAAATAGATCACCAGAATCGCGAGCCCGATCGCCGCCTCGCCCGCCGCGACCGTCAGCACGAACATCGCGAACACCT
>CALMGC010000102.1 GCA_937863505.1 uncultured Sphingomonadales bacterium | reverse complement strand
CGAAGAGGCGCTGATCCTCGCCCCGACCGGCCGCGACGCGACGGTCGCCGCGCGGATGCTGGAAGAGGCCGGGATCGCGTCGCGCGCGTGCGGCGACGTGGGCGAGCTCGCGCGCGAGCTGGGCCGCGGCGCGGGGCTGGCGGTGGTCACGGAGGAGGCACTGGCGAACGCGGACCTGCGCGCACTGTCGGCGTGGCTCGACGCGCAGCCGGAATGGTCCGACGTGCCCTTCGTGCTGCTCACCTATCGCGGCGGCGGGCTGGAACGCAATCCGCGTGCCGCGCGCAACCTGAAGCTCCTCGGCAATGTCACCTTCGTCGAGCGACCCTTCCACCCCACGACGCTCGTCAGCCTCGCCGAGGCGGCGCTGCGGGGCCGCCGGCGGCAGTATGACGCCCGCGGCCGCCTGGAATCGCTGCGCGAAAGCGAGCGGCAATTCCGCACGCTGGCGGACTCGATCCCGACCTTGTGCTGGAGCGCGGGGCCGGACGGGGCGGTCAACTGGTACAACCAGCAATGGTATGATTACACGGGCACGGTCGCGGAGGACATGACCGGCTGGGGCTGGCAATCGGTCCACGATCCGGACTTGCTGCCGACCGTCCTGCAACGCTGGCGCGAGGCGATCGAGACCGGTGACCTGTTCGAGATGGTGTTTCCGCTGCGCGCCGCCGACGGTTCGTTCCGCCCGTTCCTGACCCGCGTCCAGCCGGTCCGCGACGCGGATGGCCGGGTCGCACGCTGGTTCGGCACCAACACCGATATCTCCGCCCAACGCGAGGCGGAGGACATGCTGCGCCGACAGGCGGACGAGCTTGAGATGCGCGTCGAGCAGCGCACGCGGGAATGGGAGGAGGCGCAGGACGCGCTCCGTCAGGCACAGAAGATGGAGGCGATCGGCCAGCTGACCGGCGGCGTCGCGCACGACTTCAACAACCTCCTCACCGTGATCCGGGGGTCGGTCGACCTGCTCCGCCGCCCCGGGCTGTCGGAGGAGAAGCGCGGGCGTTATGTACAGGCGATCGGTGAGACCGCCGACCGCGCCGCCAGGTTGACCGGACAGCTACTCGCCTTCGCCAGGCGCCAGGCGCTGACCCCGGAGCTGTTCGATGTCGGCCAAAGCCTGACGGAGGTGACCGGCATCGTGCATACGCTGATCGGGTCGCGCGTGCGGCTGGCGTTCACGCCGCCGTCGGACCCGGTGTTCATCCTCGCCGACCGGGGGCAGTTCGACACCGCGATCGTCAACATGGCGGTCAACGCGCGCGACGCCATGCAGGGCGAAGGCCGGCTCGCCATCGCCGCCGGACCGGTACCGGGCATCCCGGCGATCCGCGGCCATGCGCCCGTGTGCGGCGACTTCGTGGTCGTGACGATCACCGACAGCGGTTCGGGCATCGCCGCGGACGACATCCAGCGCATCTTCGAGCCGTTCTTCACGACCAAGGCGGTCGGTCTGGGAACGGGCCTCGGGCTGAGCCAGGTGATCGGGTTCGCGAAGCAATCGGGCGGCGATATCCATGTCGATAGCGCGCCCGGCACCGGCACCACCTTCACGCTTTACCTGCCTCGTGCCCAGCCGCATCCGGCGGTCGTTTCCTCGCCAGGGGAGGACCAGGCGCGCGTGAACGGCGAGGGTGCATGCGTGCTGGTGGTCGAGGATAACGAGCAGGTCGGCGCGTTCGCGACCCAGGCGCTACGCGAGCTCGGCTACCATAGCGTGCTCGCGTCGGACGCGACGCGCGCGCTGGCCGAACTGCGCGCCGGACCCGACCGGTTCCAGATCGTTTTCTCCGACGTGGTCATGCCCGGCATGAACGGGGTCGAACTGGCGGGCGAGGTCCGCCGGTCGCACCCTGACGTCCCGGTGGTGCTGACCAGCGGCTACAGCCATGTGCTGGCGCAGAACGACGCGCATGGGTTCGAGCTTCTGCACAAGCCCTATTCGGTCGAACAACTATCGCGCATCCTGCGCAAGGCGCTGGCCTAGCTGTAGCGGCCTGCAATGATGCTCGGTCCGGCGCGAGATGCCGCCCCCGTTCGGGCAGACGCTCGGGAAGAGCGTGCTGGCGCCGCTCCGCAACCGTGCTGAAACCGAAGTTCAGGCATCTGCGAGCCCGAGCGAATGCTCGTGAAGTATCTCAGCCGAAGATAGCCCGCCGCTGATCGCGCGCAACGAAAAGGCCGCGCGAGTCGCCCCGCGCGGCCTTGGTTACTGTAGGTGCGACCCGTTCAGCTGTTGGCGGCGCTGGCGTTGATCGAGCCGTTGACGCCGTTCGGGAAGAACCCGCCCGAGGTCGCCGCCGCCGGGTTGAGATAGGCGATGTTGAGCACGTTCGCGGCCTTGCGCCCGAACACGATCGCGTTCGCGTCGGCGGGGACGATGTTGGAGCGCACATTGCCGTTGGCGGCGGTCGGCGGGGTGAATGTCACCGGGCCGACGCTCTGGTCGTCGTTCGCGTACAGCTGGACCGGGGTGGCCGTGCTCGCGGTCTGCGACGTATTGCCGTCCAGCGTGTCGCGCGCCGCCGAGATCAGCGCCTGGTTCTGCCGGTCCATCGACGCGACCGCGGTCGGCGCGGGCGACTGCACCGAACGCCGGTACAGCAACGTGCGGAGCAGACCGGAATGATAGGCCTCGACCGCGAGGATGCCCGCCGCCGCTTCCAGGATCACCTTGCTGGTGATGAGCGTCGCCGAGCCCTTGTACGCGGTGACGCCGACATCGGTCAGCAGCATCGCGCCGAGCAGGAAATTGTCGTCATTCGCATAAGGGTCGAACGTGCCCGTCGCGAGAGCGCTCGGGATCTTGGCCGCCACGGCCGCCTTTGAGAAAGCGCCGGAAGCAGACGTTCCGTCGATGTTGATCGCGGGCTGCGCCACCGCCGACGACCCGAGCTGGCTGCGAAGGAATGCGACGTGCGCGTTTTCGTCCGACGCGATCTCGCGCATGTACGCCGCGACCGAGGTGTCGGTGAAGTTCACCGCGCGACCGCCGGTCACCGCCCCTTGCGTACCCACGCCGCTCGTGTTGGTGGCGCTCAGCCCGTTGCCGAACGCGCCGAACGAATAATAATTTGCCTCGAGATATTCGAGGTTGAGCGCGAAGTTGAGCACCGCGACGTCGGTGGCCGCCGTGGTCGCGGTGGGAGACGGCGAAGGCGTCGGCACGGGCGCGGGCTGGTCGCCGTCGTTACAGGCGGCAAGCAGCGAGGTCGCGCCCGCAACGGCGGCGACGCCGCCCATCTGGCGCAGGAAGGTGCGGCGGGCGGCGCGGCGTTGTTCGCCGATCGCCATCACTTCGAGCAGAGTATCTTGGTCGATCATGGTGGAAACCCCTTGGATCTGGACGCGTCGGTGGATGCCCGGTGGGGCCTAGCTGTTGGCGGTGCTGGTCTTGATCGTGCCGTTGACGCCCGCGGGGAAGAACCCGCCCGACGTCACCGCCGCCTTGGTCGCGTTGAGATACACGATGTTGAGCACCTCGCCCGTGGTCCGGCTGAACGCGATGCCATTCTGGTCGGTGGGGAAGATATTGGAGGTGAGCGTGGAGCCGCTGCCCACCCGCGCGATGCCCTGATCGTCGCTGGCGAAGAGCGTGGTAGGGCTGGCGGCGGTCGCCGTCGCAGTCTGGCTGCCGTCCGCGGCGTCGCGCAGCGCGGAAATCTTGCCGATGTCGGACACGATGCTCGGCGTCGCGAGCCCGAGCTGATCGAGCGACAGCCGCACGATCGAGGCGTGATACGCTTCGGCGGCAAGGATACCCGCCGCCGCGTCGAGATAGATCGGGTTGGAGAGAAGCGGCGACGCGCCCTTGTACGCGGTGACGCCGACATCCTCGAAGATGAACGCGCCGTAGAGGAAGGTCGTGTCGTTCACATAAGGGTCAAAGGAGGTCGGCGCGGCGGTGGTGGTCGCGCCGATCAGCCCGGCCGCGCGTGCGGCGCTGCTGAACGAGCCGTTGGGGTCGGTGCCGACGTCGATCTGCGGCTGCGACACCGCGGCGCCGCCGAGCGCGCTGCGGAGGAACTGAACGTGCGCGAACTCGTCCTGCGCGATCTCGGTCGCATATTGCTGGATGCTCGGGTCGCTGAACGTCACCGCGCGCGCCTTGAAATTGGCGGCAACCGTCGCACCCGCCGCGTTCGTGTAGTTGAACGCCGTGGC
>CALMGC010000101.1 GCA_937863505.1 uncultured Sphingomonadales bacterium | reverse complement strand
GCCGGACCACCCCCCCCGCGCACCGTGGCAGCGCGTCGCGCGCCGCCCACAGCGCCTCGCCCATCCGCTCGTCGGTCATCAGCCATAGCGAGGGTTGGCGCGCGCGCATCGGCCCTCCTATAGCCCGCGCACATGAGCCCCCGCGAGAGCCTCGCCACCGTCCACGACCGGATCGCACACGCAGCACGCCTCGCCGGGCGCGACCCGGCGAACGTGACGCTGGTCGCGGTATCGAAGACGCACCCCGCCGAGGCGATCCGCCCTCTGCTCGATGCGGGCCAGCGGGTGTTCGGGGAGAACCGGGTGGCGGAGGCGGAAGCGAAATGGCCTGCGCTGCGCGACGAATACCCGGGCGTCGAACTGCACCTCGTCGGCCAGCTCCAGTCGAACAAGGCGGACGCGGCGGCGGTGTTGTTCGACTGCATCCACTCGCTCGACCGCCCGTCGCTGGTCGCCGCGCTCGCGAGAGCGGCCGAGCGGACCGGGCGAGCCCCGCGCTGCTTCGTCCAGGTCAACATCGGCGACGAGCCGCAGAAGGGCGGGTGCGCGATCGCAGACCTGCCCGCGCTGCTGGCCGAGGCGCGGGGGGCTGCGCTTCCGGTTGCGGGGCTGATGGCGGTGCCGCCCGCCGGGGTAGAGGCCGCGCCCTACTTCGCGCTGCTCGCCAAGCTGGCGCGTGACAATGGCGTGGCTGGGCTCAGCATGGGAATGAGCGATGATCTGGAAGCGGCGGTGATGCTGGGCGCGACCTATGTCCGCGTCGGCTCCGCGCTGTTCGGCGCGCGCGCGTGAAGTTCCAGGCGCTGCTTTTCGACTTCGACGGCGTGCTGATCGAGAGTGAATATGCCGGCAACCGCCAGATCGCCGACTGGCTCTCCGCGAATGGCTGGCCGACGACGCCCGAACAGTCGATGGCGAACTTCATGGGGCTGGCCGGGCCGGACTTCCACGCCGCGCTCGAACGCTGGATCGGCGGCCCGCTCCCGCCCGCTTTCCACGACGCGCGCCGGGTGGAGGACGAGCGAGTGATGCGCGAGGGGGTGGACGCGGTCGCGGGCGCGGTGGCGTTCGTCCGCTCGCTCCCGCCCGGGCTGCCGCGCGCGGTGGTGTCGTCGAGCTCGACCGCGTGGATCACGCGGCATCTGGACCATATCGGGCTCCGGCAAGCGTTCGGCCAGCACATCTATAGCGGGCGTGAGCATGTCGCGCGCGGCAAGCCCGCGCCCGACCTGTACCTCTTCGCCGCCGAGAAGCTCGGCGTCGCGGTCGAGGATTGCGCGACCATCGAGGACTCGCCCGTCGGCGCGCGCGGGGCGGTGGCGTCGGGCGGCTTTGTCATCGGCCTCGTCGCGGGCACGCATTGCGGCGCGGACCACGCGGACACGCTGCGCGCGCTGGGCGTCGACGCGGTGGCGGCGACGTTCGCGGAAGTGGCGGCGCTGCTCGCAACGGGGTGATCGCGGTAACCTGCCGCCGTCAGCATCGCCAAGCCGTCGCTGTATTCACCCCCAAAGACCGGCTAGGGTTCTCCGCGGACCCGAAAGGCTCTAGGGGGAAGACTGGATGTTCGGCATGATTGATCGCGTGATCCCGTGCGCGCGACGGTTCGCGCTGCCTGTCCTGACAGCGTGGGCGCTGTCCGGGTGCGGCGGCGACGGCGGGTCCGTCACGCCGGCACCTGCCGCCAACCAGCCGCCCGTGTTCAGTTCCGCGACGACCGCAACCGCCGTCGAGAACACCACCGCGGCGGTCTACCAAGCGGTGGCGAGCGATCCGAATGGTGATGCGGTGACATATTCAATCGTCGGCGGCGCCGATGCCGCGCGCTTCACGATCTCGGCGACCGGACAATTGTCCTTCGTCGCCCCACCCAATTATGATCTTCCCGCCGACGCCGATCACAACAATGTCTACGAGGTCCAGATCGGCGCAAGCGACGGCAAGGCGTCCACGACGCTGGCGCTATCGGTGACGGTCAGCAATTCAAAGGAAGGCATCGCCGTTCATCGGGTCGCGGTCGGGTTCGCCAATCCCGTGGCGATCGCGCCGGTCAGCGACACCGCGATGCTGGTCGCGGAAAAGCGCGGTGCGGTGTACCTGCTGAACCCGCAGACCGGGTCGAGGACGTTGCTCGTGCAGATCGCGAATGTCGGGACGGTGGGTGTCACCGCGCTCGCGGCGGCGCCGACCTTTGCAGCGGATAGCACCTTCTTCGCCATGTACACGACGCAGACCGGCTACCTCGTCATCAACCGATATCTGCGCAATCCGGCGGGCCCGACCGTTCCGGACAATGGCGGTCCGCTGTTGGCGGTCAATGCGCCGCAATACCCCGGCGGCGGATGGCTCGGCTACGATGCGAGCGGCTCCCTGCTGGCCGCGACGAGTGACGCGGGCGGCAGCGGCGATCCCAGCGGAAGCGCACAGGACGAGACTTCCCGGCTCGGCAAACTGCTCCGCATCGTCGCCAATCCCGACCCCTATGCGGGCGCGACGCCGGCGTTCTTTCTCCTTTCCACGATCGCCAAGGGTTTCCACCAGCCCAATGGCGGCGGTCAGTTCGGCAGCAACATCCTGCTCGCCGATCACGGGCAGGACGTCGCGGAGGAGCTCGATCTGGTTACCCCGGCCACGACCGGGAGCAACTTCGGATGGCCGTTCAGGGAAGGGGCGCACGCCGTTCGCGACGGTGCGCCAGCGGGCCTGGTCGACCCCGTCCTCGAATATCTTCGGACCACCGGGCTGCGCACGGGCCAGGCGATCATCGGTGGAGCGATGGGACCAAGCGCGATCGCGTCGCTACGCAACCAATATGTCTTTGCCGATGGAAGCGGCGCGATCTTCGCTATCGACACGTCATTCATCGCCGCAGGGACGACGCGCTCGGCGGACGTGGTGGAACGCCGCGATGCCGATTTCGCGCCCGATGCCGGGACGATCAGCCATCCTGTCGCGATCACGGCAGGGCCCGGCGGGACATTGTTCATCCTGGACGCCGACGGAGACATGTTTCGCGTGGACGCGGGCTGATCCGCTTCGTGAACCGAAGGTCGGCTGTCGTCCTGGGCCGAATCGCATACTAGACCGGCTACCTAAGCGGCAAGTCGTCGGGTGCCGACACAGCGCCCTCGTCGGCGACCACCTCGATCACCTCGACCGTGGCGGTCCCGAACGCCACCTCGTCACCCGCGCCCGCGCCGATCAGCGCGCGGGCGAGCGGGGCGGAGAAGGCGATGCGACCCGCCGCCGGGTCGGCCTCGTCCCCGCCGACGATCTCCAGCACGCGCTCCGCGCCGTTCATCCGGACCCGCACCCGCGAGCCGAACATCACAGCGTCGGTGCCCGGCGGCGGCGCTTGGACGGCGGTGACCAGCCGGGTGCGCCAATAGCGCTGCTCGCGTTCCAGCGCAGGCCGGGCGTGCGCGTCGGCGGCCGCGAGCGCCGCCTCGAGCTCCGCCACCCGCTCCCGAATCAAGCGCAGCCCGCGCGCGGTGACAAGGTTCGGCCCGTTCGCGATCGGTCGTTCGAACTTTGGCTCGAGATGCTCCTCGTCGCTGTCCCGTCGAAACGCCACGCTCACGACCCGTCTCCTCGCGCGTCCTGTACTCTCGTCATTCGCGATCGGGCAACGGGGCGCCGCCGCTGCTCGCGACCCGAGGCTCGCCCTACGTCGCGACCAGCGCGTCGAGCATGTCCACCACCTGTTGACGCAGGTCGGGCTCGCGGGTGATCTCCAGCATGGCGGCCAAGCTGTTTCTCGCCGCGGCCACGTCGCCGTCGATGAGTTCTAGCCGCGCGCGCTCCCACCACGCATGGCCGTACCCCGGTGCCATCGCCGTCATCCGCGCGTACAGCGTCAGCGCGCGGCGACCCTTGCCCGCCTGCTCGGCGCGCGTCGCTTGATTGAGCAGCAGCCGCACCAGAATGGCCCGGTTCGGCATCGCCGCGACGTGCCGGACGGCGGCGACCGGGCCGCCGCCCATCGCGGCCAGCATCGCACCGAGCTGGTCCCGCCCCACCGCCACACCGCCCCGGAACGGGTCCACGATCACCGGCGCGACATCTTCCCCCACCAGCACGAGCACATGCCCCGGCACGTCCAGCACGTTCGCGGTCCAGCCGAGCCGCCGCGCGGCGGCGACGTAGAGGATCGACAGGCTTATCGGCAGGCCGAGGCGGCGGTCGATCACCCGGATCAGGTCGGCGTTCGCCGGGTCGTCATAGCTGTCCCGGTCGCCGACGAAGCCGAACTCTTCGCCCAGCACCCGCGCCAGCGCATCCGCGCGCTCCCACGCGGTCGTCGCCTCGCCCCCGACCGCGTCGAGGCGCGCCGCCACCGCGTCGAGCAGGTCCCGGTAAGGTTGCGGGTCCGTGTCGGGGTGATCGAGCAGCGCCAGCGAGAGCGCGGCCTCGTCGAGCACGATATCCTCCTCATCGAGGAGGCCGAGGCGGGTCAGGTCATCTTGCATGGGCCGCAAGATGGGGTCGGCACCCGCCGCTGCAAAGCCGGCCTCCCAACGCCGGAGCGAAGGGACGGGTGCCCCTTTTCGCATCCCGGCTCGGTTGGTCGCAGATCAGCGAGCGGCAAGGCGACCAAAGCCGCGTTGCACTCTCGGACGCTTCGTCGGCACCGGCTGAGCCCGCTTCGCCAGCAGGTCTTCGACCCTGACGACCAGCTCCGCCGGATCGAACGGCTTCTTCATGTAATCGTTCGCGCCCTGGTAATAGGCCAATTCCTCGTCCTTGTCGCTGCGTCGCGCCGTCAGCACCAGGACGGGGAGGTCGCAAAACTCAGGCGATTGCCGCAGTTCGCGGAGCACCAGCAGCCCGTTCATGCCGGGCATGTTGCAATCGAGGATGACGAGGTCCGGCTTCCTCGCCCGGATAACCTGGAGAGCGTCGCGGCCATTGGTGATCACGCCGGCCGCATGCCCGTGCGCGAGCAACGCGTCACACGCGATCTCGCCGATGATCTCGTCGTCATCGGCGATGATGATTCGGGCCATGCTCCACACCTGTCCTTGTCGATCGGGATACCGTAGGGGGCGATCGTTAACGACGCGCCAACGCTGCCGATCGCCCCGGCTACGCCGCCCGGCGGATGTCGAGCGAGACCTGTCGGGCACACGCCGACCTCGCTTCAATCGGACAGGCGAGGAGTTCCTCCTCCAGCTGCCTGGCCCGTTCGCCGAGCCCGGCCTCGCCGAACATCGCGGCGACCCCGGCGAGCTTGTGGAGCAGGTCCGCCGCCGCCATGACGGTGGCCTCGGTCGGCTGCTCCAGCGCCGCCAGCGCATCGAGTTCGCGCAACAGGTCGACCTTTCGCGCGAGATATCGGTCGTGGAGCTTCCGACTGATCGCGGGCGCCTCGACCGGCGCGGGCGCTCCTGCGCGGACGAAGCGCTCGAGCACCGCGGTGAGGTCCCGCACCCGTACCGGCTTGGCGAGATGCGCCTGCATTCCGGCGGCGAGGCACGCCTGGATATCTTCGGCATAGGCGTTGGCGGTCAGCGCCACGATCGGCAGCGCCTCGGCGGCGTGACCGGACGCGCGCAGCCGCCGCGTGGCCTCCAGCCCGTCGACGTTCGGCATCTGCATGTCCATCAGCACCAGCTCGAACGGCTGGCCCGACCGTGCCGCCGCCTCCGCCATCGCGATCGCCTCCGCTCCGTCGTGCGCGAGCGTGGGGTCCATCCCCGCGCGTTGCGCCATCGCGACGATCAATGCCTGGTTGATGTCGTGGTCCTCGGCGATCAGCACGCGCGGCTTGCGCGCTTCGCTGGCGACGGACGGTGCCTCGACGACGACGTCCGCCCGCGCGGCCCCACCCTCGGCCTCGCGCAGCGGCAGGCGGACGGTGAAGGTCGCGCCCACGCCGACAATGCTGCTGACCGAGATGGACCCGTCCATCAGCCGGACGAGCTCGCTGCTGATGGTGAGGCCGAGACCGCTGCCGCCATATACCCGCGCGGTGGTGTCGTCGCCTTGCGCGAACTGGTCGAAGATGGTGCCGAGCCGCTCCGGGGCGATGCCGATGCCGGTGTCCGCGACGTCGATCCGCAACCCGCCATCCTCCACCCGCACGCCGACGGTGATCAGGCCCCGTTCGGTGAACTTCACCGCATTGCCGATCAGGTTCAGCACGACCTGGCGCAAGCGCAGCGGATCGCCGATGATCCGCGACGGCACCGCCGCGTCCACGGTAGCGGACAGCGTGACGCCCTTGGCCTTCGCGGTCGGGGTCATCAGGTCGGTGCAGCGGCGAACGGCATGGCGCAGGTCGACCGGCTCTTCCGTCACCCGCATCTTGCCCGACTCGATCTTGGAAACATCGAGGATGTCGTTGAGCAGCCGCATCATCGAACGGCCCGATTCGGCGATCAGCTCGACATGCCGGCGCTGCTCGGTGTCCAGATCGCCGGACAGCACGAGTTCGGTGAAGCCCAGCACGCCATTCATGGGCGTCCGGATCTCATGGCTCATATTGGCGAGAAAGCCGGACTTGGCCTGCGCTGCGGCTTCGGCGGTCTCGCGCGCGGCGACGAGTTCGGCCTCGAGCGCCTTGCGCTCCTCGACATCGCGGATCGCGGAGATCACCCCGGCGCGCGACCCGTCGAGCCCCTGCCAGGACTTCATGTTCGATTCCAGCCAGCGCCAGCCGCCGTCCTTTTGCCGGAGGCGGTACTGGATGGTGATCGCCTCCCGCGCACCCGTGATGATCGCGATGTGGGCGGCGTGGACGGCCTCACCGTCGTCAGGGTGGATAAAGTCGGCGCAGGGTCGCCCCACCAACTCGTCCTGGGTGCGGCCGGACAGTTCCACGCATGACGGCGATATATACAGGATCAAGCCGTCGTCCGCGGTGCGAAGCACCACGTCCGTCGCATTGTCCGCGAGCAGCCGGTACAGCCGCTCATTCTCGGCGACCTTGGCCGCGGTGCGGGCGGCCGCTCCCCGCGCCCGCAGCATGGCCGCGACCGCGCCCGCGACCACGATCAGCAACGCGCCGTCGAGCCAGAGCATCGTCCGCTCAAAGCGGCGGCCGCGTGCGTCATAGTCGGCGGTGCGCGCGTCCCGGATCCGCAGGAGGCGCTGCTCCTCCGCCTTGATCGCGGCGAGCACCGTCTCGGCGCTGTCCAGCGCGAGACGCCGCTGCCCCGCCAGCGCGGCGATGCTCTCGTCCCGCTGCGCGGAAATCGCCACCGGAGCAGCGAGAGCCCGCACGCGGCGGTCGAGCTCGGCCAGGCGGCGTTGCTGCGACGCGTTGTCGCGTGTCAGCCAGCGGAGCGCGCCGGCAAGCTTGTGATAGTCGGCCAGACCCCCATCAGAGCTGTTCAGCGCCCCCGCGTGGCCCGTCCCGGGCAACGCCCGGTTCAGCGCGGTGTCGAGCCGCTCCGCGTCGATCAGCACGTCGAGCGTATGGGTCCGCCACCATTGCGCCTGTTCCTGCCGGCCTCGCGCCGCGTCGGCGTCCACGACCAGCACAAGCGTGAGCACGCCGATGGCGATCAGGCCGGCGAACCATGCCAACCAGTCCAGTAACGGTCGAACGCGAGCGGCCCGCGACCGTTCATCGTTGGCCGCAGGATGACGCCGACCAATCGCTTGTGTGCGCCCGGACATGCCTGCGTCGGTAATCGCGAAACCGTTAAATTTCCGCGTCGGCACCAAACCAGTTCGGCGTTCTGATGGAAAGAGCTGTCGCGGATACCCGCTTGAGGCGGCGAGGGATGGTCATCGCCTCTGGCCGCCATTTGCCAGCCATGCCCGCTCGGCTATGCCTTGGCGCAATGGGGTGTGTGCATGGATGACGCCGAGCGGGACGGCGGCCCGCGCCGTCGCTCCGGCGCGGGCCGCCGGGTCGTGCTGGCGGGCGGTGGGATGCTGCTTGCGGGGGTGCTCGGCCTGTGGGTCGAGCGGCGGCCCATCGCGGCGCGGGTGATCGACCGCGAGCTCGCCCGGCGCGGCGTCCCCGCGCGCTACGGGATCGAGGATCTCGGCCTTGGGCGGCAACGGCTGATCGACGTGGTGATCGGCGACCCGCGCGCGCCCGATCTGACCGCGGACTGGATCGAGGCCGACACGCGCATCGGCCTGGACGGAGCGTCGGTCACCGGCCTCCATGCCGGTCATGTCCGCGCACGGGCGCGGTGGCGCGACGGGCGGCTGTCGCTCGGCGGCATCGACCGGCTGCTGCCCGCGTCGACGGGGAGAGCCTTCCGGCTGCCCGCGCTCGACCTCGACGTCGCCGATGCACGGGCGCGGCTCGACCTGCCGCAAGGGATGGTGAACCTGAGCATCGCGGGTAGCGGACGGCTCGACGGCGGCTTTCGCGGGACGGTGGGCGTGAACAGCGGGCATCTGGCCGCGGCGGGATGCGTGGTCGATCGGGCAGCGGCGACCATGCGCGTGTCGGTCGAGCGCGCGCGGCCTCACCTGCAAGGACCCGTCCGTGCGAGCGCGGCAAGCTGCGGTGCCGTCCGCGCGCGTGCGCTGGCGAGCGATCTCGTGCTGACGCTCGGACCCGCGCTCGATAGCTGGACCGGGCAGGCGCGGTTGGCGGTGGGCGGGGTTGCGCATCCGGCGGGACGGCTTGCCGACCTGACCGGCGCGGTTGGCTTGGATGGCGGTCCGAACGGGACGGAAGGCACGCTGGACCTCGTCGCCGCGCGCTTCGCCGCCGCCGATGCGAGCGGCCGCGCGCTGGGGTTGCACGGCACCTATCTGATCGACCGGGCGGGCATGTCGCTGGGCGGCACCTCGGGCGCGCGATTGTCGGCGGGCGAGGTGCGGGTCGCGCCGAACCTGCTCGGCGCGCTCGATCGCTGGGCCGGGGCTGGCGCGGGGACCCCGGCCGCGCCGCTGCTCCGACGATGGACGCAGGCCGTGCGGGCGGCGAGCGAGCGGTTCGAGCTCACCGCCGCATTTACCGCCCGCGCGAACGAGAGCGGACAAAGGGTAGCCGTGTCGCGGATCGAAGCGGCATCCCCGAGCGGTGCGCGCGCCCGCTGGGCGAGCGACACGGGCCTGGTCTTGACCGACCGCGGCCCAGCCTCCCTCGCGGGAACGCTCAGCTTCCGCGGCGGTGGCCTGCCCATGGCGGTCGTGCGGCTCGCGTCCCCCGTCCCCGGCACGCTAACCGGCGTCGCCACCGTGCAACCTTTTGCCGCCGACGGAGCCGCGCTCGCGCTCGCGCCGGTGCGCTTCACGCTGGCGAGCGGGCGCGGGCGGGTGATCACTGCCGCAACGACGTCGGGGCCGCTCGCCAACGGGCGGGTGGACTCGCTCGCGCTACCGATCGACGCGCGCTGGGGCGGCGGCGCGCTGGCGCTCAACCCCGCTTGCGGAACATGGAGCGCTGCACGGGTCGTCGTCGCCAGTCTACAGCTCCACGCGCCGCGGCTCGCGGTATGCCCGGCGGGAAGCGCGCTGGTGCGCGTAACTGGCACTGGGGTTAGCGGGGGGGCGCGCCTCGCCGATCTGTCGCTCGCGGGCAGCATCGGTTCCAGCCCGCTGGCGCTCAAGGCGGGCGAGGCCGTGGTTCGGCTCGACGGAAGGAGCATCGCGGCCCGCGACATGGCGGTGCGGATCGGCGCACCGGGGCGGATGACGCGGCTCGACATGGGGAGCCTCGCGGGGTCGCTGCGCAACGGCGTACTGGCCGGCGAGTTCGCGCGAGCGGGTGGCCAGATCGGTACCGTGCCGCTGCTCCTGTCGCAAGCCGCGGGGCGCTGGAGTTTCGCGCGTGGAACGCTCGACATGGCGGGCGCGCTCACGGTCGGAGATACCGCCGCGCAGCCCCGCTTTCACCCGCTCCCGATGCGCGACGTGACGCTCCGCCTCGCGGGCGACCGGATTGCGGCGGCGGGCGCGCTGCTCTCGCCGGGGGCCAAGCGCAAGGTCGCGGACGTGACGATCACGCACGATCTGGCGCGCGGCACGGGCGAGGCGGTGCTCGAGGTCCCCGGCCTCACTTTCGACCGCGCGCTCCAACCCGAGGCGCTCACCCCCGTCACCTTCGGCGTGATCGCCGACGTGAAGGGCACGATCACCGGGCAGGGCCGGATTGCATGGAGCGACGCGGGCGTGTCCAGCACCGGCACCGTCCGCACCGCGGGCACCGATCTTGCCGCTGCCTTCGGCCCCGTGTCGGGCCTGGCGGGCGAGATACGCTTCACCGACTTGCTCGGGATGCAGAGCGCGCCCGACCAGCGGATCACCGTCAAGCAGATCAACCCCGGCATCCCCGTCACCGACGGCGTGATCCGGTTCCAGACGCTTGGCGGCGCGACCTTGCGCATCGCAGGCGGGGAATGGCCGTTCGCGGGCGGGAGGCTGGTGCTGCGCCCGACGGTGCTCGATTACTCGACGCCCCGGCCACACGCGCTGACCTTCGCGCTGAGCGGAGTCGATGCGCGCCAGTTCCTCGCGCAATTCGACTTCAAGAACCTCGACACGACCGGCATCTTCGACGGCGTGCTGCCGATGGTGTTCGACGACAGCGGCGGGCGGATCGAGAACGGCCACCTCGCCGTGCGCGAGGGGGGCGGCACGATCGCCTATGTCGGCGACATCGGTCGCAAGCGCCTTGGCTTCTGGGGCGACCTCGCGTTCGAGGCGCTCAAATCGCTCCGATACCGCAGCCTCGCGGTCAGCATGAACGGCCCGCTCGCGGGCGAGATGGTGACGGAGGTACATTTCGCCGGCATCGGCGAGGGCAAGGGCGCGCGGTCGAACTTCCTCATCCGCCGGCTCGAGCGGTTGCCGTTCGTGTTCAACATCCGGATCAAGGCGCCGTTCCGCGGCCTGATCGGGTCGGCGCAGTCCTTCTATGATCCGAGCGACCTGGTCGAGCGCAACTTGCCCGCGCTGATCGAAGAGCAAAACCGGGCCGCCCGATCCATTCAGCCCCCCGCAAGCGAGACCAAGCCATGAAGGACCCGGGTGTGATGATGTACCGACTGATCGCGGTTGCGCTGGTGTTGCCGACGGGGGCGTGCGTGAATGTCACCGCGCCCAACAAGCCGATCGAGATCAACCTCAACATCGCGGTGACGCAGCAGGTAGTGTACAAGCTCGACAACCAGGCGAAGTCGCTGATCCAGTCCAATCCGGGGATATTCTGACATGCGCAAGGTGGTGGCGACGATCGTGGCGGCGGCGATGCTGGCGGGCGGCTCGGCGACGTGGGCGCAGCGCGACCCGGCCTACGCCGCCGCGCGCGCGGGCGGAGAGATCGGCGAACAGCCCGACGGTTATCTCGGCCTGGTCGGGGCGGGCTCGCCTGCCCTGCGCGCGCTGGTCAACAGCATCAACATCCAGCGCAAGGTCGCCTATACGAGGAGCGCCGCCGACAGCGGCGCGACGGTGGAACAGTTCGCCTTCACCACCGGCTGCACGCTGGTCGCGCAGACCCGACCGGGGGAGAAATACCGCGCGCCCGAGGGCGTCTGGAAGACCCGCACGCCCGCCGCCCCCGAACGCGACCCGCGCTGCGGTTGAGGCTGCGAGCCCCCGCTCCGCAGGGTGATCGCGTGGCGGAAGCGACCCGAAAAGCTGATGGGCCGCGCGGCACCCCACGGTCTGCCAGGCAGGTTTGCGCCAGCAGAATGAAATGCGGCAACGGCGCTCGTAGCGTAGACACGTCCCGCGGGGACGGCCCGGAGTCGGACTCTCACGATCGCGTTCTCGGCTTGCTGGCCTCGGCCATGCTGGAGGGGTTGGACCCGTCCGACCCGGGCCAGCTCGCGCATGTCGTCGCGGCCTGCCGCGGCAGCCGGTCGCTGTCGGAGGCGGGGCGCACGCTGTTCGCGGCGTCGCGCGCGCGGCGAAGCTCGTCCAACGACGCCGACCGGCTCCGCAAGTACCTCGCGCGGTTCGGCCTCAGCTGGGCGGAGCTCGGCCAAGGCTGACGCCTGCACACCATCTGCACGGCCTGCGCTTTGGATGCGGACGGCCTGCGCCATCGCCGCCTCACCGGCGGGCGTCATCATGCTCGCGTCTTGAACGGCGAGGATGACGAGCATGGGTTGGGGACGAGGCGGCATGGCCGCGAAACTGGCCGGGGCGGTCGCGCTCGTGGCGTTGGGCGAAGCGGTGGTCAACGGCGGTGGGCTTGGCGCGGTTCTGGGAGGGTTCGCGCTGGACTGGATCACCGTTCTGTCGCTGACCTGCCCCGTCGTGCTCCGGACGACAAGCGCGCGCATCGCTCTGGCTGCAGCGGTCGCGTTCGGGCTGGTGATGGTCGATGATCCCAGCCTGCTCGCATGGGCGATGTTCTGGACGGCGCTGTCGCTCGCCGCATTGCTGCCCCGCCGCCGGTTCGACGACGCGTTCGCCTGGCTCCGGCGGCTCGGCTGGCACGCGCTCGCGGGAATGGTGGCACCGATCAGGGACGCGGCCCGCGTGGCGCTCGTTCGCGAGCGGCGTGGACGCAAAGGTGGCGTTCGCGGCATGGCGGCGATGCTGGCGTTGCCCGTGATCGGCGGCGCGGTGTTCGCGGCGCTGTTCGCGGGGGCCAACCCGCTGATCGGCGACCTGTTCGCCCGCATCGTCCTGCCCGATGCGTGGACGGTCGCCTGGCGAACGGTGCTGGCGGTGGCGATCATCCTGCCCATCTGGGTCAGCCTGCGTCCGGGCCCGCACGCGACCGCCCTGGCCGGCAATGCCCGCCGCGGCGGAGTCGCGGTGCCCGACCTTGCCGTGCCCACGCTCGCGCTGTCGCTGCTCACCTTCAACGCGATCTTCGCGGTCGAGAACGTGCTGGACGTCGTGTTCCTGTGGAGCGGGGCGGCGCTGCCCGCGGGCGTGACGATGGCCGATTATGCGCATCGCGGGGCCTATTCGCTGATCGTGACCGCGCTGCTGGCCGGAGCGTTCGTGCTGGTGGCGTTGCGGCCCGGCAGCGCGGGCGCGGCAAGCCCGGCGGTCCGCCGCCTCGTCACGCTCTGGATCGCGCAGAACCTGCTGCTCGTGGCGTCGAGCGCGCTGCGAACGCTCGACTATGTCGATGCGTACGGGATGACTGTCCTGCGGCTGTCGGCGCTCGCCTGGATGGTGCTGGTGGCGACGGGGCTGGGGCTGATCGGCTGGCGGCTGCTGCGGAAAAGGTCGGCTGCGTGGCTGATCAACGCGAATGCGCTCGCGGCGACGCTGGTGCTGGCGACCGCGAGCGTCGTCGACCTGGGCGCGACGGCGGCGGCGTGGAACGTCCGGGTCGCGCTGGAGCGTGGGCGGGCCGGGCCGCCGCTCGACCTGTGCTACATGGCCCGCCTCGGCCCGTCTTCGCTGGTGTTGCTGGCGGTGCTGGAGCGCGACGTCCGCGAGCCGGCGCTGCGCGATCGCGTGGCGTGGCTGCGCTGGCGAGCGCAGGTCGACGCGGCCACGCGGGAGCAGGACTGGCGTCGCTGGAGCGGACGCGATGCGCGTCGCCTCGCTACGGTCCGCGCGATGCGCGGCACCGTCGCGCCGCGGCTTCGGCCAGCCCCGCACGGTCGCGATTGCGCCGGCGCGATTAACCCGCCACCTCCGCCGCCCGCGCCTGCGCCGGCCACCACCGTGTCGCCGACAGTACCGGTGTTGACGCAAGGTCCGCAACGATGATCCTGTGTCCGATGCCCCGCACGATCCTGGTCGTCGACGACGATCCGCACATCCGCCAGCTGCTCGTCTTCGCGCTCGACAAGGCGGGGCTCGGCGCGATCGAGGCGGGCGACGGCGAGGAAGCGCTCGCGCTGGCGGCGGCGCAGGGGCCCGATCTGGTCGTGCTCGACATCAACATGCCGCGCATGGACGGGCTGGAGGTCTGCCGCCGGCTACGTGCCGCGGGCCAGACGCCGATCCTGTTCCTGTCGAGCCGCGACGACGAGATCGACCGGGTGCTCGGCATCGAGCTCGGCGCGGACGATTATGTCGTGAAGCCGTTCAGCCCGCGCGAGGTGGTGGCGCGCGTCATGGCCATCCTGCGCCGCACCTCGGCGCACGCGCCCGCGGTCGAGGAGGGGCGCGCGCTCGGCCACGGTCGGCTGCGGCTCGATCTGGAGGGGTGGCAGGCGTTTTGGGACGGCGAGGAGGTTGCGTTGACCGTGACCGAGTTCTCGATCCTGCGCCTGCTCGCCTCGATGCCCACGCGGGTGTTCAGCCGCGAAGCGATCATCGACCGGCTGCACGGCCCCGGGTTCGCGGTCACCGACCGGACGATCGACAGCCACGTCCGCAACCTGCGCGCCAAGTTCGCGCGCGCGGGCGGCGGCGACCTGATCGAGACGCGCGCCGGGATCGGTTATCGCCTCGGCCCCTGCACGGGCGCATGATCGCCGCCGCCAAGGACTGGGCGAAGCGCCATTGGCCGCGGCTGCGGCTGCGCACGATCCTGTTCGCGACGCTGTTCGTCGTCGCCGCGCTGCCCGGCATGGGCGCGGTGTTCCTGCGCGTGTACGAGAACACGCTCGTGCGGCAGACCGAGGCCGAGCTGGTCGCGCAGGGTGCGGCGCTGAGCGCCACCGCGACCGCGATGTGGCCGGGCCCGGCGTCGGTCGGGCGAGGCGACCTGCCTGCGCGCTCCTCGCCGGACGAGGGCACGGGCATCGACCTCAGCACCGCGCCGATCCGCGCCGAGCGACCGGAACCCGCAGCGTCCGGGCCACCTGCCGCCGACGCCGTCCTTGCCGCCCGCAGGATCGGGCGGGTGCTCGCCGACACGAGCGCGACGACGTTCGCCTCGATCATCCTGCTCGACCGATACGGTCGCATCGTCACCGGCACGGCGGCGCGGGGCAGCTATGCGGCGCTGCCCGAGGTCGCCGCCGCGCTGGGGGGCCGCGCCATCACGGTGCTCCGCCGCAATGGCGCTTACCGGGCGACCTACCGGTTCGAGTGGCTGTCGCGCGCCGCCGCGCTGCGGGTCCACCATGCGCGTCCGATCGTCGTCGATGGCCGCGTTGTCGGCGTGCTGCTGCTGTCGCGCTCCGCCCGCGGTCTGTTCAGGGGACTATACGAGGACCGCGGCAAGATCATGCTCGGCGTCGGCGTGATCTTCCTACTGCTGGTGCTACTTAGCGAGGTCATCTCGCGCGGGGTGACGCGCCCGATCGAGCAACTGGGCGTCGCGACGCGGGCGGTCGCGAACGGCGGCGGACAGGTGCCGGGCCCGCCGCCCACCGCCGCGATCGAGATTCAGGGCCTGTACGCGGATTTCGCCGCCATGGCGGCGGCGATCGAGCGGCGCTCCCGCTACCTGCGGGACTTCGCCCATGCCGTCAGCCACGAGTTCAAGACGCCGCTTGCGGGTATCCGGGGCGCGGTCGAGCTGCTGGGAGACCATCCGGACATGAGCGCGGCGGACCGGCGGCGCTTTCTCGCCAACGCCGATGCGGATGCGACCCGCCTGGCCTCGCTCGTCACGCGCCTTCTCGACCTCGCGCGGGCGGACATGGCGGCACCGGGCGAGGGTAGCAGCGACGCGGCGGCGATCGTCCGCCAGGTCGCGGACGCGTGGCGCAGCATGGGCGTGACGGTAGACGTCGAGTTGCCGACCCGCCTGCCGCTCGCGGCGGTCTCCGCCGGGACGGTGGAATCGGTGTTGGCCACCCTGTTCGAGAACAGCCGCCAGGCGGGTGCGTCCGCAGTCCGCGTGCGGGGCACCGTGGATGACGATAGCGTCGTCATTCGCGTCGTCGACAACGGCTCCGGCGTAGCCGCCGCCGACCGCCTGCGTATCTTCGAGCCGTTCTTCACGACGCGACGGGCGCAAGGCGGGACCGGCCTGGGCCTCCCGATCGCCAGATCATTGCTGGAGGCCGCAGGCGGCACGCTCACGCTTGAGATCGGGGAACCGGTCGGTTTCCATGTGAGGATGCCAAGGGCATAGGTCACCTATCGTGACCTAGACCGCGTCGCGGGACGCCTGGAGATATTCTGAACGGCAGCCCCTGTCGGGCTGCATGGTGCCCCGAAGATGACAAAGATGGGCACTCGAAACATTGGAGGATTTCCGTGTCGCGCGGCTGATTGGCCGTTGTTTGATCGGTAATTCTCAGGCGACTGGCCGACGCGACGGCCTGCGGATCGCGCTGGCCATCCTTACGGTGGAGGAGGCAAAATGGGCGGCGCTGCTAGGCGAGAGCCCTTCGATCCGGAACTTGCGGCCGCGCTGGAGCAAGTCCGGCTCTAATCCAATACCGTCGACGTCGGGCTATCTCGGCTGGAGGTCGATGTGCTGCCGACCTCCTCGACCACAACGGGGCGACCGCGCGAAGGTGCAAAATCTGCATGGCGCGGTCACGCCACCTCGGCGCACCGACAAGCTTGCGTAAGACGCGTCAGGGCGATCAGCGCAAGGCGGCCTTTAAGCCAAGCTTAGGCGGTTGTGGCCCGTCCGGTAACGTCGGGTTTGTCAACCGGAGCGACCTCGCAGGAGAACACCGGCAATTATGCACGTAACTACGCAGGACGAACGTGGTACAGGATTCGGGACAGG
>CALMGC010000100.1 GCA_937863505.1 uncultured Sphingomonadales bacterium | reverse complement strand
GCGCGGGTGGTGAACGGCGCGGACGTGCTGGCGATCGACGCGTCCAAGGCGCGCCAGCTGTCTTCAATGGCTTCGCTCGGGCTCGCGGTCCCGCGCACCCGCGTGGTCCACCGCGCCGCCGACGTGCCCGCCGCCGCCGAGGCGATCGACTTCCCGCTGGTGGTCAAGGCGAATATCGGCGGCTCGGGCGCGGGCATCGCGCGGTTCGACAACATGGCCGAACTGCGCTGGGCGGTAGACGAGCGCCAGCTGCCGACCAGCATCGACGGCGTGCTGCTGGTCCAGGACTATGTGCCCGCGCGGGGAGGCACCATCACCCGCATCGAGACGCTCGACCGCGCGTACCTCTACGCGATCGAGGTCGCGGGCGGCGGCGCGTTCGACCTTTGCCCCGCCGACGCTTGTGTCGAGGGGAGCGGGATCAGCATGGCGGCGGTGGAGCCCGCGCCCGAGCTGGTGCGGGCCGCCGAGGCGATCGCCCGCGCGGTGGACCTGGACGTCGGCGGGGTGGAGGTGATGATCGACGACCGCGACGGCGTGGCGCGCTTCTACGACATCAACGCCCTATCGAACTTCGTCGCCAAGCCCCGGGACGTGCTCGGCTGGGACCCACACGACCGGCTCGTGGATTACCTCGTGCGAGTGATCGAGGAGGCACGATGAGGTACGGCTATTGGATGCCCGTGTTCGGCGGCTGGCTCCGCAACGTGCCGGACGAGGGCATGGCGGCGACGTGGGAGTACGCGCGCGACCTCGCGATCGGGGCGGAAGCGTGGGGCTACGACCTCTCGCTCATCGCCGAGCTCAACCTAAACGACATCAAGGGCGTGGAGACCCCCGCGCTCGACGCGTGGAGCACCGCCGCCGCGCTCGCCGCCGTGACGAAGACGACCGAGCTGATGGTCGCGGTCCGCCCCAATTTCCACCACCCCGCGCTGTTTGCCAAGGCGGCGGCAAATACCGACCGCATCTCTGGCGGCCGCCTCGCGCTCAACGTCGTGTCGAGCTGGTGGGCGGACGAGGCGAAGCAATATGGCTTGCAGTTCGACCAGCATGACGACCGCTACGCTCGCACGTCCGAATGGCTGAAGGTGGTCGAAGGGTTGTGGAGCGAGGATCGCTTCACCTTCGACGGCGCGTTCTACCGGACGGAGGAAGCGATCTGCGCGCCCAAGCCCGCGCACCATCCCGTCATCTACGCGGGCGGCGAGAGCGACAAGGCAAAGGCGATGATCACCGAGCAGTGCGACGCCTATGTCATGCACGGCGACCCCGCCGACGCGATCCGCCCCAAGATCGCCGACATGCGCGCGCGCCGCGACGCGCTCGGCAAGCCGTCGATGCAATACGGCATGGCGGCTTACGCGATCGTCCGCGACAGCGAGGCGGAGGCGCGACGTGAGCTGGAGCGGATCACGACGGTGAGCGAGCTGCCCGCCGGCTATGCCAATTTCGACCAATGGCTGTCCGGAACACAGCTCGAGCGCGAGCTGAAGGTGCAGGAATATTCGGTCTCGAACCGGGGCCTACGGCCCAACCTCGTCGGCACGCCCGAGCAGTTGCGCGAACGCGTCGAGGAATATGAGGCGGCGGGGCTCGACCTGCTCCTCCTCCAGATGAGCCCGCAGGCGGAGGAGATGGAGCGCTTCGCTGCGCAGGTGATGGGGACGGTGTAGGTGTCCTACGCCGCCAGCGGGAGCCAGTCGGTCGCGATCTGGTGATAGCGGTCGATAAAGCCGACCGACT
This sequence comes from uncultured Sphingomonadales bacterium, assembly GCA_937863505.1. Taxonomy (GTDB): domain Bacteria; phylum Pseudomonadota; class Alphaproteobacteria; order Sphingomonadales; family Sphingomonadaceae; genus Sphingomonas. Next base: position 6,392 of record CALMGC010000100.1, on the reverse strand, counting down.
TGGCGAGCTCCGCCTCGTTCTTGATCCGCACCCGCTTGCCGTTGCGCTCGATCAGGTCGCGGCGCTCCATCTCGCGGATGGTGCGGTTGACGTGAACCTTGGTGAGGCCGACCGCGTCACCGATATCCGCCTGCGTCAGCGGCAGCTCGAACGAGTCGACCACGCCCCCCGCCGTGGTGCGCAGCCGCGCGAGCATGTCGAGGAGCAACGTGCTCAATCGCTCCACCGCGCCCGTCCGCCCGACGGAGGTGAGCCGGTCGGCCATGGCGACGTTCTCCGCCGCCGAGACCGCATAGAGCAGCCCCGCGAGCCGCGGCTGCGCCTTGAAGATACGACCGAGATTGGCTTTGCTCAGCTCGGAGATGACGCAATCGGACACGGCCGTCAGCGTCGTCGCCGCGAAGCTCCACGCGATGCTCGATGTGCCGATCAGGTCGCCCGCATAATGGAAGCGCAGGATCTGCCGCCCGCCCGTCGCCAGGTTGGTCGAGCTGTGCAGCCAGCCATGCTGGACGATGTAGAGTTGATCGTTAGACTCGCCCTCGCGGGTCAGCGTCGATCCCGCGCGGACGCGCTGCTCGCGCCGCTCCGCCCAGTCGAGCGCGTCGCGTTCATCGGGCGTGAGTTCGAGATATCGCTCCAGCCGAGAGGTGAGCGCGCTCCTGAGCATGATGGTCCCCATAAACTACCTCGCTATACGGACCGAACCCGTCATAAGTTTCCTTCTGAGGCCAAAAGATTGCGCGTCGGTCAAGGGAAACCCGCTCGGACTTGCTCGTTGAGCGCGTCATGTTGCCGCTAAGCCTCGATCCGAACGACCCGCGCGGCGATGCCGGGCGACGCTTCCGCGACTGGCTGGCGGGCGTCGACGGGCGCGTGCTGGTGCTCGGCCATTTCGACGCGGACGGGCTGAGCGCGGTGGCGATCCTCGCGCGGGCGCTGCGGGCGGCGGGGCGCGAGGTCGACATCCGGTTGGTGGGGAAGGGGGAGAACCCTTGGTCGCCCGAGCTTCGCGCAGAACTGGCCGAGCGCGCGCTGGGTGGGCTGATCGTCACCGACCTGGGCGTGCGCGAGGGCGCGGTGCTGCCGGGATGCCCGACGGTGTTGATTGACCATCATGTGCCGACCGGGACTCCGGGTGACGCGACGGTAACCAGCGGCAACGGCCTCAAGCCAGAACCGACCTCCGCACTCCTCGCTTACTGGTGCGCGCAGGCGATCGGCCCCGCTGACGACCTGCTATGGCTTGCCGCGACCGGGCTGATCGGCGACATGGCCGAGGGCTTTCCCGAGCTCGACGAGGCGAACGCGCGCTATGGCAAGACCGCGCTCAAGGACGCCGTCAGCCTCATCAACGCCCCTCGCCGCACCGCCGCCGCCGACGCCACCCCCGCGCTGACGCTGATGCTGGAAGGCGATGGTCCCAAGGCGATTACCAAGGGCGACCGCGCCGAGAACGCCGCGCTCCACGCCGCCAAGGCGGAGGTGAAGGCGGAGCTGGAAGCCGCCAAGCGCGTCGCGCCCAAGGTCCGCGACGGGGTGGCGCTGATCCGCTTCCATTCTCCGACGCAGATCCATCCGCTCGTCGCACAGCAATGGCGCGGGAGGCTCAAGGACAACATCGTCCTCGCCGCCAACACCGGCTATCGCCCCGGCTGGGTCCACTTCGCCGCGCGCTCGGCGACGGGGACGGACCTGATCGCCTTCCTCGCCCGCCACCGCCCGCCCGGCGCAACCGAGGCCTATGGCAACGGACACCGGCAGGCGACGGGCGGCGCGCTCCGCCCCGCCGACTGGAACGCGTTCGTCCGCACGATCGGCTTTCTCGAAGAACAGGTGCCGCTATGACTCGTCCGCTACGACTAGGCTTTCCCGTCAAGGTGATGGGGCGGCCGGGGATGAAATCGAACGACACACGTGGGTGGCGCAAGGAGCCGCATCTTAAATGCTCGCTCGAGCATGTGACCGAGATACTGGAGTACCTCCACAAGGAGCGGCTCGATATGTATCGGCTGTCGTCGGACCTTGCGCCCTATGCGACGCATCCGGACATGCCGCAATTCCACAACATGGTTGCGGAGTCGGATGCGGAACTGCGCGCGTTCGGCGCGAAGGCGCGCGAGTATGACATCCGGCTGTCGTTCCACCCCTCGCAATATGTCCTCCTTAACGCGCCCAACCCGGAGCTGACGCGCAAGTCGATCTGGGACCTCGCGAGCCAGGCGGAGATGCTCGACCGGATGGAGCTCGACGACGAGGCGGTGATGGTGACGCATGTCGGCGGGGTGTACGACGATGCCGAAGCGAGCCGCGCGCGCTGGATCAAGGGATGGGAGCAATGCCCCGAGCATGTCCGGCGGCGGCTGGTGCTGGAGAATGACGACATCCGCTTTTCCTGCGCGGACGTGCTGTGGATCCACGAGCGGACGGGCGTGCGGCTGATCTTCGACTATCAGCATATGTGGTGCCTCAACCCCGAGCGGCTGGAGATGCGCCCGACGCTGGAGAAGTTCTTGGGCAGCTGGCCCGAGGGGGTGCGGCCGAAGATACACTTCTCCTCCCCGCGCACCGAGATGCGCGAGCTGAAGCAGAAGATCACCGCCAAGCAGCGCGCGGCGGCGAAGACCGGCAAGGTCCGCAAGGGCGAGACGCTAAAGGCGGTGCCCAAGGCGACCGCGCGGGTCCGGACGGTGCTGCGCCCGCCGATCTGGACCGGCCATGCCGATTTCACCAACCCGTTCGAGTTTTCGACCTTCATGCGGATGGCCGAGGGGCTGGAGTTCGACGTGATGATGGAGGGCAAGAGCAAGGACATCAGCCTGCTCAAGCTCCGCCCGGACCTGCTGCGTTACGCGCCGGACGTGGCGGCGCGGTTCGGGATTACGGCTGCGGACGCGGACAAGCTCGCAGCGGACGAGGCGGAACTGGAGCAGGGGGTTGCGGCGGAGGAGGGGCAGGACGTGGACGAGGGGATGGCGTTGGCGGCGGAGTAGAGTGGCGGTCCAAACTGCCTTCCTCCGAACCTTTGTTGCTGATACTCTCACAGTCGTAGCGGGCGTGAGGAGGGGTTGACCGTGCAAACTCATCTGATTGAGATCGTTGCTGATGTGGCCGTTACTGAGCCTGAGGAGAACTGGGGAGACTGGGCCTACCGCAACGTAAAGGAAAACGGGTGGAAGGCGGCTGGTGCGGCAATCATAGCGGCACCCATTGTTCCAACCGCTGTCGGGGCGACTTTGGTAGGCGCTGGCCTTGTCTCGGGCGTTCAAAACGGCGTGGCTTGGCTACGTGGTTCTGACACAATCGAAAAAGTTGAGCTTGGAAAAGCTGGTGCCTTGCACGACGAACAAGGCCAATCGGTCCAAGTCGAAAAGACGTATGCGGTTCATCCTGACGAAGCTAGGTCTAACTTGGTTATACTTGCTTCTGAGTTTTACAATGTGATCGTGGCCGAACAGATAGCAGACTTGGTCGCATTCATCCGTGGCGCGGTCCGTGCGGAGTCAATTAAAATAGAAGTCGTTTCCGAGAAGGCCGGTGAAGGTGGTTTTCTCTCTAACCTAGGGTTTGGTGTGAAGGCGAAAGGCGGCGTAACCAAGCAGCACTCCGTAGAGCTACATTACGACGAACCGGAAGTTGTACCCTTGGCGGAGCCGCCATTCTGGCTCAGGCTCTTCCCTGAGATCAAAGCATCTGTCCGTGCCGCCCAGAAAGGGACCATGAAGCGTAGCATGTCGGTGGACACTACCTTCGGTATGACCGCCTCGACGGCAAAGCAAGCTGGCATAGATGTAAGCTGGCTCGGACGGCAGAGGTTCGACATCGAGGCTAAGTTTGTCTAGAGTTCCTCACATCCTGAGCGCCCCGGCATACCCCGTCAGCTCCAGATACCCCCGTCCGCCCGCCGTCCGCACCGCGCCCTCCCAATAGACCGGCATCCCGCCGCCGCGCGCGTCGAGTTCCTGGTCGGGGAAGAGCGGCTGGAGCGGGAAGCGGCGGACGCCTTTGGGGAGGCGCACCGAGACGGTGGTCGCGACCGGGTAGGTCGCTCCGGTCCGCGCAGAGCGCCACGTCCGCGAAGGCGTGAACGTCACGTCGCCGGGTGCGAGCCGCGTCACCCGCCCGTCGCGCGCGCGGAACGAGCCTCCGGCCCAGACCTGGCCTCCGCCTCTGCGTCGTACACGGAACGCCATCAACGCGCTCCCGTCGTCGAGGTTTAGCCCCGTCCAGTCCCACCCGGCGGCGTCGGGCGCGAGGTAATCGGACGACCATTCGCGGTCGAGCCACGCCTCGCCCGTCACCGCCTGCTCGCGCCCCTGCACGCGGACGCTCCCGGTGATGGCGAGGTGCGGAAGCGAGTAGTAATAGCTCGCCTGCTCGGGCCGCGGTCCTTTCTGGCTATAGCCGTTCACCCCCTGCGCCAGCACCGGCTGCGTCGGGCGGAAGGAAAGATCGAGCGCGAAGGCGTCGCTCGCCACCCGCGTGACGAACCGCCCGTCGGGGAGCCGCCGCAAGCGCCAGTCGCGGATCGCGACATCCGCGTCGCCCTCCTTCGCCCCCGCCAGCCCGAACCCGCCGCGTGCTGCGCGCTCGGCGTGGAGAATGTGGCCGACCGCCGGATCGCTCACCGCCGCGTGCGCGAACAGGACTTGGCCCGGGGCGAAGCGGCTGGGGTTGGCGGCGTCCGTCGTCGGGTGGACGCGGAAGAAGGTGACCTGAAACCCCCGCTCGCGCCCGTCCGCTCCGCGCAGCCAGCCGGTGACGTACCACCATTCGGTCCGGAACGCCGGGTGCGCGCCGTGATCGGCGGGAAAGGCGAGGCGGATGCCGGGCTGGACGACGGGGTAGGGCGGGGCGGCGGCTCCGAGGAGGGCGAGGGCGGCGAGGACGGTGCCCCACCTTGATCCTCCCCGTTCACGGGGATGGGGACCGCCGGGCGCAGCCCGGTGGTGGAGGGGGGCTGGCCGGGTACGCGTTCCCGCAACCCCCTCCACCACCGCTTCGCGGCGGTCCCCCTCCCCGTAAACGGGGAGGAGCGGCGTTATGCCCACCATCACCAATCCTCCCTCACCGCCATTACCGCGCTCGCCGCCGTGGCCCTGCGCCCCGCCAGCATCGCGGTCAGCGCCGCCGCGCCCACCAGCGCCGCCGCGACGCTGGCGATCGTCGCCGAGGGCCAACGCGTCGTCATCGTCCAGTTGAACGATTGCGGGTTGATGACGTGGATGAGCACCTGCCCAAGCCCCGCGCCGAGCCCAACGCCCGCCACCCCGCCGATCAGCCCCAAGAGCGCGCCCTCCGTCCCCAGCATGGCGATGATCTGCCGTTTCGACACGCCGAGGTGCCGCAGCATCCCGAACTCGCGGGCGCGCGCCAGCGTCTGCGCGGAGACGGTCGCGGCGACGCCCGCCAGCCCGACCAGGATCGCCACCGCTTCCAGCACATAGGTGACGGCGAAGCTGCGATCGAACAGCCGCAACGCGAACCGGCGCAATGTTCGCGGCTCGGCGGTGGTCACCTGCCGTCTGTGGTCGGGCGAGAGCGCAGCGAGCATCGCTTGGCCCACGTCTGCGGCGCGCGCTCCGGGAGCAAGCAGCGCCGCTGCCTCGTCGCGCGTCGGGTCGCCCGTCAGACCTGTATAGTCGGCGGAGCGGATCACCGCCGCCCCCTGCTGGCGCGCATAGTCCCGCCACACGCCCGCGACCGCGAAGCGCGTGCCGCGACCGAGTGGTAGTGTGATGGTACGCCCCGCGTGCCAGCCGTACAGTCGCTCGGCGGGCTCCGACACCCAGATTGGCGTCGCGCCCGGCGGCACGGGGGCGGCCTCGATCGGAACCAGCAGCGCGCGCTGCGCTTCGCTGTCGAGGTCGCGCGCGATGAGCACGATCGGCGGTCGGTCGGGAGCGATCGTCAGCGGCAGCTGGCGGCTGAACGCGACGTCGCGCGCGCCCGGCACCGCGCGCAACCGTGCCTGCGTCGCTACGTCGAACGCCACCCCCGGCTCCGCGCGCAGGTACAGGTCGGCGGCGAGCACCTGCCTCAGCCACGCGTCCACTGCGCCGCGAAAGCTCGTCACCATCGTCGCCATCGCGATCATCAGCGCGGTGGACGCGACGATGCCGCACAGGGCGGTCGCGGCCTCGGCGGGCGCGCCCTGGACGTGGCGGATCGCGAGCTGAAGCGGCACGCTCGCGACATCACGCCGCCGCCAGGGACGCAGCAGCTCGCGCACCAGCCACGGCACCCCCGCGACCCCGCCCGCGAGCAGCAGCGCCATGCTGACGAAGCCGAACACGGGCAGGTGCGCGACCGCGGGCAGGAACGCCGCGCCGACGCCTGCCAGCAACAGCACCGCCGCCGGGACCCACGGCACCGGCGCGCGCGGGTCGAGC
>CALMGC010000099.1 GCA_937863505.1 uncultured Sphingomonadales bacterium | reverse complement strand
GACCAGATCGGCATCGACCTGCATCGCGCCGCCGGCCTCGTGCGCGGATTTCTCATAGACGTCGGTCAACGACGGGATCCCCTTGTTGTGACGGGCGTGTGTCAGAACCGCGCGGCGGCTTCAAGCGCGAGGAGGTAGGACAGCGCGCCGAACCCCGCGATCGTTCCCCGCGCCGCCTGCCCGACAAGGCTCGTGTGCCGGAAAGCCTCGCGCGCGTGCGGGTTGGAGAGGTGGACCTCGATCACCGGGGTCGTCACCGACTTGATCGCGTCGTGGAGCGCGACCGACGTATGCGTGAACCCACCCGCGTTGAGCAGCACCGCCTTCGCGCGCGTGGCCTGCGCCTCGTGGAGCCAGTCGATCAGATGCCCCTCATGATTCGACTGGCGCATGTCGATCTCGAGCCCCAGCGCGCGCGCGCGGTCTTCGAGCTGGCCGGCGATGTCGTCGAGCGTGTCGTGGCCATAGATGTCCGGCTCGCGCGTACCGAGCAGGTTTAGGTTGGGGCCGTTGAGGACGAAGACGATATTGGCTGCTGGGGCGGGCATGGGCGAGCCTTGCGGTTGCGGGCGGATGCGCGCGGCTCCTATATGTTGGGCTGCCAGCGGGCAAACCGCGACATCCAGCGACTGAGGTCATCCTTGCCCCACACCGACGGCACCGTCTCCATCACCGTCAATGGCGAGCACAAGCGCGTCGCCGCCGGGCTCACGCTCGCGCAGCTTGCGGGCGAGCTCGGTCTCATCCCCGAAAAGGTGGCGGTGGAGCGCAACATGGAGGTGGTGCCGCGCTCGACGCTCGCCGAGGTGGTGGTCGACGACGGCGACGACATCGAGATCGTCCACTTCGTCGGTGGCGGTGATGTGGCGATGCCGATCGACGCCGACACCTGGACCGTCGCGGGCCGCACATTCCGCTCGCGGCTGATCGTCGGCACGGGCAAGTACAAGGACTTCGCGCAGAACGCGGCCGCGGTCGAGGCGTCGGGCGCGGAGATCGTCACCGTCGCGGTTCGCCGCGTCAACATCGCCGACCGCAACGCGCCGATGCTGACCGACTATATCGACCCCAGGCGCGTGACCTACCTGCCCAACACCGCGGGCTGTTTTGACGCGGAGAGCGCGATCCGCACGCTGCGGCTGGCGCGCGAGGCGGGGGGGTGGACGCTCGTCAAGCTGGAGGTGCTGGGCGAGGCGCGGACGCTGTATCCCAATATGCGCGAGACGCTGAAGGCGACCGAGGTGCTGGTGCGCGAAGGGTTCGAGCCGATGGTCTATTGCGTGGATGATCCGATCGCCGCGAAGCAGCTGGAAGAGGCGGGGGCGGTGGCGATCATGCCGCTGGGCGCGCCGATCGGCTCGGGGCTCGGCATCCAGAACCGGGTGACGATCCGGCTGATCGTCGAGGGGGCGACCGTGCCGGTGCTGGTCGACGCGGGGGTGGGCACCGCGAGCGACGCGGCGGCGGCGATGGAGCTGGGCTGCGACGGGGTGCTGATGAACACCGCCATTGCCGAGGCCAAGGATCCCCTTCTGATGGCGCGGGCGATGCGCGCGGGGGTGGAGGCGGGGCGGCTCGCCTACCGTGCGGGGCGGATGGGGCAGCGGCGCTATGCCGATCCGTCCAGCCCGCTGGCCGGGTTAATCTGACGATGTCGCGCTCGTTGTCGGAGTTGATCTAGGTTGGAACCGCTAGCCCGCTAGCCCGTTTGCTCTCCGACGGGCCGATTGTCGGCCTGATGTAATGGAGGCGTACCATGGGCGAACTCACCGACAAGATCGCGGCGGCGGGCAACAAGCTGGCCGGCGAGGCCAAGGAGGCGCTCGGCAAGGCGACCGGCGACGAGCAGACGACCACCGAAGGTCAGGCGCAGCAGGTCAAGGGCACCGGGCAGGACATCAAGGGCTCGATCAAGGGCGCGCTGGGGGATGATATTTAAGGCGCAGGGCGCACGCGGCTAGCCACGCTAGCCGCGAGACGCCCAAGCCCGGCCGACTTCGCCACCGGCGAGGATCGACGACGCGGCTTTGCCGCGGCGCTGGCCAGCCGAGGATAGACAAGGGCCGCTCCCGACACCCCGGGGCGGCCCTTCCTTCAACCTCGCCCCAACCGCACCAATACCTCATCCAGCGCCGACAGAAACCGCGACCGGTCGGCTTGCCCGAACGGCGCCGGGCCGCTCGTCCGCTCGGTCATACCGGCGCGCAGGTCCGCCATGATCGCGCGGGTGGCAATCGCCGCACCGATCGAGGCGGCCGTGAACGGTCGCCCGTAGTGCCCGAGTACCGCCGCGCCCGCCTTCAGACAGCGGTCCGCAAGCAGGATGTCGCCCGTCACCACCACGTCCGTCGCGCCCGCCGTCTCCGCGATCCAGTCGTCGGCGGCGTCGAACGCATCGCTCACCACCGCGCGGGTGATCAGCGGGTGGTCGGGGATGCGCAACCGCTGGTTGCTGACGACCACCACCGCCGCGCCGTGGCGGAGCGCGACGCGGTACACCTCATCTTTCACCGGGCAGGCATCTGCGTCCACCAGCACGCGGGGCGAGGGTGTGGTCACCTGTCGTTCACCTCATCTGCTCGTCCTGAGCTTGTCGAAGCCTGTCCTGAGCGACGCCGCAGGCGGCGTCGAAGGGGACAGGCAAGCGTGGTGCGCCTGGCCGGTGCTTCGACAAGCTCAGCATGAACGGGGATTAGTGTAACTATGGCCACCTATTCGCGCCGTCCCATCGCCCTCAGCGTCGTCGCGGGGGTGATCTCCTCCACATCTGTCTTGAGGTGGAGCAGCCGCACGCCCGGCTGCTCCATCGCGTGGACGAGCGCGGGGGCGAACTCGTCGGTGCGCTCCACCGTCTCCGCCCAGCAGCCATAGGCGCGGGCGAGCGCGGCGAAGTCGGGGTTGCGGAGCTGCGTGCCTGACACGCGCCCGGGGAACGCGCGCTCCTGATGCATGCGGATGGTGCCGTACGCGCCGTTGTCGACTACGATCACGAGGATGTTCGCGTCATGCTGGACGGCGGTGGCGAGCTCCTGCCCGTTCATCAGGAAGTCGCCGTCGCCCGCCACTGCGACTACGACCCGCTCGGGCTGGCGAAGCGCGGCGGCGACGGCGGCGGGTACGCCATAACCCATCGCGCCCGCGGTGGGGGCGAGCTGGCAACCAATGTGGTAGCGCCAATAACGGTGCCACCAAGCCGAGAAGTTCCCCGCGCCGTTGCAGATGATCGTGTCTGCTGGCAGCGCCTCACGCATCGCGAGGACGACCATGCCTAGGTCGAGGGCCACACCCTCGCGCGGCTGCGGGGTGGACCAGGCGAGATAGTCGGCATGGGCCTCGTCCGTCCGGGTCCGCGTCGCCTCCGGACACTTCAGCTCGGCAAGCATCATGCAAAACCCAATCAGGCTATAAGCATAGGCCTGATCGGCGCGATAGATCGCGTTAAGTTCGGCTGGGTCCGGATGTGCGTGGATCAGCACCCGACCAGGATGGTCGGGGTCGATTAGCGAATAGCCGTCGGTTGTCGCTTCGCCAAGGCGCGCCCCGACGACGAGCAGGAGGTCGGCTTCCCGGACGCGCCGCACCAGCGCGGGATTGGGTCCGTAGCCGAGATTGCCCGCCCAGACGCGCTCGGTGTTGGGCAACGCGTCTTGCCGACGGAAAGCGGCGACGACCGGAACGTCCCAGCGTCGCGCGAACGCATCGAAGGCACCGGCCGCGGCTCTGCTCCATCCCGTACCGCCGACAATCGCGATCGGGCGCTCGGCAACTCGAAACGCGTCGCGCAAATAGGTGTTGCTGTGCTGATCCAGACCGAAACCATAGGGTCCGAAGCTCTCGCTGGCGTAGCGGATGTGCATATATTTGGATTCAACGTCGTTGGGCACGAGTGGCCCGAGCAGCGGACGGTCCACCGCCTCCACCTCGTCGAGCAGCATGTCCTCGGGCAGCGCCAGCACTACCGGCCCCGGCCGCCCGTTCATCGCCGTCGCGTAAGCCCGGGCAACATATTCCGGGATGCGCCGGGCGTCGTCGATCCGCGCCGCCCACTTCGCGATCGGCGCGAACATCGCCGGAAAGTCGATCTCCTGGAACGCCTCGCGGTCGCGCATACCCCGATCCACGTCGCCGATGAACAGGATCATCGGCTGCGAGTCCTGCCTTGCGACATGGACGCCGATGCTGGCGTTGGTCGCGCCCGGCCCGCGCGTGACAAACGCCACGCCCGGTCGCCCGGTCAGCGCCCCGTCGGCGCAGGCCATGAACGCGACGCCGCCCTCCTGCCGCCCGACGACAAGCTCGATCGCGGGCGTGTCGTGGAGCGCGTCGAGCACGGACAGGAAGCTCTCGCCCGGCACGGTGAACACGCGCTCGCAGCCTTGCAGGAGGAGCTGGTCGACGAGGATGCGGCCGCCGGTTCTTTTGGTCACGTCGTCGCTCATCGTTCTGCACCTTCCTACCGTCATTCCCGCGCAGGCGGGAACCCATATAGGGTGCGTTGGACCAATCACGACGGTAGCGGGTTACGCTAGGCGTCGGAGATGGATCCCCGCTTGCGCGGGGATGACGGAGGTAGGATGGACTTCACCACGGTTGCTGAGGGCCTCCGCTTTCCCGAGGGGCCGGTTGCGATGCCCGACGGCTCCGTCCTGCTCGTCGAGATCGCGGCGGGCTGCATCACCCGCGTCCGCCCCGACGGCGCGACCGAGACCGTCGCCACGCCCGGCGGCGGTCCCAACGGGCTGGCGATCGGGCCGGACGGCAAGCTGTATTGCTGCAACAATGGCGGCTTCAGCTATCGCGAGGCGGGCGGGCTGCTGATCCCGCACGGCACCCCCGATGACTATTCGGGCGGTCGGATCGAGCGCGTCGACCTCGCCACCGGCGCGGTCGAGGTGCTGTACCACGACGGCGATTTCGGCTGTACCCTGCGCGGGCCCAACGACATCGTGTTCGACCGGCATGGCGGCTTCTGGTTCACCGACCACGGCAAGACGCGGGAACGCGAGCGCGACGTCACCGGCATCTTCTACGCCAAGGCGGACGGGTCGAGCCTCAAGGAAGTGATTTTCCCCTCCGAGAACCCCAACGGCATCGGCCTGTCCCCCAACGGCAACACACTCTACGCCGCCGAAACCTTCACCTGCCGCCTCCAAGCCTTCCGCATCACCGCGCCGGGCGAGGTCGAGCAAGGCGCAGGCCCGGGCGGCCCCGCCATCCCGCTCCACCGCCCGGCGGGGTTCAAGTGGTTCGACTCACTGGGGGTGGAAGAGAACGGCAACATCTGCGTCGCCACCATCGGCGAGAGCGGCATCACCGTCGTCTCGCCCACGGGCGAGCCCGTCGAGTTCGTGCCGACGCCCGACCCGTTCACCACCAACATCTGCTGGGGCGGCGCGGACCGGCGGACGGCGTACATCACCCTGTCGGGCAGCGGGCGGCTGGTCAGCTGTCGCTGGCCGCGCCCGGGGCTCGCGCTGGCTTATTGACCGCCGCCGCGCGCGGGTTCTAAGCCGCCGAGCCATGAACAAGCTCTACCCCGACGCCGCCGCCGCGCTCGACGGCCTGCTCCATGACGGCATGACGCTCGTGGCGGGCGGCTTCGGCCTGTGCGGCATCCCCGAGCGGTTGATCGATGCGATCCGCGATGCGGGCGTTACCGGGCTGACGATCGCGAGCAACAATGCGGGCATCGACGGCGAGGGGCTCGGCAAGCTGCTGCGCACACGGCAGGTCAAGAAGATGATCTCCTCCTATGTCGGCGAGAACAAGGAGTTCGAGCGGCAATATCTCTCGGGCGAGCTGGAGGTGGAGTTCTGCCCGCAAGGGACGCTCGCCGAGCGGTGCCGGGCGGGGGGCGCGGGCATCCCCGGTTTCTATACCAAGACCGGCGTCGGCACGCTGGTGGCCGAGGGCAAGGAAGTGAAGACGTTCGACGGCGAGGATTATATCCTCGAACGCGGCATCCGCGCCGACCTCGCGATCATCAAGGGCTGGAAGGCTGACGAGACCGGCAACCTCGTCTTCCGCAAGACCGCGCGCAACTTTAACCAGCCGATGGCGACCGCCGCGCGCATCTGCGTCGCCGAGGTGGAGGAGGTGGTGCCGACGGGCACGCTCGACCCCGATCAGATTCACCTGCCTGGCATCTACGTCAAGCGCGTGATCGTCGGCGCGCCCTACGACAAGCGCATCGAGTTCCGCACCGTGCGGCAACGGCAGACGGCATGACCGCCAAGCCGATCCCGATCGACCTGACCCGCTATGCCGGGATGATCGGCGGCGCGCGCGAGTTCCTGCGCGTGTGGGTGGGCGATGAAGGGCCGGTCACCTGCTTCGTCAACCCGGTGCCGCTCGGCCCCGACCCGTTCGCGTTCGGGATGGCGCTGGTCGATTGCGTCCGCAACGGGGCGAAGGCCTATGCGAAGGCGGTGAACATCCCCGAGGCGGAAGCGCTCGCGCGCATCTGGGAAGGGCTCGACGCCGAGCGCGCCATGCCGACCGATCAGCCGTCTGACGTCACCCCGACGCGCTCCGCCGATGGCGTGATCGAGTTCGTGCCCCCAAGGAAAGCAAACTGATGCCCTGGACGAGAGACGACATGGCCGCGCGCGCGGCGCGCGAGCTGAAGGACGGCTTCTACGTCAATCTCGGCATCGGCATCCCGACGCTGGTCGCGAACCACATTCCGGACGGCGTGACGGTGACGCTCCAGTCGGAGAACGGGATGCTCGGCATCGGCCCGTTCCCGTATGAGGGCGAGGAGG